>MEEW01000154.1 GCA_001724985.1 Phenylobacterium sp. SCN 69-14
GCGGCGCTCATCAGATCAGTTCCACATCCACGTGATGGCGCGCCTTGACGAGGTCGTAGCGGGCCGGAACGGCGGGGGGCGGCAGGTCGACCATGCGCTGGACGGCCAGGCGCGCGCGCTCGGCGATCGCCGGATCGACGGTGACCTCGTAGCGCTCGTGGACCAGGGCCTCGTAGATGTTCTCCAGCGTGATCTTCTTCATGTACGGGCAGAGGTTGCAGGGCCGCACGAATTCGGTGCCGACCGCGTCGGCCGCCACGTTGTCGGCCATCGAGCATTCGGTGATCAGCACCACCTGCTTGGGCCTGCGCTGCAGCACGTAGTCGTTCATCGCCGCGGTGGAGCCGGCGAAGTCGGAGACCTCCAGCACCTCGGCCGGGCATTCGGGGTGGGCCAGGACCTCGGCGTTCGGATAGGCTTCCTTGAGCTCGAGGATATCCTGGGCGGTGAAGCGCTCGTGCACCTCGCAGCGGCCCTTCCAGGCGATGATCCCCACCGTCGTCTGGCGCGCGACGTTGCGGGCCAGGAACTCGTCGGGGATCAGGATGACGCGGTCGACGCCCCATTCGCGGGCCACGTGCTCGACCACCTGCACGGCGTTGGCGCTGGTGCAGCAGACGTCGGTCTCGGCCTTCACGTCGGCGGTGGTGTTGACATAGGTCACGACCGGCAGGCCCGGATAGCGCTGCTTGATCAGCCGCACGTCGGCGCCGGTGATCGAGGAGGCGAGCGAGCAGCCGGCGGTCAGGTCGGGGATCAGGATCTTCTTCTGCGGCGAGAGGATCTTGGAGGTCTCGGCCATGAAGTGCACGCCGGCCTGGACGATGATCGCCGCGTCCGACTTGGCCGCTTCCTTGGCCAGGCCCAGGCTGTCGCCCACATAGTCGCCGACCCCGTGGAAGATCTCGGGGGTCATGTAGTTGTGGGCCAGGATCACCGCGTTCTTCTCGCGCTTGAGGCGGTTGATCTCGGCGATGAGGGGGGCGTAGGCGCGCCACTCCATCGGCGTGACGTGGTGCTTCACCTTTTCCCACATGGGCAGGGTGGCGGCTTCGACAGCGGGAGTGAACGCAAGTTGCGAACCGTCGGCCATGTATCCCTCCTTATGCTCAAATTGAGCATTTCATCGGCCTCAAAAAACGCCGCGGGATGTCTGCAGCGTCCCCTCGGCGTCCTGATTATGCTCAAAACGAGCAAAACCGATGGCTTGTGATATAGACCCGCGTTCGGAGACGCACAAGCCCACTTTATCTTGAAGCCGCTTGCAGGAACCTCGAAGGCGGCTTCAGGCGGCCTGGCTTTCCGGGTCCAGGGCGCGGGCGATGGCGCGGGCCAGGGCGTCGGCCGAATAGGGCTTGCGCAGCAGCGGCCAGGGCGCGTCGGCCACCGCCGAAAGCGCCTCGCCGGTGAAGCCGGAGGAGAGGATGACCGGCAGGCCGGGGCGGGCGGTGGTGGCCGCCCGCGCCAGGTCCAGCCCCGAGCGCCCGCCCGGCATGACGAGGTCGGTCAGCATCAGGTCGATCGGCTGGCGGCGGGCGAGCCGTTTCAGGGCCTGGTCGACCCCGTCGGCCCGGACGACGCGGTGGCCGAGTTCGCAGAGCATCGCCTCGACCGTGTCGCCGACGGCCAGGTCGTCCTCGACCAGCAGGACGTCGAGGACGCGGGAAGGGCCGCCCTCGGAACCCGACGGCGTTTCGCAGTCGCGGACCGGAGCTGCGACCCGCGGCAGGTAGATGCTGACCGAGGCGCCGGCGCCGGGCGCGGTGTCGATCGCCACGCCGCCGCCGCTCTGGCGGGCGAAGCCGTAGACCTGGGAGAGGCCGAGGCCCGTGCCCTTGCCGATGTCCTTGGTGGTGAAGAAGGGCTCGAAGACCCGCGAGAGGACCTGGGCGTCCATGCCCACGCCGTTGTCGCGCACGGTGACGCGGACATAGGGGCCGGCCGGAATGTCGGGCGCCTCGCCCTCGGCCAGGTCGCAGACCGCTGTCTCGATGCGGATCTCGCCGCCGGCGGGCGTGGCGTCGCGGGCGTTGACCACCAGGTTCATGAGGGCGGCGTCGAACTGGCCCTGGTCGAGCATGGCCACCGCGTCCGGCGCGCCGGGAGCCAGGACCATGCCGGCGGCCTCTCCGGCGGCGCGGCGCAGCAACGGCTCGCTTTCGACCAGCAGGTCGTCGATCCGCCGCGCCTCGGCCTTCAGCGCCTGGCGGCGGGAGAAGGCGAGAAGCTGGTGGGTCAGGCGCTCGCCGCGGCGCGCCGCGCCCAGCGCCGCTTCGATCATGCGGTCGCGCCGCTCGCTGTCGTCGGGCCGCCGCTGGATCAGGTCGAGCGCGCCGATGATGACGGTCAGCAGGTTGTTGAAGTCGTGGGCGACGCCGCCGGTGAGCTGGCCGACAGCTTCCAGCTTCTGGGCGTGGTGCAGGCGGGTCTCGGCCTCGTCGCGTTCGGCCAGGGCGGCCTGGACGCGTTCGGCGAGTAGGTCGTTGATGTGCATCAGGTCGCGTTCGGCCTGTTTCTCGTCGGTGACGTCCATGCCGATGCCGACGAAGCCGACGAACACGCCGCCCGGCCCATAGCGAGGCTGGGAGATCGAGCGGACCCATCGCCAGGCGCCGTCGCCTCGGCGATAGCGGGCCTCGAGGGAGAAGACCTGGCGGGAGGCTTCGCCCGCCACCTGCTCCTTGAGGATGCGCGGCAGGTCCTCGGCGTGCAGGCGCTCACGCCAGTCGAAGTTCAGGGCCGCCTCGTAGGGGACGCCGAGGAAGTCGACATAGGCCTGGTTGACGAATTCGCGCCGCCCGTCGGTCATGGAGACCCAGAGCAGCACCGGGGCGCTGTCGGCCAGGGCGCGGAAACGGGCGTCGCTTTCCCGCACCTTTTCAAAGGCATGGCGCCGTTCGGTGATGTCGATATTGACGCCTACGGCGCGGACCGCCTTGCCGGCGCCGTTCTGGAGCATCTCGCCGCGCGAGAGCACCCAGCGGACCTCGCCGTCGGGCCGCAGGATGCGATATTCGGTGGGGGCGAGCTTGCCCGACCGGATGGCCGCCACGTTGCTCTGGCGCACCCATTCACGGTCTTCCGGATGCACCGAGCGGAGCAGGGCGCGGATATTGGCGTCGGTGTCCGGCGGCAGGCCGAGGATGCGGTAGAGGGTCGGGGACCAGTGGCCCTCGCCGGTGGCGACGTCCCAGTCCCAGAGGCCGACCTCGCCGGCCTTCTGGGCCATCTGCAGGCGCGTCTCGCTGCGGTCCAGGGCGGCCTGGGCCTCGTCCAGGCGCAGGACGATCTCGCGCAGGGTGGCGGCGACGACGATGGTGACGGCGCCGGAGAGCGCGTAGAGGAACATCCCGGCGCGCGCCGCGCCTTCCGCGGGCAGGCCGTGCCGGAGGAGAAGCGAGCCGACCAGGGCGCCGCCGAGGCTGGCCCAGCCCCAGCGCTGGCCGGCGAAGAGGGTGGCCGTCACGAAGGCCGGGAAGTGGGTGACCGAAAGGGCGAAGGCGGTGTCCCAGCCGGCGAACAGGCCCCGCACCCCGACGGCCGCGGCCATGGCGGCAAGGCTTATGGCGAGGGCCGCCCAGAAAGGCGGCGATCGCCTGGGAATGAAACGCAGCGGCGAGCCGACGGGGATCATTCGCCTCGGGAGCTCCCGGTGACCCGGCCGCTGGCGGCCGGCCAGGAGAGCATGGGAGCGCGCGGCGGTCGGCGCAACACTCGATTCTTGCGGGCTTGGCCCCTATTTTGCCCGCTTGCGGCGGCATGGAGCCGATCTGGAGCCGACCTGGGACATTGCGACCGAGCCTTTCCCATATTCTTCACGCGCAACGCGGCCTGATCGCCGCGCTCGTCGTCGGATGCGGCCTGGCGGTCATCCTGCTGGCCTGCGCCAATCCGAAGATGGCGCCGGAAGAGAGCGGACGCGCGCGCGGCGTGGCGATGATCGTGCGCTCCTTCACCGATCGGGGCCTGATCCGGCTGACCGCCGACATGGACCCGGCGATGCTGGCGCTGGCGCGCCGTCATGACCCGCTGGCCCGCCAGGCCGATCCGTGGGGCCGCGCCGTTGGCTGGACCAGCCTGGACATCCGTCAGATTCCCGATCTCGGGCTCGACGCCACCCAGGTCGAGACCGCCGAGGAGATCAACGCCTCGCGGGCGTTTTCGAAGCTGCCGATCCGGCCGATGCGGCCATTTGTCCTCCATGCCGGCGGGCAGGACGCCTCGCGGGCCCTGAAGTGCCTGGCCGAGGCGGTGTACTATGAGAGCGCGCGTGAGCCGCAGCTCGGCCAGGAGGCGGTCGCCCAGGTGGTGCTGAACCGGGTTCGGCATCCGGCCTATCCGAAATCGGTGTGCGGGGTGGTCTATCAGGGCTCGGCCCGGGCGACCGGCTGCCAGTTCAGCTTCACCTGCGACGGGTCGCTGCGCTATGCGCCCGAGCCCGGCCTCTGGCGGCTCGCGCAGGAGGTGGCGCGCCGCGCCCTGGCCGGACACGTCAACAGGACCGTGGGCTCGGCGACCCATTATCACGCGGAATATGTGGCGCCGTACTGGGCGCCGACCCTGGTGAAGATGAAGCAGGTCGGCCTGCACATCTTCTATCGCTGGACCGGGCCGTGGGGCGAGCCGCCGGCCTTCACCGGGCGCTATGCGGGCGGGGAGGCCTATATCTCCCCGGCGATCCTGGGCGGGCTGGACGCGCGCACCAACGGCCTCGACCCCGAGAGCCAGGGGATCGGCGCCGGCCGCCAGGTCACCCTGGCCGTGGCCGGCGAGGTGCGGACCTACAACGTCGCCGACGCCGCGGCGGCGGGCGGGGAGCGGACGCGGGTGCTGGGCACGCTCTATGCGCCGCGCCGCAAGCCGACCGCCGAGGAGGTGCGCGAGATCAACGCTTCGCTCGCCGCCATGGAGGCGGGGGACGCCGCGCAGAGCTCGGCGCCGCGGGCCGCGCCGCTGGACGGAACGCCCGGCGCGACGCAAGACTAGGGCCCATGGCCCGTGTCCTGGCGATCCACGCCCACCCCGACGACATCGAAATCCTGGCGGCGGGAACCCTGGCGGTGCTGGCCGGCGCCGGGCATCAGATCAGTATCGCCACGGTGACGGGCGGCGACCTGGGCTCGGGCGAGGGGACGCCGGAGGAGACGTCCCGCATCCGCCAGGCCGAGGCGGCGAGGGCGGCGGCCCTGATCGGGGCGCAGTACCGCTGCGGCGGGGTTCCGGATCTGGGCGTGTTCAACAACGATCCGACGCGGCGGACAGTGACCGAGCTGCTGCGCTGGGCGCAGGCGCAGATCGTGCTGACCGCCTCGCCCGCCGATTATCATCCCGACCACGAGACGGTGAGCCAACTGGTTCGCGACGCCTGTTTCGCAGCCTCGGTGCCCAACTACCGCAGCGGCGAGGCGCCGCCGCTGCCCGCCGTCCCGCATCTCTATTTCATGGACCCGATCGGCGGCCGCGACCGCGAGGGGCGCTGGACGGTCCCGGACTTCGGGGCCGATGTCGGGGCGGTGTTCGAAGCCAAGAAGGCCATGCTGACCTGCCACGCCAGCCAGCACGCCTGGGTCGCGCGCCAGCACGACGTTCCCGACCACGTCGCCGCGATGGAGGCCTGGACGCGGCGGCGCGGGCGCGACTTCGGGATCGAGATGGGCGAGGGGTTCCGGCAGTACCGGCATCATCCCTATCCGCGCACGCCGCTGTTGCAGGACCTGCTGGGCGCGGCACTGGCGACGCCGGTCGATCAGCCGCCGCGCGCAGCGTCGTAGCGGGCCCACATCGGGCCGCAGTCCAGCATCTCGCCCAGGGCCATGGCCTCGTCGATGGCCATGACGGTCAGGCCCGCCTCCATCGACTCGAAGGGCGTCACCGGGAACGGCGCGCCGGTCTCCAGCGACGCCAGCAGGTCGCGGGCCATGGCCTGGTCGGCGCCGTTGTGGCTGTCCTCGGTGCGCCCGCCGTAGTCGATCCGCTCGGGCTTGCCGCGGTCCATGGCGCGCCGGACCATCAACCGGTTGCGCACCAGGTCGGCGATCAGCGTGCCGTCCGTGCAGGCCACGTACCAGCGGCGCTCGGGCAGGGCCACGTGGCTGTTGGCGTGGAAGGAGAGGCGCACGCCATTTGCGTACTGCACCAGGGCGTTCTGGTGGTCGGTGACGTCCATGTCGGAATGGAAGGCGTCGTTGGCGCCGGACCAGCCGGCCTCGCGCAGGGCGTAGGCGGGCTGGCCGTCGCTGTAGACGTATTCGCCGGCGCGCGTGGTGGTGAAGATCTCGCGGCCGCCGAAGCTGGCGACCTTGGCCGGGCGCGAGCGCGCCAGGCGGCCGAAGATATCGAAATCGTGGCAGACCTTGTCGAGCAGGTACGAGCCGCCGAACTCCTGGCGCCGTCGCCAGTTGCGGGCGAGATAGCCGCCGTGCTCGGGCGGGAGATGCTCGGTGGCGTCGAGGGAGACGAGGGAGACGAGGGCGCCCAGCTCGCCGGAGTCGATCCGTGCGATGGTCTCGCGCACGATCGACATCGAGCGCATGACCAGACCGATGAAGAGCGGCGGGCCAGGGCGAAGGTCTCGGCCGCGGTCCGCACGATCGGCTTCTCGGCGAAGATCGGAAAGCCGGCGTCGAGGGCGAGGTTCAGGTGCTCGAAATGCAGGTGATTGGGCGAGCCGATCATCACCAGGTCGTAGGGGCCGGCGGCGAGCAGGGCCTGCGGCGTCTCGAAGGCGCGGCCCATGGCGATGCCCGCGTCCGCCAGGATCGGCGCGCCGACCGGGGCCGGGTCGCACTGGGCGGCGAGGTCGAGGCTCCAGCCCACCTCCTGCATGGCGGCCAGGACGTGGGCGATGCGTTGGCCAAGGCCGATGACGCCGATGCGCCAGGTCTTCATGACGTCACCCCGAAGGCGTCCGGATAGGCGATCAGCACCGGCGCATCGAGGGCGCCGTCCTCCAGGGCCAGCGCCATGAAGGCCGGGCTGGCGGAGAAGGGCGACTTCACCTTGGCGGCGGCGCCTGGGGTGAAGCCGAACTTCGGATAGTAGTCGGGATGGCCGAGCACGATGATCGCGCAGGCGCCGAAGTCCTTGGCGGTCTCGATGGAGGCGGAGACCAGCCGCTTGCCGACCCCGCCCCTCTGCCGGCCGGGGAGCACCGCCATGGGCGCGAGGGCCGCATAGAGGCTGACGCTGTCGGCCCAGAGGCGGCTGTAGAGGATGTGGCCGACGATCTGGCCCTCGTCCTCCTCGACCAGTTCGAACATGGCGTCGCCGTCCGCCCGCAGCCGCTCGACCAGGTCGGCCTCGTCCGGGCGGCCGAAGGCGGCTTCGTTGACGGCGCGGATGGCGGCGTGGTCGCCGGGGCGGGCATGGCGGATCATGCCGCCAGATTAGGCCGCTCTCACTTCAGGGGAAGGCGGATTTCGCGCGGCGCCTACTCCGCGGCGAGGGCGACGGGCGCCGCCTGGGGGCCGCGGATCAGCTTGCCGGGCAGCTCGCCGGTTGCTTCACCGTCCTCGAAGGTGACGACCCCGCTGACCACCGTGGCGCGATAGCCGCTGGCCTTCTGGATCAGGCGGCGGCCGTCGGCAGGCAGGTCGAAGATCATCTCCGGCGCCTGGATGGCCAGGGCGTCGAAGTCGATGACGTTGAGGTCGGCCTTCATGCCCGGCGCGATGACGCCGCGATCGTGCAGGCCATAGAGGGCCGCGGTCTGGCGGGTCTGCATCGAGACCACCTTCTCCAGCGGCATGCGCCGGCCGCGGACCCGGTCGCGGACCCAGTAGGTCAGCATGTAAGTCGGGAAGCTGGCGTCGCAGATCACTCCGCAATGGGCGCCGCCGTCGGACAGGCTGAGGATGGTGTTGGGATCGTCCATCATCTCGGCGATATGGTCGAAGTTGTGCTGGGCGTAGTTCAGCAGCGGCAGGTAGATATAGCCGCGGCCGTCGTTCTCCATGAGCATGTCGTAGACCACGGCCTCGGGCGTCAGGCCTTCGCGCGCAGCCTGGGCGGCGACCGACCCCTCCAGGCGCGGCTCGTAGTCGAGCTGGCCGTCGCGCTCCAGGCGGAACATGTTGCCGAAGTCCTGCAGCAGGGCGCCCATCGCCGCGGCGGGCGGCGTCGTCTCGCCGATGATCGCCTCGCGCACCGCCGGGTCGCGCAGCCGCTCCAGGCGCTGGGCGAACGGCAGGTGGGCGATCTGGCGATAGGCGCTCTTGCGCATGAAGGGGTGCACGGTCGACTGCCAGCCCAGCACCATGCCGGTGGGACGGCAGGCGATGCCGGCCTTGATGTCGGCGCCCTGCGCCTGGGCCTGGGCGGTCAGGGCCAGCATGTCGCGCCACTTGTCGGGCTGGAACGGAGACTGCAGCAGGCTGAAATTGACCGGCAGCCCGGTCTCCCTGGCGAACTGCGCCATCCAGGCGAACTCGTCCTCGGGGATGGTCATGTCGGAGGCCAGTTCGAACACGCCATGGCCGGCCTCGCCCAGGGCGCGGCCGATACCGACCATCTCGTCGGCGCCGGCGAAGGTGCCGGGGATGACCTCGCCGTCCCTGGTCCGGTGGAGGGCGGTGCGGGAGGTGGAGAAGCCGAGCGCCCCGGCCTGGACCGCCTCGCGGGTGATGCGGGCCATCTCGGCGATGTCGTCGGGCGTTGCGACCTCGTTGCGCGCGCCGCGTTCGTCCATGACATAGGCGCGGATGGCGCTGTGCGGGGCCTGGGCGGCGATGTCGAGCACGCGCGGACGCCTCTCCAGGCTGTCGAGATATTCCGGGAAGGTCTCCCAGTCCCATTTCATGCCCTCGGCCAGGGCCGAGCCGGGAATGTCCTCGACCGCCTCCATGATGCCGATCAGCCATTCGTGGCGGTCGGGCCGGGCGGGCGCGAAGCCGACGCCGCAATTGCCCATGACAACGGTGGTGACTCCGTGCCAGCAGGAGGGGCTGAGATAGGAATCCCAGGTCGCCTGGCCGTCATAGTGGGTGTGGATGTCGACCCAGCCCGGCGTGACCAGCAGGCCCCCCGCGTCGATCTCGCGCCGGCCCTGTTCGGGGACCGCGCCGACCTTGGCGATGACGCCGCCGGATACCGCCACGTCGGCCTGGCGCGCCGGAGCGCCCGTGCCATCCACCACCAAGCCACCGCGAATGACCAGATCGTACATGGTTCCCTCCCAGGGATTTTTTAGAATCCTAGGTACGGTGACCTTCCGTCACTCAAGCGGGAAATCCTCAAGCCTCGCCGTGAAGCGGCTGTTCTGACAGGCCGAGCCAGCGGTGAAGCTGGAATTTTCAACACCAAGACACCAAGGACTCCAAGACCACCAAGATTTCGGCGGCGGTTGGTCGGCCATGACAGGGTGAGATTGACCCCTTCGTGGTCTTGGAGTCCTTGGTGTCTTGGTGTTTCAAGACTAACGCCGCTCACGCGCCGTCTTCAGGGGTTATCAAGCGCCGCCTCGCCCCCATATGCGATCGCCCTGCCCAGAGGGGGAGAGTCGCCGCATATGGCCGGCTGATCTTTTCCTCCCCCATCGTAATGGGGGAGGGGG
>MEEW01000155.1 GCA_001724985.1 Phenylobacterium sp. SCN 69-14
CTCCATGCCGACGGACTTCATGGGGTGGACCTGGTGCATCGGCGCGGATGGGCGCGCGGGCTGGACGCCTGACAGCTGGTGCGAACCCGCCGCCGACGGCTGGCGGCTGATCAGAGATTTCAACGCGCTCGAACTGACCGTCCGTGCAGGAGACCGCCTCCAGCTGATCCTCAGCGAAAGCGGCTTCCTGTTCTGTGAAACGTCGACGGGAGAGCGCGCCTGGCTTCCCGACGCCGTCGTCGCCCTTGAGCGAAACGACTAGTCCGCGATCCGCTCCAGTTTGGCGGCGAAGAAGCCGTCCAGCCCGCCCTTTTCCGCCCACTGCGACGGCAGGATGCGCAGCCAGCCTTCGGGCGTCAGCGCCTCGTCCGGGGCGCCGACTTCGGCGGGAACAGCCGCGACGGTGCGGAAGGCCGGATTGCGGCGCAGGAAGGCGATGACCTGCGTCTCGCCCTCTTCGCGCTCCAGCGAGCAGACGCAATAGACCAGACGGCCGCCCGGCTTCACCTTTGCGGCGGCCGTGTCCAGCAGGCGGTGCTGCACATCGGCCAGCTTGGCCACGTCGGCGGGCCGGGTGGCGCGCAGCACTTCCGGATTGCGGCGATAGGTGCCGGTGGCCGTGCACGGCGCGTCCAACAGAACCGCATCGAACGTGCGGTCATCTTCCCAGTCCTCAGCCGGGACGGCGACGACCTCGGCCTTGAGCTTCATGCGCTCGAAATTCTGGCGCAGACGTTTCAGACGCGTTTCGGAGCGGTCCAGAGCGACGACCTCGGCCCCGGCGGCGGCCAGTTGCAGCGTCTTGCCACCCGGCGCGGCGCACAGGTCCAGCGCCGTCTCGCCCGCCTTGACCGCCAGCAGGCGGGCGGGGACGGCCGCGGCCGCGTCCTGGACCCACCAGTCGCCGGCCTCGAAACCGGGCCAGGAAGCGACATCGCCGCGCTTGCCGGTGCGGACCGTGCCGCCGGGAAGGGCTTCGCCCTCGACCGACGCCGCCAGTTCGGCCGGATCGACGCCCGGCTTGGCCGTCAAATCGGTCGCGGGCTCCTCGCGCGTGGCCAGGGCCAAGCCGATCAGAGCCGCCTCGCCATAGGTCGCCTTCCAACGCTGAGCCAGCCAGTCGGGCAGGTTGGATTCGGCCGTGGTCAGGCCGGGGCCGTCACGGCCGACGCCGCGCAGCACGGCATTGACCAGATTTTTGTACGGCCGCGTCTTGGCGTCGCGCTCGGCCAGCTTCACCGCCGTAGACACTGCGGCGAAGGCGGGCGTCTCCAGCACCAGGGTCTGGGCCAAAGCGACGCGCAAGATGGTCATGACCGCCAGCGGCGGCGCCTTCTGCAGGCGACGCTCCAGGATCTGGTCGATCTCGCCCAGACGGCGCAAAGCCGCCATGGCCACGGCGCGGGCGAAGGCCCGGTCCTGAGGCGGCAGGTCGCGCGCGGGCGATTGCGACAGGGCCTCGTCCAGCCCCGTGCGCTTCTCCAGCGCCGCGTTCAGAAGGATGCCCGCCACCAATCGCGCCTCGACGCCGATGTCGGCGTGCGGATCGTCCGCGACGGGCTGCCGGGTCGATTCACGACGCGGCCCGCGCGCCTTTTCGGCGATGCGGCGACCGCGCGCGGCGGAGCTTCTGCCCTTGGGCGCGCCCCCGCTCACACCGACACCTGGGTGCCGAGCTCGACCACGCGGCCGGGCGGAATGCGGAAGAAGTCGGTCGGATTGGCGGCGTTACGCATCAGGAAGATAAATAGCTTGTCCTGCCACAGAGGCATGCCCTGGCGGGCGGAAGGAACGACCGAGCGACGGCCCAGGAAGAAGCTGGTCGACATGATGTCGAACTTCAGCCCCTGCTTGCGACACAGACCCAGGGCGCGCGGCACGTTCGGCGTCTCCATATAGCCGAAGGTCAGGGTCAGACGCTTGAAATCATCGCTGATCGGCTCGACCGCCACCCTTTGCAGGTCCGGCACGCGCGGCCGGTCCGAGGTGTGAACCGTCAGGATGATGTTCTTCTCGTGCAGCACCTTGTTGTGCTTGAGGTTGTGCATCAGGGCCACGGGCGCGACGTCCGGGTCCGAGGTCAGGAAGATGGCCGTGCCCGGCGCCCGGTGCGGCGGACGGGCGCGCAGCATCTCGATCAGATCATTCAGCGGCAGGCTGTCCTTGCGCGTCTTGTCGGCCAGGATCTGGGAGCCGCGCACCCAGGTCCACATCAGCATGACCAAGCCCCCGCCCAGCACCAGCGGCATCCACGCGCCCGCCGGAATCTTCAGCAGGTTGGAGGTCAGGAAGACCGCGTCGATGAAGCCGAACGGCACCAGCGTCAGCAAGATGGCCCACCACGACCACTTCCACTTGTGACGCACGACGGTGAAGGC
The DNA here is from genome assembly GCA_001724985.1 of Phenylobacterium sp. SCN 69-14. GTDB lineage: Bacteria > Pseudomonadota > Alphaproteobacteria > Caulobacterales > Caulobacteraceae > Phenylobacterium. The sequence continues at coordinate 2,379 of MEEW01000155.1, forward strand.
CATCAGGGTGTTGACCATCATGGTCCCCGTCACCGCCACGCCATAGGCCGCCGTCAGGTTGTGCGACGACTGGAAGCTGACCAGGACGAACAGCACCCCGACCAGCAACAGGCTGTTGATCGCCGGGACATAGATCTGACCGGCCTGGGTCTCGGAGGTGTTGCGGATGTCGATACGCGGCAGCAGGCCCAGCTGGACCGCCTGCTGCGTGACCGAGAAGGCGCCCGTAATCATCGCCTGGCTGGCGATCACCGTAGCCGCCGTGGCCAGGATCAGCATGGGCCAATAGGCCAGTTGCGGCACCATGTTCCAGAAGGGGTTGTCCGCCGCGCCGGGGTGCGACAGCAGGAAGGCGCCCTGGCCCAGATAGCAGAGCGTCAGGCACGGCAGGACGATGAACAGCCAGCTCTGGCGGATCGGCGCCTTGCCGAAATGGCCCATGTCCGCATACAGCGCCTCGGCGCCGGTGACGGCCAGGAAGACGCTGCCCAGGATGACGAAACCGAGGAAGCCGTCGGCGATCAGCAGCTTGATCCCATAGTAGGGCGACAGGGCCTTCAGGATCGACAGGTCGTCGAAGATATGGACCACGCCCAGCAGGCCCAGCGACAGGAACCAGATCAGGGTGATGGGGCCGAAGAATTTGGCCAGGCCCGCCGTGCCGCGCGACTGCACCAGGAAGAGGGCGATCAGAATGCCCGCCGCCAGCGGCAGGATGAAGGGGTCCAGCCGTCCGTTCAGGCCCGGCGCCTCCTGCAGGCCTTCGACGGCCGACAGGACCGAGATGGCGGGCGTGATGACGCCGTCGGAGTAGAACAGGGCCGCGCCGCAGACGCCCAGGACGAACAGCCAGGCGCTGCGTCGACCGATGGCGTGCTGGGCCAGGGCCATCAGCGACAGGGTGCCGCCCTCGCCCTTGTTGTCGGCCCGCATCAGGAACATGACGTATTTGAACGTCACGACGACCATCAGCGCCCAGAAGGCCAGCGACACCACGCCGATGATCGCCAGGTCGCCGCCGACGCCCTTCTGAGCGTGGGCCGTCGCCTCGCGCAGGGCGTAGATCGGGCTGGTGCCGATGTCGCCGAAGACCACGCCGATGGCGCCCAGGATCAGGGCGCGGTGACTGGCCTTGCCTCCGCCATGGCCGTGCGCCCCGCCGGAAGGCGGAGTCTGGGCGTTCGCAGAAGAGGAGGCGTTGGCGGTTGGCGCGGCGTCGCCGCGGGGCGTATCCCCGACCATGCAATGTTCTCCGGGTCGCGCGAGGAGGCGCGCGCCCATCAAGAGCGGCGGGCCTTTAGACCTTTTCCGTCAGCGGTTCAATCGCGCCCCGTTTCCGGACGCGCAGCGGACGACAGGATGCGACGATCGTCCTTGGCCTGCAACAGCACCACCACCCCTTCATCGACCCCTGCGTCCTGAGGCAGGGGGAACAGCACGGGCCGGCCGTTCCAGTCGCCTAGACGGCGCACCTCGCGCACCACATTGACGTGGGTCACCGCCCGGCCGCGGTTGTCGCCGCCCTTGACCTCGACCGTCTGTTGGCCCGGCCGATAGACGACGGCGACGACCTCAGCCCCGCCGCGCGGCGGGCGGCCCGAACCGATGCCGACCCGGTCGCCGGTCTCGCGAAACTCGATCTCGGGCGGCCAGCCCCGGCCCTGCGCCTCAGCCTCGACCGCCGCCTTCAGCTCCGGCGAGCGCGCGCCCGAGACATGACGACGTCCGTCGATCACCACCTGCGGCGTCGAGACGTTCCGCAACTTCAAGGCCTGACGATAGGCGCGCTGGCGCTCGGCGAACTCGGGCCGGGCGAAGGTGTCGGACCAGCCAAGATAGTCCCAGTAGTCGACGCCGTAGGTCAGGACGATCACGCCCGGATCCTGGGCCACCGTCTCGACCGTGCGGTTGGCGTCGGGACAGCCCGAGCAGCCCTGGGCGGTGAACAGCTCGACCACCACCGGCTGGACCGGGGCGTCGCGCTCGCGCGACGGCGCGGCGGCGACGGCCAGCAGACCCACGCCCGCGACCGCCGCCGTCATCCCGTACCTGAACAGGCCCCGTGCCATCATGACGGCGATCCTATCCCTTCGGCCCGATAACGCCGCTCATAAATGCGTGAGCGGCGCGTCGGGCGCGACGAGCGGTACAATCAGTCCATCAGTTGCTGGCTGAGATAAACGTAATGCCGCGCCCAGCGTCGGGCGTTGGCGACCGGATCGGCGTCGTTGGAGTGACCGCCCGCCGTGTCCTCGAAATAGAGGTGGTCGTGGCCCTGGTCGCCCAGGCGCGCCGCGAATTTGCGGGCGTGGCCGGGGTGGACCCGATCGTCGCGCGTGTTGGTGGTGATGTAGACGCGCGGATACTTCACCTCGGGCCGCAACTGCTGATAAGCCGAGTAGCGGGCAATGAATTCGGCGTCGCCCGGAATGCGCGGATCGCCGTATTCGCCCATCCACGAGGCGCCCGCCGGCAGCTCCTGATAGCGCAGCATGTCGATCAGCGGGCTTTCGATGACCGCCGCATTGAACAGCTCCGGATGCTGGGTGATGGACACCGAGGTCAGCACCCCGCCGTTCGACCGGCCGTAGATGCCCAGATGGCGCGGGCTGGTGATGCGGCGCTGCTCCAGATCGCGGGCCACGGCGGCGAAGTCGTCGAAGGCGCGCTGGCGGTTCTCGCGCAGGGCCGCCTGGTGCCAGCCGGGCCCGAACTCGCCGCCGCCGCGGATGTTGGCCTGGACGAAGACGCCGCCGTTCTCGAGCCACAGCTTGCCCATCTCGGGCTTGTAGGCGGGCGGGAAGCTGGCCTGGAAGCCGCCATAGCCGAACAGGATGGTCGGGCCGGTCCCGTCCATCGCCAGATTCTTGGGCCGGGTGACGAAATAGGGGATCTTGGTCCCGTCGGTCGAGGTGGCCTCGAACTGCTCGACCACATGGGTCGAGGCGTCGAACTTGGCCGGCGCCGATTTCAGTTCGCTCAGGGCGCCGGTGGCGACATCGGCCAGGCTGAGAGTCGGCGGCGTCAGGAAGCCCTGGGTCGAGACGAAGACCTGGCCCTTGGCCTTGGAGCTGTCGCCCAGGCCCACGGCGCTGTTGGCGGGCACTGCGATGTCAGTCGCGGTCCAGCCGTCAGCCGTCGGAACGAAACGCTTCAGCGTGCCTACGACATTGTCGGCGATGACGGCGACGATGCTGTCCTCGAATACGCTGACGTTCTGCAGGGACTGACGCGCGCCCGGGGCGAAGATGGTCGCCGTCTTCGCGTCGATGCGGATGCTCTGGCGCACGTCGCCCAGCACGCCCATCGGCATGGCGACCAGAGACCCGGCGGCATAATCCTGACCGTCGAAGCTCCACGCCTGTTCGGGCGAGAAGATCAGCTTGTCGCCCAGCACACCCTGAACCGCCACGCGCTCTGGCAGGTTGAGCCTGTAGGGCTTGCCGTCGGAACCCAAAGCCCAGATTTCCGATCGGAAGGTGTCCAGCGGGCGGCTGAACAGCACCGCCTCGACCGCGCCCGCCTTGTCGCGGAACACCATGGGCGAGACGCCGTAGCCGCCGTCGCCTTGCTCGCCGCGATAGACCTCGGTCGCGTGCGCCAGCGGATGGCCGCGCGTCAGGGATTTGACGATGAAGGGATAGCCCGACTCCGTCAGGCTGCCGGGACCGAAGTCCGTCGCGATCAGCAGGGTGTCGCGGTCCAGCCAGCTGATGCGGTGTTTGCCCTCGGGGATGACGAATCCGCCGTCCACGAACCGCTTGGTCGTCAGATCGAACTCGCGCACCGTCACGGCGTCCTTGCCGCCGTCCGACAGGTTGATCAGGCAGCGAGTCTCGTCCGGCGCCAGGCAGTTGGCGCCCTTGAACACCCAGTCCTTGCCCTCGGCCTTGGCCAGGGCGTCGATGTCTAGCAGCGTCTCCCACTGCGGCTGGGCCGTGCGGTACGAGGCCAGCGTCGTGCGGCGCCAGACGCCCTTGGGATTGGCCGCGTCCTGCCAGAAATTGCCCAGGCCCTCGCCCAGGAAACTGACGCCGGGGATGCGGTCCGTCGCCGTCAGAATGGCTTCGGCCTGCTGACGGAAAGGCTCATAGCGGCGGTCGCCGGTCAGGGCATATCCGAGGGAACGCCGGACGAAGTTCGCGAGAACCCCGTCG
>MEEW01000156.1 GCA_001724985.1 Phenylobacterium sp. SCN 69-14
CTCGGCGCGTTGCGCCGATCCACCTCCCCCAGCGGGGGAGGATTTATTCGAGCGAGCCGGTGTCATCCCGGTTTCGGCGCAGCCGAAGACCGGGACCCATGCGCGCCTGATCTTGACGACTTGGGGCTCGATTCCACCCCCATCCGGTGTTCATAGGTCCCAGTCTTGCTTCGCAAACCGAGATGACACCAGGGCGCGACTTCGGCCCTCCAGCCATATGCGATGGTCCGCCCCCAGCGGCCGAACCGTCTAGTACGCCCGCCCGATCAGGATTTCCTCGACCCCCGGCTGGCCGGTGAAGACGCATGGCCCGAAGGTCGCCGGCTGGTCGGTCGGGGCGTTGCGCAGGGTGAGCTTCAGCGCTTTCAGCCGCTCGACCACCGCCTCCAGCGCCTCGCCGGTCGGGCGGCTCCAGGGCGCGCGCACCCAGCCCTTGAAGGCGGCGGTCTCTTCGTCCTCGTCCGACACCTGGCCGAAATATTCGGCCACCTGATCGAAGGCGGTGAGGTCGGTGCGGATATTGGCCTCCAGCCGCGCCTTGGCCTCGTCGTAGAGGGCCTGCTGGATTTGCGCCAGCAGCGCCGGAGCGTTCGCCACGAACTCATCGCGCGGCGCCTGGTGGGACTTGACCTTGTCGCCGTCGCGCAGAACGTCTCGGCGCATGTAGCTGACCTGGCCGCCGGCCGCATCGCGCGGGCCCAGCTCGATGATGACCGGCGCGCCGCGGCGCACCCAGTTCCAGCGCTTGTCAGCCGACTTCTGGTCGCGGTCGTCCAGCAGGGCGCGGATCGGCTCGCCCAGGGCGAACTGGGCGTTCAGGTCCTTCACCAGCGCCTTGGCGAAGGCCAGTACCGCCGCGTCCTCCTCCTTGCCGCGCAGCATCGGCACCACGACGATCTGGCGCGGGGCGATGGCCGGCGGCAGCCGCAGGCCGTCGTCGTCGCCGTGGGTCATGATGACCCCGCCGATCAGCCGGGTGGAGACGCCCCAGCTCGAGGTGTGGCAGAATTCCATCTCGCCGCTGTCGCTCTGGTAGCGGATGTTCTGGGCGTGGGCGAAGCTGGTCCCGAGATAGTGCGAGGTGCCGGCCTGGAGCGCCTTGCCGTCCTGCATCATGGCTTCGATCGAGAAGGTGTTGGCCGCGCCGGGGAACCGCTCGTTCTCCGGCTTCTCGCCGGCGATCACCGGCATGGCCAGGACGCTCTCGGAAAACGCCCTGTACATCTCCAGCGCCTCCAGGGTCGAGGCCAGGGCCTCTTCGCCCGACGCGTGGGCGGTGTGCCCCTCCTGCCAGAGGAATTCGGAGGTGCGCAGGAACAGGCGCGTGCGCATCTCCCAGCGGACCACATTGGCCCACTGGTTGATCTTCAGCGGCAGGTCCCGATAGCTCTTCACCCAGCGCGAGAAGGCGTCGCCGATGATGGTCTCCGAGGTCGGCCGGACGATCAGCGGCTCTTCCAGCTTCGCCTCGGGATCGGGCTGCAGCTTGCCGTCGATGCTCTTCAGGCGATGGTGCGTCACCACCGCCATCTCCTTGGCGAAGCCCTCGACGTGCTCGGCCTCCTTAGCGAAGAAGCTCAGCGGGATGAACAGCGGGAAATAGGCGTTGTCGACGCCCATCTCCTTGATGCGGCGGTCCATGACCTGCTGGATGCGCTCCCAGACGCCGTAGCCCCACGGCTTGATGATCATGGAGCCGCGAACCGGGCTGACCTCGGCCATGTCCGCCTCGCGGACGATCGCCTGGTACCAGTCGGGGAAGGTCGACCTGTTGCCGGTCATCCGGCTAACGGAAAGAGCTCGTTGCATGGGCCGCTGTTTAAAGTTCCTGGCGGCGACGTAAAGGCGTTGCTCGCCCTCATTCAGGTGCTAGACCTCGAACATCTGTTTCAATCGAATTGGGAGCAAACGATGAACCCGGTGGAGTTCAAGGACCTGCCCGGCCTGGTGGGCCAGGAAGTCGGCGTGTCGGACTGGCTGGAAATCACCCAGGAGCGCGTCAACCAGTTCGCCGAAGCCACCGGCGACCATCAATGGATCCACGTCGACGTCGAGCGCGCGACCAAGGAGATCGGCGGCCCGATCGCCCACGGTTACCTGACCCTGTCGCTGATCCCGTTCCTGGGCGCGGGCATGCTGCCGATCAAGGGCGTGACCCGCGGCATCAACTACGGCTCCGACAAGGTGCGTTTCATCAACATGGTCCGCGTCGGCAAGCGCGTGCGCATGCGCCAGAAGCTGATCGGCGCGGAACCCAAGGCCGGCGGCATGCAACTGAAGAACGAGTGCACCATCGAGATCGAAGGCGAAACCAAGCCCGCCTGCATCGCCGAGACCATCTCGGTCGTCTACGGGGCGTAACCAAAGACTCTTCCTCCCCTGCTTCAGCGGGGGAGGACCTATCGCCTGTTGAGTGTCACCCCGGTTTGCGAAGCAAGACCGGGGCCCATGAACACCTGATGGCTCAGGACGCGGCCCGCGCCGCGCGCCAGTCTCCACGATTCGCGGGAGCCTCCGTCGACGCTCCCGCGACTACGGCGAAACCGCCTCTTCCGCCGAGGCCGCCCTCGCCCCCTTCACCGGCTCGAAATGGGCCACGCTCACCGGCGCCAGCGGATCGTCCATCAGGGCGATGGTCTCGCGGATGTACTTGGCGTGGGTGACGATGCCGATCTCCAGGCGCTCGTTGTTCAGCTCCACCTGCTGGGTCAGCAGGCCGGCGATGAACTGCACGTCCTGACCGGTCTCGCTCGCCCCGACGCGCCGGCGCGCGGCCTGGGACATGAACACCGGCCCGCCGGAATTGCCGGGAAACACCGTGAAGTCGAGCAGGAAGGTCGGGAAGCTCCTGGCCGGCGCGACCGGGAACGAGGCGACCCGCCCCGAGCGCAGGATCGGAAAGCCCGCCTGGTTGGCCGCCAGACCGCGCGGGAAGCCAAGCGCCATCATCTCGTCGCCCGCCCCGACCTGGTTGGCCTGGAAGGTGTCGTCCTGGGCCAGCCAGTCCAGCGGGATCGCCGCCTTGGCGAAGGCGTCGGGGGCGGTGATCGACATCACCGCCACGTCGCGCGACGGATGCTGGGTCCACAGCTTCTTTCCGTCGGCGTCGCGAATCTTCAGGGGCTGGGGCGAATAGCTCCAGCTCCCGTCGGCGTTCTCGATGCGATAGCCGATGCGCGCGTCCTGGCCCGGCATCTTGGAAAAGACGTGGCCGGCGGTGACCAGCACCGTGCGAGGGGTCCCGTCCGGCGCGACCTCCGAGATCAGGAAGCCGGTCCCGACCGTCCGCGTGCCGTCGCCCAACGGCTGCTCAAGCTGGACAGTCGCGTGGATCAGCTCGACAGCAAGATCCCAGGCCATGGACGCCCCTACTCAATAAACTCGCATGCTCCCGACACACGAATAGTTGGACCGCGCCTTCGAATAACGCAACGCAATTGGTTCCATGAGACCGCTGCGCCAGATCGCCGCGTGTCCCGCAGGCGACAGTTTGCGGCGAAGGACGCTTGAGAGCGGGCCCCGCGCGTCGCATGTAGCGGGGATGAGCGCTCCCAAGCCCCCCACCGCCCGCCGCGATCCGAAGGTCATCGAACAGCTCGGCCGCACCCGCACAGACGACTACGCCTGGATGAAGGACGACAACTGGCGCGAGGTGCTGCGCGACCCCAAGGTCCTGCGCGCCGACATCCGCGAACACCTCGAGGCCGAGAACGCCTACACCGCCGCCATGCTGGCCGGGACCGAGGCCCTGCAGGCGCAGTTGTTCGCCGAGATGAAGGGCCGCATCAAGGAGGACGATTCCAGCGTCCCGGCCCCCGACGGCCCCTGGGATTATTATGTCCGCTACGAGGTCGGGGCCGAGCATCCGCTGCACGCGCGCCGCCCCCGCGGCCAGGACGGCGGCGAACAGGTGCTATTGGACGAAGACGCGCTTTCCAAGGGCAAGGCCTTCTTCCAGGTCGGCGCGGCCGGCCACAGCCCCGACCACAAGCTCTACGCCTGGGCCGCCGACGAGCAGGGTTCGGAATACTACGCCATCCGGGTGAAGGACCTGGAGAGCGGCCAGACCCTCGACCACGTGATCGACAGCGCCTACGGGGCCTTCGTCTTCTCGCCCGACAGCCAATGGATCTTCTGGATCTGGCGCGACGAGAACGCCCGCCCCTCCAAGGTCTTCCGCCGCCCCGCGCGCGGCGGCGAGGACGTGCTGGTCTACGAGGAGGCCGACGAGGGCATGTTCCTGGGCGTCGGGGTCGCCTCCGACCGCAGCCACCTCATCATCCATGTCGGCAACCAGGAGACCACCGAGATCTCGCTGATCCCGGCCGCCGACCCGACCGCCGCGCCGGTGGTGGCCGAACCGCGCCGGGTCGGGGTGAAGTACGACCTCGACCACTGGTCCGACCGCTGGGTGATCCGCACCAACGACGACGGGGCGGTGGACTTCAAGCTGATGCAGTCGGCGGCGGCCGTCCCGTCCCGGGCGAGCTGGACCGACTTCGTCCCGCACGAGCCGGGCCGCTACATCACCGGTTTCGCCGCCTATGCCGGCCACTTGGCGCGGCTGGAGCGCGTGAACGCCAACGACCGCATCGTCGTCATGGCCCGCAGCGGCGAGACCCACGAGATCGCCTTCGACGAGGAAGCCTACGCCCTCTCCCTGGAAGGCGGCCTCGAATACGAGACCAGCGTCCTGCGCTTCGTCTATCAGTCGCCGACCACGCCGCGGCAGTGGTTCGACTACGACATGGCCAGCCGGGCGCGGACCCTGCGCAAGACCCAGGAAATCCCCTCCGGCCACGACCCGGCCCGCTACGTCGCCCGGCGGCTCCATGCGACCGCGCCAGACGGCGCGGAGGCGCCGATCACCGTGCTGATGCTGAAGGACACCCCGCTCGACGGCTCGGCGCCGCTGCTGCTCTACGGCTACGGTTCCTACGGCCACGCCATGGAGCCGGCCTTCTCGATCCGCAATCTCAGCCTGGTGGACCGCGGCTGGATCTGGGCCGTCGCCCACATCCGCGGCGGGTCGGACAAGGGCTGGGGCTGGTTCCTCGACGGTCGCAAGGAAAAGAAGACCAACACCTTCACCGACTTCATCGCCTGCGCCGAGCATCTGTCGGCCAGCGGCTACGGCAAGGCCGGGCGCATGGTCGCCTATGGCGGCTCGGCCGGCGGCATGCTGATGGGCGCGGTGGTCAACCTGCGCCCCGACCTCTGGAGCGGGATCATCGCCGCGGTGCCGTTCGTCGACGTGCTGAACACCATGAGCGACACCTCCCTGCCCCTCACCCCGCCCGAATGGCCCGAATGGGGCAACCCGCTGGAGGACGCGGGCGCCTATGACCGGATCGCCGGCTACAGCCCCTACGACCAGGTCGCGGCCAGGCCCTATCCGCCGATCCTGGCCACCGGCGGCCTCTCCGACCCGCGCGTCACCTATTGGGAGCCGCAGAAGTGGGTGGCCAAGCTGCGCGAGAAGACCACCGGCGAAGCGCCCATCCTGCTCAAGATCAACATGGAGGCCGGGCACGGCGGCGCCTCGGGCCGCTTCGACTTCCTCAAGGAGATCGCCCTCGACTACGCCTTCGCCATCTGGGCGCAGGAGCGGGGCTGGGAGCGGTGATCGTCCGGGCTTCGACCGCGCACGACGCTTCGGCCCTGGCCGCCATCTACGGCCATCACGTGCTGCACGGCTTCGGGACCTTCGAGGAGGTCCCGCCGAGCGCCGAGGAGATGGCCGCCCGCCGCCAGGCGGTGATCGAACGCGGCCTGCCCCATCTGGTCGCCGAACAGGCCGGCCAGGTGCTGGGCTTCGCCTACGCCGCCCCGTTCCGCCCCCGCGCGGCCTATCGCTACACGGTCGAGGACAGCGTCTATGTCGCGCCCGAGGCCATCGGCCGCGGCGTCGGCAAGGCGATGCTCTCGGCCGTCCTGCGCGACTGCGAAGCCTTCGGAATCCGCCAGGTGGTCGCGGTGATCGGCGACTCGCAGAACGCCGGCTCCATCGCCCTGCACGCGGCCCTCGGCTTCGAACATGCCGGCCTCGGCCAGGCGCTGGGCTGGAAGCAGGGCCGCTGGGTCGACATCGTCTGGATGCGCAAAGCCCTCAACGGCGGCGCGGCCACCGCCCCCGAAGCGCCCGGCATGATCCTGGGCGGCCCATGACCAAACCTGCCGCTCGCGGACCTGATGATGACGGGAAGGACGTGGCTGGGGAACTAGGACTCGAACCTAGAATGACGGTACCAAAAACCGCAGTGTTACCATTACACCATTCCCCAGCAGGAACGGCTCGGAGGACCATGTCCCCCGCGGCGAGGGCGTGGAGATAGCTCAGCAGATCGCCGGATGCAACACCCCAAAAAAGGTGCTTCAGGCCCGCTTGCAGGGGCGTTCGGTTGCCTCTATAAGGCGCCCTCCCAAGTCGGAGTGTGGCTCAGTCTGGTAGAGCACCGCGTTCGGGACGCGGGGGTCGCAGGTTCAAATCCTGCCACTCCGACCAACAAGTCTTCTGGGGT
>MEEW01000157.1 GCA_001724985.1 Phenylobacterium sp. SCN 69-14
TCATGCAGGCGGTGGCGCAGTCGGGGGCGGGGTTCTCCGGCGCCAGCGCCATGCACCTCAACATCTTCGGGCCGATGCCGATCGTGCGGTATGGGAGCCAAGAGCTCCGAAACCGGGCGATCCCGCGGCTGATGTCCGGGGAGGACAAGATCTGCATCGGCATCACCGAGCCGGACGCGGGGCTCGACACCACCAGCCTGACCACGCGGGCGGTGCGGACGAACGACGGCTATGTGATCTCCGGCCGCAAGGTGTGGACCACCATGGCCCAGCGGGCCAACAAGATGCTGATCATCGCGCGCACCACGCCGCGCGACCAGGTGAGGAAGGCGACCGAAGGGCTCAGCCTGTTCTATACCGACTTCGACCGCTCGAAGATCAGCGCCACGGTGATCCCGAAGATGGGCCGCAAGGCGGTCGAGTCGAACAGCGTCTTCATCGACAATCTCGAGGTTCCGGCCGGCGACCTGATCGGCGAGGAGGGGCGCGGGTTCTATTACCTGCTCGACGGGCTGAATCCGGAGCGGGTGCTGTTCGCGGCCGAGGCGGTGGGGCTGGGGCGCGCGGCCCTGGCGCGGGCGGCGGGCTACGCCAAGGAGCGCGTGGTGTTCGGGCGGCCGATCGGCCAGAACCAGGGGGTGGCCCATCCGCTGGCCAGGTCCTGGGCCGAACTGGAGGCGGCGAACCTGATGGCGTTCAAGGCCGCTGCCCTGTTCGACGCCGGACGCGAGTGCGGGGCTGAGGCCAATGCGGCCAAGTACCTGGGCGGGGAGGCGGGGTTCGGCGCCTGCGAGGCGGCGGTGCTGTCGCACGGCGGCATGGGCTACGCCAAGGAGTTCCACGTCGAGCGCTATTTCCGCGAGGCGATGATCGCGCGGATCGCCCCGATCAGCCGCGAGATGGTGCTGAACTACATCGCCGAACGGGTGCTCAGCCTGCCCAAGAGCTATTGAGCTGGCCGAACATGGTTAGCGGCGCGTTAACCATGAGCGGCGACATCTGGCGCATGTCGATCCAGGGAATCAGGGGAGCCGTGGAGGCCGCGATCCAGCGGGCCTCCAACGCCACCGGCGTCGACTTCACCTTCCTGATGCGCACCGCGCACCGCGAGAGCGGCTACAACCCCAAGGCCAAGGCGGCCTCGTCCTCGGCGGCGGGGCTGTTCCAGTTCGTCGAGCAGACCTGGCTTTCGACCTTGAAGCAGCATGGGGCGAAGTACGGCTACGCCCGCTACGCCGACCTGATCACCAAGGGGGCGGACGGGCGCTATCGCGTGGCGGGGGCAGAGGCGCGCAAGGCGGTGATGGACCTGCGGCTGGACCCGCACGCCGCCTCGCTGATGGCCGGGGAGCTGACCTCGGACCACGCCTCGTACCTGCGCGGGCGGGTGGGGCGCACGCCGACCGCGGGCGAGCTCTACGCCGCGCATTTCCTGGGGCCGCAGGGATCGGCGCGGCTGATCGAGGCGATGCGCAGCCAGCCGGGCGCCAGCGCGGCCAGCCTGTTCCCCGACGCGGCCAGCGCCAACCGGTCGATCTTCTATCGCGACGGCCGCCCGGCCACGGTCTCGGAGGTCTATGCGAACCTGACGCGGACCGGCGGGGCGGGCCTGGCGGCGCCTGCGTCGAGGCCGGCGCCGGAAAGCGGGTTCATCCAGTACGCCTCGGCCCGCCAGCAGGCCATGCAGGTGAGCCAGGACGCAATGGTCGACCTGATCCTGCGCGGCAGCAAGGCCGATGACGACGCCAGCGCCAGCCTGCGGGCCACCGGCTCGCTGTTCACCAGCGAAATGCTGCGGGTGCTGTCCGAGGCGCGGGGCGGGAAGAGCTAAACCTGAGCGCGCGCCGAATATGGCGCGGGCTGATAGTCGTTATCAACGCTAGGCGGCCGCGCCGGCGGCGATGAGGGCTTCGACCTCCTCGGCCGAATAGCCGAGTTCGGCCAGGACCTCGCGGGTGTGCTGGCCGAGATCGGGGGAGGCCGGCAGGGTCTGGCGCTGCAGGCCGGGGAACAGGGCCGGGGCGGCGGGCGAGCGGTAGGTCCCGCCCTGGCCGTCCTCGACCTCTACGAAGGCGCCGGCCGCGGCGGCCTGCGGGTCGGCGGCGACCTGGGCCGGGGACTGGACGGGGGCCCAGACGAAGTCGACGGAGTCCAGCCGGGCGGCGATCTCGTCGAAGTCCAGGGCGTTGAAGGCCTTGTCGAGCTCGGCGACCAGTTCGGCGCTGTGGAGGCGGCGGACGCGGCCGGTGGCGAAGCGTTCGTCGACAGGCAGGTCGGGGCGCTCGAAGATCCTGCAGAGGGTCTGCCAGTCGTTGCTGGCCCCGCGCGGGTTGAGGACGAACCAGCGGCCGTCGCGGCTGCGGTAGAAATTGGCCAGGGGGTCGAAGGGCGCATTGCGCGGCCGGTTGGAGGCCAGTTTTCCGAAGGCGAGCTGCACCGCGAGGTCGGAGCCGACGGAATAGATCCCCGTCGCCAGCAGGGAGGTCTGGACGACGCGGCCCTGGCCGGTGCGCTCGCGCTCGTAGAGGGCCGCGAGGATGGCCGAGACGGTGGCGAGCGAGGTGGTGTGGTCGCCGACCCCGGTGCGCAGGATGAACGGGTCCGAGCCCTTGGGCGCGTGCATGTGGGCGACGCCGGCCCGCGACCAGAAGGCGGTGACGTCGAAGCCCGGCTTGGCGGCGTCGGGGCCTTCCAGCCCGTAGCCGGTGACCATGGCGTAGATCAGCCGGGGATTGGCCGCGCGCAGGGTCGCCTCGTCCAGGCCGGCGCGCTTGAGGGCGGCGGGGCGGACATTGGTCAGGAAGACGTCGGCCTGGGCCGCAAGGCGCGCCAGGGCGTCGCGCCCCTCGGGCTTGGAGATGTCGAGGACGATGGCGCGCTTGCCGCGGTTGTCGAGGCCGAAGGTCGGGTTGCCGGCGATCTCGCTCTTGGCGTCGCCGAAGACGTGGCGCATCGGGTCGCCCTCGGGCCGTTCGACCTTGACGACCTCGGCGCCCCAGTCGGCCAGCACGCCGGCGGCGCCGGGCGCGGCGATGTAGGAGGCGAACTCGACGACCTTAAGACCCTGCAGCAGCACCTGTGCGTCTCCCCTTATGATTGGAGCGCATCTTGGCGGGGCGGGGGCGGCGCCTCAAGAGTGCGCGACGGGCCTGTCAGGCGAAGGCGCGCAGGGGGCGGTCGTCCTCGCGCTCGGCGGCGACCGCCTCGGCGATGGCGCGGGCCACGGCGTTGACGCTGACCGGCTTGCGCAGCACCGCATCGGCGCCGGAGGCGACGCATTCGCGGGCCTCGTCGGCGTCGCCGCCGATCACGGCGACGATGGGGACCGCCGCGCGGGCGCCGTCCAGGGCGCGGATCGCGGCGATGGCGGCCGGGCCGTCGAGATTGGGCATCCGCCCGTCGATCATCAGCAGGTCGAACTCGCAGACCCCGGCGAGGTCGACCGCACGGCGGCCGTCGACGGCGTGGACCACCTGATGGCCCAGTTGCTCGATCACCGCGCGCAGCATGGCCGCGTTGAGGGCGTCGTCCTCGGCGATCAGCACGCGCAGGGCCTGCAGCGCTTCGGGAGCTGCGGCCTGGCCGGGGGCGGAGGCCTCGCTCACCTGCGATGGCGAGCGTTCGGCCAGGGCCATGTCGTCGAAGGGCAGTTCGAGGCGGAAGCAGGAGCCGACGCCGACGGCGCTGTGGGCGGCCAGCTCGCCGCCCATCAGCCGGGCCAGGCGGCGCGACAGCGACAGGCCAAGCCCCGCCCCGGAGGTGCCCGCGCTGGTGCGGGCGATGCGGTTGAACGGCTCGAAGGCCTGCTCCAGCTCCTCGCGCGCCAGGCCTGGGCCGGTGTCGGCGATCTCGATGGCGAGCCTGCCGGCCGCGGTCAGCTCCGCGCGGGCCTCGACCCGGCCGCGGACGGTGAACTTGAGCGCGTTGCCCAGCAGATTGGCGAGGATCTGGCGCACCCGATGGGCGTCGGCCACGGCCGCTCCCCGCTGCAGGGCCGAGAGCTCGGGATCGATATGGAGCGAAAGCTCCAGGCCCTTGGCCGCGGCGTTGGGGCGGTTGAGGATGACGAGGTCGCCCAGCAGGGCGAGGGCGTCGAAGGGCTCGCGCTCGACGTCCAGGCGGCCGGCCTCGGCGGTTTCGGAATCGAGGGTGGTGTTGAGCACGGCCAGCAGGTCGTTGGCCGCGTCGAGGGCGGCCAGCAACTGCTCGCGCGAGGGGGCGGCGCGGCCGTTGCGCCCGGCGGCGGCCGAAAGGACGTGGGCGACGCCGGTCAGGCCGTTGCGGATCTCGTGGCTGAGGGTGGCCAGCAGGTCGGACTTCGACTGCGCCAGGCGCTGGGCCTGGTCGGTCTGGCTGGCGCGCTCGGAGACGAGATGCTCGCGCTCGGCGGCGAGGGTGAACTGGCGGCGCAGCAGGCGGTTGACGATGAGGGCCAGGGCCAGGGCCAGGGCGATCGCGCCCCAGGCGGTATTGGCCAGGGTCATGTCCTCGTCCGCGCCGTGGAGGAAATAGAGCGGCCCGGCGGCCGTGGCCCCTCCGACGATGAGCAGGCTGGGCAGCCAGGGCGAGGTGAAGAAGATCACCATCACCGCCGCGGCCACCGAGATCAGCAGCAGCGGCGTGCGCGCCGGCCCCGCGCCGTCGGCGAAGGCGGCGATCTGGCCGACGGCGACCGACCAGAGCAGGCCGGCGAGGATGTGCATCCGGCTGCGGTCGCGCAGGTTCGCGGCGTTCTGCGGCTGCTTCAGCCAGTTGACGATGATGTAGAAGACGCCCCAGGCGGCGGCGAAGATGGCGAAGGCGCCGGTCATCCAGACGGCGTTGGGCGCATAGGAGCCGGCCCAGACGTAGAACGGCAGGCTGACGGCGAAGGCGGCCAGGGCGTGGGGGAGCAGCGAGGTCTGGGTGTCGAGCGCCTGCCGCGCCACCGAGCGGTCGAGGGCGTCGGTCGTTTCGATCTCTGGCGGCATGAACCCAATCCTCGGCGGCAAGGGGCGAGCCTATCGGGACGCGGTTGGCGACAGGTTACGGCGCAGCGTAAATCCCGAGGCGGGGGCGCAACCGTTCATTAAGCTTAACCATCGATTATCCATCTTGGTGGGGCTTTCGGCCGCCGCCGAGGGGCGAGGGGGCCATGGCGACGACGCGGGCGGCGCTGACCGAAGAGGACATCCGAACGCTGGTCAGGGGCGCCACGCCCGACGAACGGGCGCTGGCCGCGCACAAGATCTGCCGCACGCTGGATGGGGTGGTCCTGACCGAGGCCGACCGGGAACGGGCCCACGAGATCCTGCGGGTCCTGGCGCAGGACGCGGCCGAGCTGGTGCGCGCGGCGCTGTCCACCACCCTGAAGGCCTCGCCGCTGGTGCCGCGGGACGTGGCCCTGCAACTGGCCAAGGACGTGGAGTGCGTCTGCCTGCCGATCCTTGGCGCCTCGCCGGTCTTCACCGACGCCGACCTGATCGAGATCGTCCGGATCGGCGGGCCGGTCCGGCAGGTGGCGGTGGCCAGGCGGCCACGGGTGTCGCAGGCGCTCAGCCAGGCCATCGTCGAGCAGGGCTGCGAGCGGGCGGTCGAGGCGGTCTGCGCCAACGACAACGCCGACTTCGCCGAGCAGACCCTGAAGGCGGCGGTCGAGAGGTTCGAAGCCTCGGACCGGGTGCTGACGGCGATCGCCTATCGCCGCGTCCTGCCGCCGGCTGTGACCGAGAAGCTGGTGCGGCTGGCCTCCGACCAGGTGCGCGACCACCTGCTGAACCATCATCAGATCCCGGCGGACCTGGCGCTGGAGATCGCCACCGCCGCGGCCGAGCGGGCGACCGTCGACCTGGTGGACGAGGCCGGGCGCACGCCCGACGTCAAGGGCTTCGTCGCCCACCTGCACCGCAACAGCCGGCTGACCGCCTCGCTGCTGCTGCGGGCGCTGGCGCATGGCCACATGACCTTCCTGGAGTGGGGGCTGGCGGAACTGGCCAGCGTGCCGCACCACCGCACCTGGCTGATGATCCACGACGCCGGGCCGTTGGGGCTGAAGGCGATCTACGAGCGGGCCGGGCTGCCGGCGCGGCTCTACAGCGCGTTCCGGGCCGGGGTGGACACCTATCACTCGATGGAGTTCGACGGCGGGGCGCGCGATCGCGAGCGGTTCCAGGAGCGGATGCTGCAGCGGTTCCTGACCCAGCCGCTGACGGCGGCGCGCGAGGACGTGGACTATCTGCTCGACAAGATGGACCGCCTGTCGGACGCCGCGCGCGAGGTCCATATGGCGGCCCGCGCCTGAGCTTGCTGCCGCGACGTCATGCTTGCGCGGCCGGGCGGCGAGCCCGAAGCTTGCGGCCATGAGCGCCTCCGACATCAAACCCGCCGCCACCATCCTGCTGCTGCGCGACGATCCGGGCCTGGAGGTGCTGATGGTCAAGCGCCACCACCAGATCGACTTCGCCTCGGGCGCGCTGGTGTTTCCGGGCGGCAAGAGCCATGCGGGCGACCACGACCTGGCCTGGGCCGAGCA
>MEEW01000158.1 GCA_001724985.1 Phenylobacterium sp. SCN 69-14
ATCCGCCGATGCTCGACCTGCCCGATCCCGACCCCGTGCGCCCACGTTTCGAGCCCGAACCGCACTGAGGCGCTTTGCATCGGCGCGCGCGGATCGCTATGTGCGTGCGCCGATGAAGCCCCCCGTTCTCGCCCTCAAGGACGTCCGCCTCGCCGACGGACCCAAGATGCTGTTCGACGGCGTCGACCTAGCCGTGGAGCCGCGTTCGCGCGCTTGCCTGGTCGGCCGCAACGGCGCGGGCAAGTCGACCCTGCTGAAGATTCTCGCCGGCCAGATCTCCGCTGACGAGGGCGAGCGCACGCTCCAGCCCGCCACCCGCATCGCCTATGTCCCGCAGGAGCCGGACATCGCCGGCGCGACCCTGCTCGACTACGTGGTCGCCGGCGGAGCCGAGCCGCACCGGGGCGAGGCGGCGCTGGAACTGTTCGGGATCGACCCGGCCAAGCCCGCCCAGGGCCTGTCGGGCGGCGAGATCCGCCGCGCGGCCCTGGCCCGCGCCTTCGCCGAGGAGCCGGACGTCATCCTGCTGGACGAGCCGACCAACCACCTCGACATCCTGGCCATCGAGACCCTGGAGGCCGAACTCGCCGCCAGCCGCGCGGCCATGGTCATCGTCAGCCACGACCGCGCCTTCCTGGAGCGGGTGACCGGCCGCTGCTTCTGGCTGGAGCACCGCCGGGTGCGCCGGCTCGACAAGGGCTTTTCCGCCTTCGACGCGTGGGTCGAACGCATCCTGGCCGCCGAGGCCGAGGAGGCCCGCCGCCTCGATAAGCAACTGGAAAAGGAAGAATACTGGCTGCGCCGCGGCGTCACCGCCCGCCGCGCCCGCAACGAAGGCCGCCGCCGCGCCCTGCTGGAGCTGCGCAAGGTCAAGTCCGAGCGCATGCGCGAGGTCCGCGGCGACCTCTCCATGGGCCTGGCCTCGTCGGGCCTCTCGGGCCAGCGCGTGGCCGAGGTGAAGGGGATTTCCAAGGCGTTCGGCGAGCGTGTCCTGGTCAAGGACTTCTCCACCCGCATCCTGCGCGGCGACCGCGTCGCCATCGTCGGCCCGAACGGCGCGGGCAAGACCACCCTGGTCAAGCTGCTGCTGGGCGAACTGGCGCCCGACTCCGGCAGCGTGAACCTCGGGGTCAATCTGGAGATGGCCTATATCGACCAGGGCCGCGCCGACCTGAAGGCCGACATGACCCTGCGCGACGTGCTGACCCCCGGCGGCGGCGACCAGGTGATGGTCCGCGGCCAGCCCAAGCACGTGGCCGCCTACGCCAAGGAATTCCTGTTCACCGACAATCAGTTGCGCCAGCCGGTTCGCAGCCTGTCGGGCGGCGAGCGCAACCGCCTGCTGCTGGCCCGCGCGCTCGCCACCCCCGCCAACCTGCTGGTGCTGGACGAACCGACCAACGATCTCGACATGGACACCCTCGACCTGCTCGAGGACCTGCTGGCCGACTACGAAGGCACCCTGATCCTGGTCAGCCACGACCGCGACTTCGTCGACCGCCTGGCCACCTCGACCATCGCGCTCAACGGCCACGGCAAGGTAGTGGAGACGCCCGGCGGCTGGCAGGACTTCCTCTCGCAGAATCCCGGCTTCTTCCAGTCGGTCGCTGACGGCGCCGCGCCGGCCCCCGCGCCCAAGCCCGCCGCCCCGAAGGCCGAGGCGCCCAAGGCGGCCAGCAAGCTTTCCTACAAGGACCAGCGCCGCCTGCAGGAGCTGGACGGCCTGATCCACGCCCTGCCAGGCAAGATCGCCAGGCTGGAGCAGGACCTCGCCGACCCGGACCTCTACGTCCGCGACCCGGCCGGCTTCTCCCGCCTGAGCGGAGCGCTGGAATCCGCCCGCGCCAAGCTGGACGCCGCCGAGCTGGAATGGCTGGAGCTGGAGGAGCGCCGCGAGGCCCTGGCCCGCTAACGCCCCGCCGGCGCCAGCCCCGCTTCGAGCGTGACCGCACGGTATTCCGGCGAGAGGGCCCAGGCCTCTTCGCCCGCCAGGTCGACGCGGCGGAACAGCATGAACGGCAACACCCCGTCGAGATCGGCCAGGGTCTCCCCGGCCAGCACCCGGGCGACCGCCGCCGCGTCCAGCCGCGGATCGACGCAGCTCGCCAGCCGCACCAGGTCGGTCAGCCGCGCCGGCTCGCCCAGGGTCCGCAGGGCGCATGAGACGATCACCACCGCCGACAGCGCCGCATCGTGCCGGGCGCGTCCGTCACGGCGGGGAAAGGCGATGACATTGCAGCCGTCCGCCATCAGCGCGTCTCCGAAGGCGCTCCGACGGCCTGCCCTGGCTTGAAAATCCCGAAGAACATCATCGCTCCCGCATCACCACGCCAAGCTTCTCCATCGGAGGCCGGCGATTAATCGGTGATTAAATCAGGAACTCATATCGCCCGGTTCGAGGCGTTTCTTGCCGCCTATCCAGCCGATTTTACAAATCGGGACGACATTTTACAATTCTATACAATTGGCGGGCACGCCGACTACTGGCTCAACGCACGAAACAGTCGCCCTTCAAACCGCTGCAGAACGCCTGCGCCTCGGCCCGGGTGCGGAAGCCGGTGACCAGCGCCCGGTGGAACGTCCGCCCGTCGACCACCACGCTGCGCACCTCGGTCCCCAGCGGCGGGGCGATCTTGCCGCGCAGCTTGCCCAGCGCCTCCCGCGCCTGGGCCGAGGTGGCCGAGGCGGCGATCTGGACCGCCACCTTGCCAGGGGCCCGCACGGGCGCAGGCTTCGGCTCGGCCTTGGGCGTCGGCGCAGGCGGCGGCGGGGGCGGGGGAAGCGTTCCCCGCAACGGCTCGGCGGTCGCGGCCGGCGGGTCGGGAGCCGCCGCCTGGGCCGCGCGCGCATCGAGCGAGGTCCGGACCGGCCCATCCTCATCGGCGCTACGGGCCTGCGCCGCCGGCGCCGCCCGGCCCGGCGCGGGGTCCAGCGGCTGCGGCGCGGCCAGCGCTTCGCGAGGCAGAGCCGCGCACACCGCCCGGATCACGTCGGAAAGATAGGCGTCGGGCGAAGGCTGCACCCACCCGCCGGGCACATGCCGGTTGATCGCCACGCCCTTGGCCCCCGGCTCGGTGAAGACGGTCATCTTCACCACCATGTCGCGGCGGCGCGCGCAGTCTATGTTCACGGTCGAACGCAGCGAGCGGTAGCCCAGCATCTGCGCGGCCTGGCCCGACACCACCTCGCCCTGCAGGACGACGCCCTCGACCACGCCGCCGCCCTGGCTGAGGCTCCCGCGACTGCGGATCGCCACCACCACGTCCGGCTTGACCGAGACCACCGAGGCGCGCGGCAGCCCGCTGGCGGCGATGGCGCGCTGCTCGGCGGCGCTGAACGCGCTGTCGGCCAGGGCGCCGCCGGCGAGCGCCAATGCGGCTCCCGCCCCCAATCCGATCGCCTTCAGCCTCTGCGTCACGCCAGGTTCGCCCACCTCGTCTCCCGCCGGACGCGACGGGCGCTCAAGGTTAACGCCATTCGCGCGCCCCGGCGGCCAGGCGCGGCTATTCCCTGTGGATAAGCCGAAAGTTCCCGCCTGAGCCCCGCAAAGCCGCCCCAGAGGATCAACCACCCAGGGATGCGACAAACTGTCCGCATCACCTCGCCTTAAGCCTTTGGTTCCAAAGAACGTCCAGGATTTCGCGCCTACCCGCGGGAAGCCTTCATGACCGCTCGGACCACCCGGTCTCACAACCTGGCGCTCAGTGTCGGCCTGACCCTGGCCTATGCGGTGTTCGCCCTGTTCAGCCTGACCCTCACGCGCGAGGGGGCGGGAATCGCGACCGTGTGGCTGGCCGGCGGCGTGCTGGCCCAGGCGTTCCTGCTGCTGCCCTGGCGCTGGAGCCTCGGCGTCCTGATCGCCTGCTGCGTGGTGCAGCTCGCCTACAACCTGATGATCGGCAATCCGCCGCTGATCGCCTTCACCTTCCCCCTGCTGACCTGCGCCGAGGCCTTCGCCACCGCCTGGCTGGCGCGCAAGGTCTGCGGCAGGACCATGCGCCTGACCAGCCTGACGCGCATCGCGCGCCTGCTGCTGCTCGCGGTCGCCCCGGCCACCGCCGCCGGCGCGGTGATCGCCGCCGACATCTTCACCCTCTATGGCCGCAGCTTCGACGTCGTCCTGACCAACTGGTTCTACGGCCACGCCCTGGGCATGGCGATCGTGCTGCCCGCGGGCCTGATGATCCTGCGCCCCGACATGATCCGCGACTTCCGCCGCCCGCCGGCCGAGCACGTCGCCATCTACGGCCTGATCGCGGTGATGAGCGTCCTCGCCTTCGCCCCGGTCCGCTTTCCGCTGTCGCTGCTGCTGTTCCCCGCCCTCACCTTCGCCGCCTTCCGCCTGGGGCCGCGCGGGGCGGCGGTCGGCGCCCTGATCGTCGCGGTCATCATGCCGGCGCTGATCGTCGCCTTGCCGGTGGTCCGCCATCAGGAGACCTGGACCTTCGCCGAAAGGGTCCGCAGCATGCAGTTCCTGATCGCCCTGGCCTTCTTCACCAGCCTCATCATCGCCATGGCGACGGCCGGCCAGAAGCGGATGAAGCGGCTGTGGGCCGGCCGCGCCCGCACCGCCCAGGCGGCCCGGGCCCGCGCGGTGGCGGTCGGACAGGCCAAGGCGCAGTTCCTGGCGACCATGAGCCACGAGATCCGCACCCCCATGACCTCCATCGTCGGCTTCACCGAGGTGCTGCTCAAGCGCGACGACCTTCCCGAGCCGGCCCGGCGGCAGTTGTCCCTGATCGACCGCGCCGGCGCCTCGCTGCTGACCGTGGTCAACGACATCCTCGACTTCTCGAAGATGGAGGCCGGAGAGGTCGAGTTGCTGCGCGCGCCCGCCGCCCCGCGGCGTATCGCCCAGGACGCCCTGGCCATCGTCGCCGAGGCCGCCCGGCGCAAGGACCTGGACCTTCAGCTCGGCTTCATCGGCCCGGTCGAAGCGCCCTTGCTGGTCGACGATCTGCGGGTCCGCCAGATCCTGCTCAACCTGCTCTCCAACGCCATCAAGTTCACCGAACAGGGCCGTGTGGCGCTCGACCTGCAGGTCATCGACCGGGAGGCGGCCTCCACCCTGCGCTTCACCGTCACCGACACCGGCCCGGGCGTCGCCCCCCAACAGGTCGAGCGGCTGTTCATGCGCTTCAGCCAGGCCGATTCCTCCATCAGCCGCACCTATGGGGGCTCGGGCCTCGGCCTGGCCATCTGCCGGGGCCTCACCGAGCTGATGGGCGGGCAGATCGGCGTCGACACCAAGCCGGGCGCCGGCGCCAGCTTCTGGTTCGAGATCCCCGCGGAGCGCGCCGCCGCGCCCGTCCCCGCCCAAGCCCCGCAGCCGGAACAGGCGCCCCTGAAGGCCCGCGTCCTGCTGGTCGACGACCATCCGATGAACCGCGAGCTGGGCGCCACGGTGCTGGGCCTGCTCGGCTGCGAGGTGGTGCTGGCGCAGGACGGCCAGGAGGCGCTGGACGCCGTCCGCACCCAGGCCTGCGACCTGATCCTGATGGACGTGCATATGCCGCGGATGAACGGGCTGGAGGCCGCCCGCGCCATCCGCGCCCTGGGCGGCGACCATGCGACCACGCCGATCATCGCCATGAGCGCCGATGTCATGCCCGAGGTGGAGGCCGCCTGCCTCCAGGCCGGCATGAACGCCGCAGTGGGCAAGCCGATCCAGATCCAGGCCCTGCATGCGGTGCTGGCCAAGTGGCTGACCGAGGAGCGGCGGGGCGCGGCGGCGGCCTGAACTCGTCTTTTTCAGCGTTTGGGACATTTGCCGCCGGGCCAAAGGGTTCTAGGCTCCGCCCGCTTTGCAGTCTGGGGGATGTCCATGAAGCTCTTGCGTCTCGCCGCCGCCCTGCTCGCGGTCGTGGCCTGCGCCTGTTCGCCGGCCAAGAACGAGGACGCGGCCAAGGCGCCGGACGGGCGCACGGTCATCCGCTTCGCCACCGACTGGAAGGCCCAGGCCGAGCAGGGCGGCTTCTACCAGGCCCTGGCGACCGGGGAGTACGCCAAGCGCGGCCTGGACGTGCAGATCGTCCAGGGCGGGCCGGGCGTGAACGTGCCCCAGCTCCTGGCTTCCGGCGCCGTCGAGGCGGGCATGGGCTCCAACAGCTTCATCGTCATGAACCTCGCCCGGGAGAAGATCCCGGTGAAAGCGGTCGCGGCGATGATGCAGAAAGACCCCCAGGTCCTGATCGCCCACCCCGACCAGGGGCTCGAGAAGATCGCCGACCTGAAGGGCCGCCCGATCCTGCTGTCCGACGCCTCGGTCTCCGCCTTCTGGGTGTGGCTGCGCGCGAAATACGGCTTCACCGACGACCAGGTGCGCAAATACACCTTCAACGCCGCGCCGTTCCTGGCCGACAAGCGCGTGGTCCAGCAGGGCTACATCACCTCCGAGCCCTATACGATCGAGAAGCAGGCGGGCCTGAAGCCCAAGGTGTTCCTGCTGGCCGACGAAGGCTATCCCGGCTACGCGACCATGA
>MEEW01000159.1 GCA_001724985.1 Phenylobacterium sp. SCN 69-14
CCCGGGCGCTGGGCGCGCAGCCCTGGCGCCACGAACCCGATCCGAACTCGATCGAGGCCCGGTCGCTGGGCATCGACGCCAGCCTGGCCCGCAGGGTGCTGGGCTTCGAAAGCCGACTCGACGCGCCCGCCGCCGTCGACTGGACCATGGACTGGCACCGCGCCCAGGCCGAAGGCGGCGACGCCCTTGGCCTCGTCAGCGACCAGATCTCGCGTTACGAAAGCCTTTGATGACCGTTCCCGCCTGTCGCTTCTGCCGTGCCCCGCTGACCCAGACCTTCCTCGACCTGGGCCGTCAGCCGCTGGCCAATTCCTATCTGACCAGGGCCCAGCTCGACGCCGGGGCCGAGGGCTTCTATCCGCTGCACACGCGGGTCTGCGGAAGCTGCTTCCTGGTCCAGGCCGACGACCCGGTCGCGGCCGACGCGATCTTCGACGCCGGCTACGCCTATTTCTCGGCCTATTCGGAAAGCTGGGTCGCGCACGCCAGGCGATACGCGCAGGCGATGGCCGAGCGATTCAGCCTGGGCCAACAGTCGCTGGTGGTCGAGATCGCGTCCAACGACGGCTATCTGCTGCAGCATTTCAAGGCCATGGGCGTGCCGGTGCTGGGCGTCGAACCGACCGCCAACACCGCCGAGGTCGCGATCGGCGAGCGGGGCGTTCCGACCGAGGTCGCCTTCTTCAACGACGCCACCGGCCGGACGCTGAAGGCGCGTGGCGTGGCGGCGGACCTGATGGCCGCCAACAACGTCCTGGCCCATGTGCCCGACATAGGCGACTTCGTGGCCGGCTTCCAGCATGTGCTGAAATCCCAGGGCGTGCTGACCTTCGAATTCCCCCATCTGCTCAACCTGATCGAGCAGGTGCAGTTCGACACGATCTATCACGAGCACTTCTCCTACCTGTCGCTGCTGGCCGTGGAGAAGGTGTTGCGGGCCAAGGGGCTGCGCCCGTTCGATGTCGAACGATTGGCGACGCATGGCGGTTCTTTGCGGCTGTTCTGCGCCCACGAGGCTTCCGATCACCAGGAAACCCAGGCCCTGCGCGACCTGCGCGCCGAGGAAAGCGCCGCCGGCCTGGACAAACCCTCCGGCTACGAAGGCTTCGCAGCCCGGGTCGAGGCGGTGCGCGACAGCTTCCTGGCGTTCCTCGCCCAGGCCAAGGCGCAGGGCAAGACCGTCGCGGCCTATGGCGCGGCGGCCAAGGGCGCCACCTTCCTGAACTATGCCGGCGTCACCGCGGCCGACATCGTGGCGGCGTTCGACGCCAATCCCCACAAGCAGGGTCGGTTCCTGCCGGGCGCCCACGTGCCCATCTACGCGCCGGCGGAGATCACCCAGATCCGGCCCGACTACGTGGTCATCCTGCCCTGGAACCTGAAGGACGAGATCATGGGGCAACTGGCCTATATCAAGGATTGGGGCGGCCAGTTCGTCATCGCCTCGCCCGACACCCGGATCGTCGGCTGATGCGGTTCAAGGCGACGGAGATCGAGGGCGTCGTCATCGTCGACATCGAGCCGGCGAACGACGAGCGCGGCGCGTTCGCGCGCCTGCATTGCCCCGAAGAGTTCGCCGCCGCCGGCCATCCGTTCGCGCCCAAACAGACCAGCCTGTCGCGCAACACCCGGGCGCATACCCTGCGCGGCCTGCACTACGAGGCCCCCCCGCACGAAGAGGCCAAGCTGGTGCGCGCCGTCCGCGGCGCGATCTTCGACGTGGCCGTCGACCTGCGCCCGGCCAGCCCCACGTTTCGCCGTTGGGTGGGAACAGAACTAAGCGCCGACAACGGCCGCGCCCTGCTGATCGGCAAGGGCATGGCGCACGGCTTCATCACCCTGGCAGACGACACCGACGTCCTCTACCAGATCGACCGCATCTTCGAGCCGGGCCACGGCCACGGCGTCCGCTGGAACGACCCAGCGTTCGGCATCGAGTGGCCGGCGGCGCCGGCGGTGATCTCGGCGCGGGATGCGAAGTATGGGGATTTTGGGATTTGACCTTAGCTCGGATTCTGCTCACCGGAGGCAGTTCATTTACGGGCTTCTGGATTGCCAAGGCGTTAGCTCAAGCCGGGTACGAAGTGATCGCCCCCGTCACCCGACACCCTGGAGGCTATGAGGGACTGCGCGCGGAACGGGTCGAGCGGCTTGCCGCATATGCAAGAGTTGTCTTTGAAGCTCCGTTCGGTTCTCCAGCATTCTTAACGCTCATCACCGATGGCGTGGATTTGCTGGCGCATCACGCGGCGGACATTCCAAACTACAGGTCGCCAAATTATGACGTAGTCTCGGGGGTCGGCCGGAACTTGGCGGGG
Organism: Phenylobacterium sp. SCN 69-14; assembly: GCA_001724985.1. Lineage (GTDB taxonomy): Bacteria > Pseudomonadota > Alphaproteobacteria > Caulobacterales > Caulobacteraceae > Phenylobacterium. Next base: position 2,319 of record MEEW01000159.1, read on the forward strand.
GCTGAAAGGGTCCTGTCCGCGCTCGCCGATGTTGGAGCAACGGGCGTCATTGTCACTGGAACAACTTTTGAGGTTGGTGAAGGCGGACCTGCTCCTCATGATATGGCGTTGAGCCCATATGGCCTTTCTAAGACGCTAACTAGTGAAGCTTTGCGCCACTTCGCGCTTTGGCGCGGCTTGAAGTTCGGCAAGTTCGTAATCGCAGCCCCATTCGGTCCGTTTGAAGAGGGCCGTTTTGCTTGGTCGTTATTCCAGCGCTGGTTTGCGGGCCAGCCGGGACATGTGAAGACCCCGCGCTATATCCGTGACAACATTCCCGCTCCGCTTTTGGGTCAAGCTTACGCGAGTCTGTCCGAGGGCTTGTTGGAAAGTGGCGGTCCTACGCAACTGACTTTAAGACCGTCTGGTATCGTCGGGACGCAAGAATTTTTTGCAAATGTCGTCGCAAACGAAATGCGATCCCGTCTTGGGCTTGCTTGCGATATTGAGTTATCGCCACAGCTTCATTTCGTGGAGCCAGAGGTATGTATAAACACTGATTGCTGGATCCCTAGGGGCGGATTGCCGGCAACGTTCTGGGATGCATACGCTGCCTACTACGAGCGAGTCGCAGCGAACGGACGTCTGTCATCGCCAGCATGACGCCTACGTTCTTCAATAACCTTTTCTATCGCTGCATAGTAATCGTGTGAAAACTTTTTGGACTGTCCGAGGGGGCTGGCCTTCATCTGACTACGAAGGTTGCGCTTGAAATCTGTGATCTTCTCGGGAGTGTTCGCCAGGTTGACCGCAATGTCCACGTATTCATCGGTCGTGCGAGCGCATAGCTCCCCGAGCTTGAGGTTCATCAACACCGAATAGCTCAGCCGTTCAAATACGGCCTCACCAACACGAGTTACTACTGGAACTCCCATCCAGAGGGATTCGCAAGTTGTTGTGCCGCCTGTCTGCGGGAATGTATCAAGCGAAATGTCCATCTCGTTATAGTATGGCAGGTGTCGACCGCGTACGGCCGCGAACTGGATACGATCTGCGTTGACACCTTCTTCCGAAAATACCTTGCAGATATTCTCACGGAAAGTCGGAGCATTTCCCTCGGGGCGGACGAAAAGAAAGCGGGAGTTGGGCGTTCGAGCCACCACCTGCGCCCAAGCGCTGACTACTTCTCGACCATACTTGTAAGGATTGTTCGCTGTCCCGAAAGTCACGTAGCCGTTCCGTTCGACCGGCGCGGTGGCGGCCGGGCGCGGTTCGTCGCGGAACGCCATTTCGCCTAAGGCATACCAGCCGTGGGGCAACATCATCGGCTCCTCGATGACCAACCCAGGATGATCCGGTTTCATGTAAGGGTCTAGGACGAGGTAGTCAATTTCGCTCAATCCAGCCGAATGTGGGTAGCCTACCCAACTCGCCGATAGCTTTGCTGGTTTGAAGGCCATGACGGACAGCTTATTCATGTGTGTTGAGCCGCCTAATTCAATCAGCATGTCGAGATTGTCATTAGCGATCACTTGAGCTGCTTCTCGATCACTGATGTCCTTATTCCAGCGAAAGGCGTCGACCCATTCGGTGATGGCCTTCTGCGTCGTATCCTCCTCCCCCTGGTAATACGAATAACAGTACACTTCGAAGCGATCCCTGTCGTAGTGCTGAAACAGGGGGAGTGCGAAGTACGCAACCGGATGGGCGCGTAGATCGGAAGACATGAAACCGACGCGAATCTTGCCGTTGTGGGCCCTGGGAGCAGGATGAGAGATTGGACGCTTTCGCGCCTGTTGTGAGGCGAGCCGTCCCCAGATTCGATGCTGTTCTATGAGTTCGAAGCGATCTTCAGGTGTTCGTACGCGAGCTAGATGAGCGAGTAAGGCGGTGTGACGCCCCGCATTGGCCCAGGTGCGTCCGACATCCGAAAAGGATCCCAGCTTGTCCATGTCGTCGTAGGCGGCGAGCCGAACTAGAAGCTCGTAAGCGACCTTGAGATTTGGAGCATTCATGGGGATATCGTCGAGTACGCCCCGTAGAATTTGATAAGCGCGTTCGAGATTGGCCGCCTCATCTCCGTGCCGAGACCGGCCCAGACTTTCGGCAAGCGCCATGCTGTATTTCGTATTGCTGGGGTCCAAAACCATGGCCCGTTCGAAGTGTAAATTCGCACGGGGACGATCGTAGTCAGAAATATTGCTGCCCATTTGGTAATGTAGCGGCGCTTCGTCGGGGCGCTGTTGCAAGAGTTGCAACAGGTATTGTTCTGCTTCGCGGCTGGCGCCGGTTTGGCGAAGTATGAACACACGCGATTCCGCCAAGCGTATGTCATCTGGGTTGGCTGCTTGGGCCCGGTCGAGTATCTTGATGCAATCCTCGCTGCCGCGCAGATCTGAGGTGGCGGCGACTAGATCGAGCCAAGCATCGACTAGCCTAGGCTTGAGCTTGGTCGCGAGGCTGAAGCGCATCTCGGCCTTTTCAGGCTCGCCAGCAAACATGAAGGCGCGCCCTAGGCTGCGCTGGGCCTCGCCATCATTAGGCGTGACGCGCAGAATTCTGGTGAAAACGTCGATGGCGGCGGGGTTCTTGATGTCGTTGTAGACATTGCCCAGGTTGGTCAGGATCGCGCGATCCTTGGGCGCCAGGCGGCTGGCGCGGGAGAGAACCTCGATCGCTTCGGCGGGTCGGTCCAGGCGCCGCAGCGCCACGCCGCGGAGGTTCATCAGCTCGGCGTCGCGGGGATGGATTTCCAGCCCCTTGGCCGTCCAGGTTTCCGCCTGGCCGTACAGCTTTCGCCGCACCAGCATGGCTGCGTAGTTGCGGTAGACGATGGCCGGCGCCTTGGGCTCCTCGATCAGAAGCCGTTCGATGATCGCCGCTCCTTCCTCGAACTTGCCGGCCTTGAGGGCCGCTTCGGCGGGAGCGAATCTATCGAGGGACATCAAGACTTTCCTGGCGAGCCAACAGGCGAAACCCGATCGCCGCGCAATCTACTCACCGCCCCCTGCGGCGCCAACTATGGCGCGCTTATCCGTCGCGGAAACGCCACTTCAGGCTGAGGATCACCGCCGAGAGGGCCAGGCAGACGCTGTTGGCGCCGATCACCGGCCAACTGCCGATCAGGGCGCCGTAGGCGATCCAGAGGGCGAAGCCGGTCACCGTCACCACGTACATGCGCAGGCTGATGGAGGAGGCGTCTTGCTCGCGCCAGATCTTGGCGATCTGGGGAACGAAGCTCGCCATCGAACAGAGCGCGGCGGCGGTTCCGATCAGTTCGGGCAGGGGCAGGGGCAGGGGCAGGGCGGCCATGCCCTGCAAACGGGCCGGAAAGGCCGAGGTTGCGGGGCATGGCGCCGGAGGAAGGGGAGGGGGTCAGCGCGGCTTGTAGATGCGGTCGAATACGCCGCCGTCGCCGAAGTGCTGCGCCTGGGCCTTTTTCCAGCCGCCGAAGGCCTCGTCGATGGTGACCAGCGGGATTTTTGGGAACTTCCTGGCCCACTTGGCGGCGGCGTCCGGATTGCGCGGGCGGTAGTGGTTCTTGCCGATCAGGTCCTGGGCCAGCGGGCTGTAGAGGAAGTTGAGATAGCCCTCGGCGATGGTCCGGGTCTTCTTGCGGGCCACGACCTTGTCGACCAGCGCCACCGGCGGCTCGGCCAGGATCGACAGCGACGGATAGACGATGTCCACCTTGCCCGGCCCCAGCTCCTCGATCGCCAGATGGGCTTCGTTCTCCCAGGACAGCAGCACGTCGCCGATGCCGCGCTGGACGAAGGTGGTGGTCGAGCCGCGCGCCCCGGTGTCGAGCACCGGCACATGCTTGAACAACTCCTCGACGAAGCCCTGCGGATTGCGGCCGTTCTTCTGGGCCCAGGCCCAGGCGGCCAGATAGTTCCAGCGCGCCCCGCCGGAAGTCTTGGGATTGGGGGTGATCACCTCGACGCCAGGCTTGATCAGGTCGTCCCAGTCCTTGATCTTCCAGGGATTGCCCTTGCGCACCAGGAACACGATGGTCGAGGTGTAGGGGGTGGAGTTGTCGGGCAGGCGCGATTGCCAGTTGGCCGGCAACAGCTTGGCCTTGGCGGCGATTTCGTCGATGTCGCTGGCCAGGGCCAGGGTGACGACGTCGGCCTGCAGGCCGTCGATCACCGAGCGGGCAGTCGTGCCCGACCCG
>MEEW01000160.1 GCA_001724985.1 Phenylobacterium sp. SCN 69-14
GCCGCCGGGTGCGGCTCCTGCCAGCGCCGGCGCAGGAAGGGGGCGCTCTTGGGCGCGTAGATGAAGAAACGATAGCCGTGCGGCGCCAGGCGGGCGACCGCATCGCGCCGCGCGTCCCAGGACCATGGCTTGCCGTAATAGCCCTCGATCACGCCCAGTTCGACGCCCGACATGCCGCCTCTTCCCTCCGCCGCGGCGGCGAGACTAGCGGCAAGGGCGGCCGCGTCCCCAGCTTTTTCGGACGCGAGCGCTTTGCGCCGCGCGCCAAACCGCCTAGTTTCGCGGCCGAAATCGACGAAGGAGCCCAGCGTGCTGGACGAAAAGACTATGCGCCGCCTCGAAGGTCACCTGCGGGGAACCTTCGCCAATGCGCGGATCACGCTGGTTCCGCGCCCCAAGCAGAAGGATTCGGCCGAGGTCTATATCGGCGAGGAGTTCATCGGCGTGGTCTTCGAGGACGAGGACGGTGACGGCTCGTTCATGTTCGAGATTGCGATCCTGGTCGAAGACCTGCCTTAGGCGGCGGCCTTCGACCCTTAAGCGAATTCGGCCCCGGAACCTTGAGGTCCGGGGCCGTTTTGCGTTCAGAGCACGCCCAGCATCTCGGCCACCAGCGGGTGGCGCACGATGTCGGCGTCCTGCAAGCGGATCACGGCGATGTTGGAGACCGCCTCGAACTTGTCGGCGACAGGACCGAGGCCCGAGAGCTCGGGCAGCAGGTCCGACTGGGCCGGGTCGCCGGTCACCACCATGGTCGAATGCCAGCCCAGCCGGGTCAGCAGCATCTTGAGCTGGCCGTAGGTGCAGTTCTGCGCCTCGTCGATCACCACGAAGGCGTTGTTGAGGGTGCGGCCGCGCATGAAGCCGACGGGCGCGATTTCGATGGCGCCTTCCTGCATCAGCGCGCGGACCCGCTTCATCGACAGCCGGTCGGAGAGCGCGTCGTAGAGCGGGCGCAGATAGGGCGCCAGCTTGTCCTCCATCTCGCCCGGCAGGAAGCCGATGGATTCGCCGGCCTCGACGGCCGGCCGCGAGAGCACGATGCGTCCGACGCGGCCAGCCTCCAGCGCCTCCACCGCCTTGGCGATGGCGAGGTAGGTCTTGCCGGTGCCGGCCGGACCCAGGGCCATGACGAGGTTCTTGGCGTCGATGGCGTCCATCAACGCCTGCTGTCCTGGGGACCTGGCTTTTATGGTCTTCAGATACCCCTGGTCCCGGTCGTCGTTGTGATGGGGGAGGGGAGACCAGGTGCGATCCACCGGCAGGCGCCGAATCTTGGCGTCGTCGTCGAACTGGGCGGCGTCGAACGCGCCTTCGCGCAGTTGTCGCTTCAGAGCTCGCTTGGTCATCTAGGCCTCCATAGGGGCAAGAAAAAAGGGCGAGGCCGAAACGGCCCGCCCTCGAGGATGGATGGGAACTGCGATGGAACGGCGACGCTGGGCGTTGCGGCCTGGAGGCCGGCCTTCGCTCGACGATGCAGGCGGCGGAAGCCGCCGGAGCAGACGCAACACCTTGTACCCCGCCCAACTAAGCCGAGGCCGCGAACCGGACGCCGACTCGCGGCGAGATGCGCGAAGGGCTATCACCCTCCCGAATCGCACCACTAGAATGATGCTATCTTGGTTGACGATTTATTAAACGCGGCCGCATTTCAAATAAACGGGGTATACGGATGAGCGTGTATGACTTGGGGGGCGTGTCTCCGGAGCTTCCTGGCGAGGATGAATACTGGATCGCGCCGAATGCAGCCGTACTGGGGCGCGTGATTCTCAAGAAGAATGCTTCGGTGTGGTTTGGCGCCACGTTGCGCGGCGACAACGACCCGATCGTCATCGGCGAGAACTCGAACGTGCAGGACGGCAGCGTGCTGCACACCGACACCGGTCACCCCCTGACCATCGGAGCCAATGTCACGGTTGGGCATATGGTGATGCTGCATGGCTGCACGATCGGCGACGGCACGCTGGTCGGCATCGGCTCCATCGTGCTGAACGGCGCCAGGATCGGGAAAAACTGCCTGATCGGCGCCAACTGCCTGATCACCGAGGGCAAAGAAATCCCCGACAATTCGCTGGTCATGGGCGCGCCCGGAAAGGTCGTGCGCGAGCTTTCCGAAGAACAGGCGCGTGTGATGAGCGCGGGAGCGATGCACTATGTCGAGAACTGGAAACGGTATCGCGCGGGCCTGCGTCCCGTCGCTTGACGGACGCGGCGGCGCCTGGAGCGTGATCCGTTTTCGAGAGAATCCGATCACGCTCAAGACTCATTGAATTCAGAGCATTTGACCGGGAAAGCAGCAGGGAGGCCCCTCGATGGCCTATGAGTTCATCCGCGTGGACCGCGAAGGTCCGGTCACCGTCTTCACCCTGAACCGGCCCGAGGTGATGAACGCGCTGCACTCGCCGGCGCATTTCGAACTGCACGAGGCGTTCGACGCCTTCGCCGCCGACCCCGAGCAGTGGGTCGGGATCGTGACCGGGGCGGGCGAGCGCGCCTTCTCGGCGGGCAACGACCTCAAGCATCAGGCGGGCGGGGGCGGGATGGCCAGCCCGCCTTCGGGCTTCGCGGGCCTCACCTCGCGCTTCGACCTGACCAAGCCGCTGATCGCGGCGGTGAACGGGGTGGCCATGGGCGGGGGCTTCGAGATCGCGCTGGCCTGCGACCTGATCGTGGCGTCCGAGGCCGCGACCTTCGCCCTGCCCGAGCCGCGGGTGGGCCTGGCGGCGCTGGCCGGCGGGCTGCACCGCCTGCCGCGGATGATCGGCCAGAAACAGGCGCTGGGCATGATCCTGACCGGGCGCAGGGTCTCCGCCACCGAAGGGCAAGCCCTTGGATTCGTGAATGAAGTGACCAAGCCGGATGAGCTGATGGCCGCCGCCCGGCGCTGGGCGGCCCAGATCTGCGAGCTCTCGCCGATGTCGATCCGCGCTTCGAAGGAAGCAGTCTACAAGGGGCTGGACGAACCGACCCTGGAGGCGGCGATCAAGGGCCAGAACCGCTATCCGGCGGTGGCGGCGCTCTTCAAGTCCGAGGATTTCGTCGAGGGGCCGCTGGCCTTCGCTCAGAAGCGCGCGCCGAACTGGAAGGGGCGCTAGGCGGCCAAAACGGCCGTTCGATCGGCAGGTTAAGCCAGACGCCTTGCAGTTCGCCGCCGATAGACGCTCAAGCCAGAGGCAGGTCGAAGAGGGCGGTGGCGCCGGCGCCGGGCGTGCTTTCCAGGCGCAGGACGCCGCCGTGCATGGCGACGAGCTCCCCCGAGAGCATGAGGCCCAGGCCCCAGCCGCGCCGGCGCGATTCCTCGCCCGGCGCCTGGGCGTAGGGGCGGCCGAGCAGGGGTAACTCCTCGGGCGGGATGCCAGGCCCCGAGTCCTTGACGTGGACGACGAGGCGGTCGCCCTCCGTGCGGCCGCTGACCTCGACCACGCCGCCGGGCGGCGAGAACTTCACGGCGTTGGAGAGCAGGTTGATCAGAACCTGCTTGATGGCGCGCGGATCGGCGTGGACCTCGGGCCAGGCGCTGGGGGCGACGACCAGGCTGACGCTGCCGTCGACGGCGAGGCCCCGCACCAGGCGCAGCGATTGCTCCACGATCTTCTGGCTGGCGATGCTGGCGGGAGTGAGTTCGAAGCGGCCGGCCTCGACCCGCGCGGTGTCGAGCAGATCGCTGACCAGGTCGCTGAGGTGCGAGCCGGCCATTTCGATGGTCTGGGCGTAGTCGATGTATTTCGGGTGACCGAGGGGACCGAGGGTCTGCTTGGCCATCATGCCGGAAAAGCCGACGACCGCGGTGAGCGGCGAGCGCAGCTCGTGGGCCATGGTGGCGAGCAGCAGCGTACGGGCGGCCATGGCGTCCTCGGCCGCCTTGCGGGCGGCGCGCGCCTCGGCCAGCAGCGCATTGCGCTCGGCCATGGCGCTGGCGACCGCGATGGGGGCCAGCGCCACGAGCATGACCCCGAGCCGCAGCGAGATCAGGTCGAAGGTCGTCAGGTGACTCATGCCCTGGGTGGTGACCGTGAGGATCACCAGGGTCCAGACGGCGAAGGACAGCGTCAGCAGCGAGGATGCGGCCAGGCCGTAGGTCAGGGCGCACCAGAGAAGGCCGGGGACCGGGAAGGCCAGGGCGCCTGGCCCGCCGACGATCGGAACCATGGCCAGGCAGATGACGTAGGTGACGAGAGGAGCGGCGGCCGAGAGGCGAGGCGGCTGGCGGCGCAGGCGCTCGATCTTGCGCCTGATCGCCGCGGGCGTCGGGAAGGTCAGGACGATCGGCAGGATGACGATCGAATTGGCCAGCTCGGAAGCCAGCCAGACGAAGAAGCCGCGGGTGAGTCCCTTGTGGAACAGCAGCAGATTGTTCAGGCCGCCGAGCGCGCTGGTCAGGAGGGAGGCCGCCAGGACGATCAGCATGATCGACACCAGCGACGAGGGATGCTGCAGCAGGCGGTCGCGCGGCGCCAGCCGCGTCGAGAGCGCATAGCCGAGCCCGGCGCCGCCCAGGTTGCAGATGGTCAGGGCCGAGGACTTCACCAGGCTGCTGCCGGTCATGGCGTCGGCGGCGACCAGAGCCAGCGCCGCGGCGGCCCAGCCGGCGGGGCGCGCCAGCGAGGGCCAGCGGATCATCATGCCCAGGAGGACGGCGTTGGCGGGCCAGAAGGCGCTGAGATCGCCGGTCGGGCGAAGCAGGATGCCCGTCAGGGCCGCGGCCAGCATGGCGGCGCCGACGATCATGGCGGCTTGCAGGTCGGCCGATTTCCCGGCGTCCCCGGCCCCCGCCGCCGGGGTCATCTGATCGGCGCTCATCTGCGACATTGAAACCCGAGCGGAAGCCCAAGGCGAGAGACTGTAGCGACCAAACCGATTTCGCCTAGATGCGAAATGGTCTCACCGGCCTTGTCCCGGTCGGGCAGGGGCGTTTCCAAAAAGCGGCGTTCGCCGCCTTGTTTCCTTTCCATGCTTGAGTAGGGTTGCGCCAAACTTAACAGTGTTCAGGGACGGAACGCGATGGATCGCTACGACTACGTCATTATCGGTGCGGGCTCCGCCGGGTGCGTGCTCGCCAACCGGTTGACGGAGGATCCGCAGGTCAAGGTCCTGCTGCTGGAAGCGGGCGGCAAGGACAATTCCATCCTGGTGAAGATGCCGGCCGGGGTCGGCTCGCTGATCGGCAAGGCCGGGACCTACAACTGGGGCTTCTGGACCGAGGCCGAGCCGAACCTGGAGAACCGCAAGCTGTGGTGGCCGCGCGGCAAGGGCTGGGGCGGCTCGTCCTCGATCAACGGCATGATCTATATCCGCGGCCATGCGCGCGACTACGACCAGTGGCGGCAGATGGGGCTGCAGGGCTGGTCGTACCGGGACGTGCTGCCTTACTTCAAGCGCTCGGAAGCGCTGGAAGGCGGCGGCGACGCCTGGCACGGCGGGGAAGGGCCGCTGAAGGTTTCCAAGGCTTCGACGCCGAACCCGATCTATTCGGCCACCATCGAGGCCGGACGGCAGGCAGGCTTCAAGGTCACCAGCGATTTCAACGGCTTCCAGCAGGAAGGTTGGGGGCCGTATCAACTGACCATCCATGACGGGCAGCGCTGGAGCGCCGCGCGCGGCTATCTGCACCCGGCGCTGGCGCGGCCCAACCTGACCTGCATCACCGGCGCGCGGACCAGCCGCATCGTCATCGAAGACGGCCGGGCGAGCGGGGTCGAATACATCGACGCCAAGAGCGGCCAGAAGAAGGTGGTGCAGGCGGCCAGGGAAGTGCTGCTCAGCGCCGGCGCCGTGCAGTCCCCGCAGATCCTGCTGTTGTCGGGGATCGGCGATCCGGAGGAACTGGCCCGGTTCGGCATTCCGGTGGTCAAGGCGCTGAAGGGCGTCGGCGCCAACCTGCAGGACCACCTCGACGTCTGCATGTCCTGGGAATGCCCGCAGCCGATCACGGCCCACTCGCTGCGCAAGGGCCTCGTGAAGACCCTGGCCATCGGCATGAACTACGCCTTCTTCGGCAAGGGCCTGGGCCGCCAGCAGTTCCTGGAATCGGGCGCTTTCCTGAAGTCGCGGCCGGACCTCGACCGCCCCGACCTGCAGGTCCACACCGTCGCGGCGATCATGCAGGACCACGGCAAGGTGGCGGTGCCGAAGGACGGCTTCACCTTCCATATCTGCCAGCTCCGGCCCGAGAGCCGCGGCCGGATCGGGCTGCGTTCTGCCAACCCGCTGGACGATCCGGCGATCCTGGCGAACTACCTGGCGACCGAGGAAGACCGCCGCGCCCTGCGCGAAGGGGTGCGGATGATGCGCAAGGTGGCCGCGCAGGCGGCGCTGGACCCCTATCGCACCGAGGAGCTGTTCCCGGGCAAGGACGTGGAGACCGACGAGCAGATCGACGCCTGGATCCGCCAGCACGCCGAGACGATCTATCACCCAGTCGGCACCTGCAAGATGGGGGCGGACGGCGACGAGAT
>MEEW01000161.1 GCA_001724985.1 Phenylobacterium sp. SCN 69-14
AGGGTCGATTGCGAAATGCCGAGCTTCGCGGCGGCCCTTGTGAAGCTACGCTCCTGTGCGACCACGATGAAGGCGGCCAGATCGTCGAATTTCGCGTTCGGCATCCATTGTCCTGCGCAAGAAGGCCCTAGAGCATTTTCCGCCGAAGTGGCTGCCGGTTCGGCGTAGAAAATGCTCTAAATTCAAAGAGTCTTGAGCGTGATCCGCTTCGATCGAAGCGGATCACGCTCAAGCCGCCGTCAAGCTATGCCCCACGCCCGGATGGTGACGGCCCGCGCCGTTCCGAACCCCTGACCCTAATCCCTGAGCAGCGGCAACGACAGCCCGCCGACCGGCCGCGCGCTCAGCATTTCGCGGCGGAAGCGGAAGAGTTCGGCCGGGCGGCCGCCGGTCTCGGCGTCGACGCGTCCGAGGCCCTCGACCAGGCCGGCGCGTTCCAGGGCGCGGCGGAAGTTCTGCTTGTGCAGCGGCACGCCGGCCACGGCCTCGGCCGCGCGCTGCAGGGCCGAGAGGGTAAAGGCCTCGGGCATCAGCTCGAACACCACCGGGCGGTACTTGAGCTTGCCTCGCAGGCGGGAAAGCGCCGTGGCCAGGATGCGGCGGTGGTCGGAGATCATCGGCTCGCCGAGGGCTGCGGCCAGGGTCTCGTGCTGGGTCTCGGGCAGGGCGGGCGGCGTCTCGCCGCGGTCGCGGGCCGCCTCGGGGGCCAGGCCCGCCTCGTAGAGCAGTTCGTAGCGCTCCAGCACCCGCTCCTCGTTCCACGGCGCTTCGTCCAGGGCGAACAGCAGCCGTGCGCGGGCGGCGGCCTCGGGGCGGCCCATGGCCCAGCGCTCCAGGGCGGGGGCGATGGCGTCCAGGGCGGCCGGGCGGCCCTCGCGCCAGTCCTCATAGGGGAAGAACCGTGTCCAGTCGGCCCAGGCGGTGTCGGGCGCGGTGGTGTCGACCGCCTTGGGGGTGAGGGCCAGGTAGCCGACCGAGATCACCCGCGCCGCGCCGGCCCGGCCGTCGTCCACCACCGCCACCGGAGCGTAGCGGCCCTTGTCGCCGAAGGTGTAGAGCTGTTCCACATAGCCGAGGTCGAACCGCGTCTGGGCGGTCACGAAGGCGCGCAGGGCGAGCTCGAAGGTGCGGTCGCCGTCGGGATCGAAGGGGCCGAAGGGCAGGCCGGGCGCGCCCTGGCCCGGCGGGCGCACGGTCAGGACCACGGCCTCGCCGCCCTTCACCGCGATTACCACCGCCGACAGTCCGATGACGACCGGGGCGCTCTCCATCAGAACGCCGCCGGCAGATCGAACGGCCGGGCGCGGGTGTAGTCGTAGTCTCCCATGGCCTCGACCGCCTGGACCATGCGGCCGCGGCGGCCCAGCAGGGTGTCGGCCAGGGCGACGATGCGGCGGTTGGGGCTGGCATGGACCGCGCTGGCGCGCATGTGCATGGCGATCTCCCGCTCGTCGGCGTGAGGATTGCGGTCGCAGGCGATGGCGAAGGCGCCGGCGGTGGAGCGGCTGATTCCCGCCCAGCAGTGCACCAGCATCGGGGCGCTGGCGTCCCAGCCGCGGCCGAACTCCAGCAGGCGCAGGACCAGGGCCTCGTCGGGCAGGACCAGGCCCTCGGCCGGCTCGGCGATGTCGTTGACCGCCAGCTTCAGGTGCCGCTCGGGCGGCAGGGGCGAGGCGGCCTCGCCCAGGCTGGCGCCGTCCAGCAGGGTGATCATGTGCGAGGGCGCACGGGTGGCGATCAGCCCAGGCGCCTCGGCCAGTCCGCAGATGATCAGGGTCATGGGTGCTACTCGGTGTCGAAAGCCGCGTCCGGGTGCGTGGTCGCGAATCCCGCCGCCTCCGAAAGGACATTGTAGCGCTGAATGTAACGCGATTGCGCCTGGGCCGGCGCCTGTGGATCGATGAGCAGTTCGTAGCCCGGGGGCGGGGGGCCGAAGATCTCCAGCGCCTCGACGTGGGAGAAGCCGGCGAGCTGGGTCGCCTCGAAGAAGGCGCAGGCCCGGTCCGCCTGCTTTATCAAGGCCTTGATCTCTGCCGGCGTCTTGGCCGGGATGCCGAAGCGGACATGGATCGCCGTCTCCAGTCGCTCCTCGAATTTCCGATAATCCATGCCCAGCGCCGCCTTGAACGGGCTGATCATGTCCCCGATCACATATTCGGACGCATCGTGCAGCAGAGCCGCCAGCCGCCAGCGCGGCTCCAGCTCGGGCCGCAGGTGCGCGCAGATCTCCTCGACCACCACCGAATGCTGGGCGACCGAGAAGGCGTGCTCGCCCACCGTCTGCCCGTTCCACCGCGCCACCCGCGCCAGGCCGTGGGCGATGTCCTCGATCTCGATGTCCATCGGCGAGGGGTCGAGCAGGTCGAGCCGGCGGCCCGACAGCATCCGTTGCCAGGCCCGCGGTTCCTTGCGCGATGCACGCAGCCCTTTCTTCACCGAAGCGTTCCTTTCACAGTCAAGGTCGTGAACTGACCCAGGACTTGCCAAAGATCAATGCGCGGCGTGCCATGGCGGCTCCAGGTCTGACGGCGAAGAGGTGAGAGCGATGAGTTGGGCGAGAATCATGGCGCCGCTGTCGGGCGGCGAGGGCGACAAGGCCGTGATCGCCGCGGCGGCCACCCTGGCGCGGCCTTTCGGGGCCGAGCTGGCGGGGGTCTATACCCCGGCCGACGTGGCCGACGTGATGCCCTGGATGGGCGAGGGGTTCCTGGGCGGCGTGCAGACCACGGCGCTCGAATCGCTGAAGGAGGCCGCGGCGGCGGGCGAGAAGCACGCCCGGGCGGCGATGGACGCCACCGCCTATGCCAAAGGCCAGTTCATCGCCTTGCAGACCCCGGTCTGGGCGGGCCTCTCGGCCGAAAGCCGCCTCTCGGACGTGGTGGTGTTCAGCAATGATTCGGCCCGGGGGCGCGGCCCCTTGGCCGAGGCGTTCCAGCAGGTGGTCGCCGACGAGCAGCGGCCGGTGCTCATCGCACGCGAAGGCTTCGCGGTCGGCGGCCCCGTCGCGGTGGCGTGGGACGGCGGCAAGGAGGCCTCGCGCGCCGCGCGGCTGGCCCTGCCTCTGCTGGAGAAGGCCTCCAAGGTGGTGATCCTGGCCGCGCCCAAGGCGACCTCCCGCAGTTTCGATCCGGGCCGGCTGCAGGCCTATTACGCCGCACGCGGCATCACCGCCGAGGTCGATATCCTGCCCGACAGCGGCGACGCTGCGCCTCTGCTGCTCTATGCAGCGCAGAAGGTCGAGGCGGGCGTCCTGGTCGCCGGGGCCTTCGGGCACCCGCGGCTGCAGGAATTCATCTTTGGAGGCACGACGCGAACCCTGCTGTCGGCCGACCAGCCTTCCCTGTTCCTTTCGCACTGATCTTCGAGGTTATGGACATGACCCTGTCGCGCATCGTGATGCGGCTCGCCCGCAATCCTGGCACCGAGTTCGCCGGCGGCGACGATCACCGCGGCTACGCCCTGACCGCGCCGCTCACCGCCGACGGCCTGCTCGACCTCGAAGCCTATGGCAAGACCAAGGCCGAATGCGTGGTGCGCCGCTTCGCGCCGGACGAGGACGCCGCCGACGGCCGCCTGGCGCGCCGGGGCAGCCGCTGGTTCTTCGACTATGACGAGGGCGATGCGGCCGATGACGAGCCGGTCCACCGCCTCGGCGAGCATCGCTTCGCGGTCGGGGAATATGTCACGGTGACCGACGAAGAGGGCCGGCCGCTCACCTACAAGGTCGTGGAGGTTCAGCCGGCGAACTGAGGCGGAGCCTCAGACCCCGCCATTGCGCCGCACCAGTTCCTGGACGTCGTGCTGGATGCGGTCGCCGGATTCGGTGTCGGTCTTCGAGCGGATTCTGGCGACGGTCAGCGGGCCGGTCTTCGGCCCGCCGGCCTCATAGCCGATGTAGCGGTAGCCGGCGGGCAGGTCCTTGCCGGTGTAGATGAAGCTGGCGCGCACGCCCCGTTTCTTGGTCGAGAGCGCTTCGCCGCGCATGCGCACGTCGCGGTAGACGTTGACGATGGCGTCCTCGCCCGAGGCGTCGACCTTGATCGGCCCGATCCGGACATTGGCGGTGCTGTCGTCGGCGGAGATGTGGACGCCGGGCAGGTTGATCTGCGCGCTGTCCCGAGGCTCGTCCTGGCCGTGGTCGCTGGAGCCGATGCCGGCGTCGGCCGCCGCCTCGGCCTGGACGCGGGCGACTTCGGCGGCCACGGCGCTCATCGTCGCCTTGGCGGCCGCTGCATCGGCGATGGTCCTGGCGGTGTCGGCCTGGTCGGCGGCCGCCTCCGGCGACAACGGGCCGGGCGTGCTGCGCAGTTCGGTTTCGATCCTGGCCAGGGTCGCCTCGGGGCTGTCCTTCACCGGGACCAGTTCGAGCGAGACCTCAGCGCCGTCCGACGAGCGGTAGGCGCAGGCCTTGCCGCCATCGGAGACGCCGGTGCGGGTCAGGTCCCCCTCCGTGGCCGGGCATTGCAGCTTGGCCACGGAATAGGACGCGCCCTGGCTGCAACCGGCGAGCGCCAGGGTCGAGGCGGCGATCAGCAGAGGGGTCTTCATCCGACGTGGCTCCAATCAATCTCCAGCGGAGCGTGATCGGAGCGCTTTGAAACGTCGAGTGAATTCCCCGTAAGCCTTATTGCTGGCCGGGCCGCGCGCCGGCGCCTTCGCGGCGGGCGAGGAAGGCCAGGCGTTCGAACAGGTGCACGTCCTGCTCGTTCTTCAGGAGCGCGCCGTGCAGAGGAGGGATCAGCTTGGTCGGATCCTTTTCCTTCAGCGCGTTCTCGTCGATGTCCTCGACCATCAGCAGCTTCAGCCAGTCGAGCAGTTCGGAGGTCGACGGCTTCTTCTTCAGACCCGGCACCTTGCGCATGTCGTAGAAGATGCGCAGCGCCTCGGCGACGAGCTTCTGCTTGATGCCCGGATAGTGGACCTCGACGATCTCGTTCATCGTCTCGGTGTCGGGGAAGCGGATGTAGTGGAAGAAGCAGCGGCGCAGGAACGCGTCCGGCAGTTCCTTCTCGTTGTTCGAGGTGATGATGACGATCGGGCGGACGGCCGCCTTGATGGTCTCGTTGGTCTCGTAGACGTAGAATTCCATGCGATCGAGCTCCTGCAGGAGGTCGTTCGGGAATTCGATGTCGGCCTTGTCGATCTCGTCGATCAGCAGGATCGGGCGCTTCTCGGCGGTGAACGCCTCCCAGAGCTTGCCCTTCTTGATGTAGTTGCGGACATCCTTGACCCGCTCGTCGCCGAGCTGGCTGTCGCGCAGACGGGTGACGGCGTCGTATTCATAGAGGCCTTGCTGGGCCTTGGTCGTCGACTTGATGTGCCAAGTGATCAGTTCGGCGTCGAGCGCCTTGGCGATCTCATAGGCCAGGACGGTCTTGCCGGTGCCCGGCTCGCCCTTGATCAGCAGAGGCCGCTCCAGCGCAACCGCCGCGTTGACGGCGACCTTGAGGTCTTCGGTGGCGACGTAATTGTCGGTGCCTTCAAAACGCTGGCTCATTCGCGCTCCTCAGAGGACGGGGCAGTATGGCGCCCGTTTCGAACAAATGTTTCAACCTGAGGCCAAACTAAAGACCCAGGCGCGACATTCAAGCTGATTGAGCGCGGTCAGCCGGCCTTTGTCACAAGGAGCGCAGGGTTTCCCTAGCGTCGGGGCCGGGTCACCGACACCGGATCGGAGGCGGGAAAGGTGTCCTCCAGGCCGATTTCCAGTGCTTCCTCCTGGGCCGGATCGGTTCGGCCGGCATAGCCCATGCGCAGAAGGTCTTCATCGCTGAGGCCCTTGGCCTGGAAGTTGGTGAAGTCGTCCTCGCCGCCGCTGACCTCGGCCGCATCGGCGACCTGGTCGAGGCCATCCACCGAATCGGGGGCGACCTGGTCTTCGTCGAAGTCCCGATCCTCGTCTTCGGAAGGGGCGGCGCGGTAGTCGAGTTCGTGATCCTCCTCCAGGTCGCCGTCGTCGAAGGCCTCCTCGTCGAACTCGTCGGCGTCCAGGGCCACGGCTTCGCTTTCGTCGCGGTCGCCTTCGGCGCGGGTGGCGTCGAAGAGTTCGGGAAGCTCCTCGAAGGTCCGCATCTCGTTGAGCTCCTCGTGCTCGTCGAGATTGGCTTCGTCGAAGGCTTCGGCGCCGTCCTGGTCGTCGTAGCCGTCGTTTTCGCGGACGTCGGGCATGGCAAAACCCCTATCGGCTGGGCGCCTGAGGCGCCGGATAGGAAGTCAACCCGCCGCGTGCGCGCCCGTTCCCTGGGTCGCTTCCAGGGCCAGGGCCGCGGCGATGTCGCCCATGACCGCTTCCCACGCGCCGTGGCTTTCCGGCGCGAAGGCCCGGACCTGGCTGTACCAGGGATAGCGGTCGGTCCCGAGGCGGGTCCAGGCGGCCGTGGCGCCGACCAGCCAGGCCTGCGCGCCGCAGGCCGCGGCGATGTTGAAGGTGGCGTTCGAGAAGCC
>MEEW01000162.1 GCA_001724985.1 Phenylobacterium sp. SCN 69-14
AGGCCTATCCGCTGGAGGACGCCCGCGAGCGCCTGCGCCACATGCTGCCCGAACTGGAGCGCTGGACGCCTCTGACCGGCGTGGCGCCGCTGAAGCCCTCGGGCGAGGGCCCCACCCAGGCCTCCTATGTGGCCTCCACGCTCTCGGCCAGCCTGGAACTGGTGAAGGAAGGCGCGCTGGAGGCGCGGCAGCTCGAAGCCTTCGCCGACATCTATCTGCGCGCCCGTCGGGAGCTGCGCCCATGAGCGCCGAGACCGAACGCCAGGTCGAGGCCCTGCTGTTCGCGGCCGCCGGCCCCCTGAGCCTGGAGGACATCGCCAGGCGCCTGCCTGCAAGCGCCGACGTCCCGGCCGCCATCGACGCCTTGCAGAAGACCTATGAGGGCAGGGGCGTGGTGCTGGCCTGCATCGCCGGCCGCTGGCGTTTCCAGACCGCCGAGGACCTCGCCTTCCTGATGACCGAGGAGCGCGAGGAGCCGCGCCGCCTTTCCAAGGCCGCCCAGGAAACCCTGGCGATCATCGCCTATCACCAGCCGGTGACGCGCGCCGAGATCGAGGCGGTGCGCGGGGTCCAGGCCAGCAAGGGCACCTTGGACGTCCTTCTGGAGCTCGGCCTCGTGCGGATGCGCGGCCGCCGCCGCACGCCGGGCCGCCCGGTCACCTACGGCACCACCGACGCCTTTCTCGAACATTACGGCCTGGCGCACTTGAGCGACCTGCCGGGCATGGCCGAGATGAAGGCCGCCGGCCTGCTCAGCCTGGACCTGCCGCCGGACTTCAACGTACCGAACCCCGCTGGCCTCGGCCTGCCCGAGGAAGACCCGCTGGAAGACGGCGATGCGCCCGAGTTCCACGTGGATTTCCTTGGCGAAGACGAGCCGCCGCACTAGGACGCGTTGGCGTCGGACGCCGTGAACGATTATATTCCGTCTTCAAAGAAGGACGGGCGCGTGGCCGAGGTCGGTCGCCGACGTTGAGGAGTTTGGCCTGATGGGCTCATTTTCGATTTGGCACTGGCTGATCGTGCTGGTGGTCGTGGCGCTGGTGTTCGGCGGCCGCGGCAAGCTTTCGGGCATCATGGGCGACGCCGCCAAGGGCATCCGCGCCTTCCGCGACGGCCTGAAGGACGAGCCGACCGCCACGGCGGAAAACAAGCCTCTGCCGACCGCCGAGCGCGAGAAGGACGAAGCGCGCGGCTGAGCTTCAGCCGTCTCCCGAAGGTTTCGCCCGCGCTGGTCGCAAGCTGGCGCGGGCTCTTACGTCTAGGCTGCCTCACGAATGTTACCCGATGTCGGCGGGCTTGAACTCCTGGTCATCGCGGCGGTCGCCCTGATCGTCGTCGGACCCAAGGACCTGCCCGTCATGCTGCGCAAGCTCGGTCAGTTCACGGCCAAGATCCGCGGGATGGCCAACGAGTTCCGGGCCAGCTTCGATGAGATGGCGCGCCAGTCCGAACTGGACGAACTGCGCAAGGAGGTCGAGGCCATGCGCCGCGGCCAGATCGCCGAGAGCGCCGCGGCCGATGCGTCCAAAGCCCAGGTGGAGCAGGTCTTCAAGGAGATCGGCGACAGCCTGGAGGGCTCGGGAATGCAGTTTCCGCCCAGCAGCTATCCACCGACGGCGCAGACCGAGCCCGAGCCCGCCGCCGCGCCTGAGCCTGAACCGACCCCTGCGGCCGAGGCGCCCAAGCCCCGCGCCCGCCGCGCGGCCAAGCCGAAGGCCGAGGCCGCCGCCAAGCCCAAGGGGCCTGCGAAGCCGAAAGCCGCCAAGCCGAAGGCCAAGGCGTGAGCAATCCCTACGACTCCGACGACGCCGAGATCGAGGCCTCGCGCGCCCCGCTGCTCGATCACCTGGTCGAGTTGCGCTCGCGCCTGATCGTCTGCGTCATCGCCATGGCGCTGGGCTTTGCGCTCTGCTTCGGCTTCTCCAAGCAGATCTACATGTTCCTGCTGCACCCGTTCGCGATCGCCGCCCAATTGCTGGCGGCCGAGCAGGCGGCCCACGCGCATCAGGCCGGCGGCTTCGATCCGATGAAGTTCCTCAGTGGAACCAAGGACCTCTTCCTGGCCTTGATCGGCGCGCGCGAGGTTCCCGACGCGGCCGGCGCCGAACGGTTAAAGCTGGTCTTCACCGCCCCGCTGGAATTCTTCTTCACCAAGCTGAAGCTGGCCGGCTTCGGCGCGGTAGTGGTGACCTTTCCGGTGCTGGCCTGGCAGGTCTACGGCTTCGTCGCCCCGGGCCTCTACAAGCGCGAGCGCAAGTCCTTCCTGCCGTTCCTGGTCGCGTCTCCCGCCCTGTTCCTCATGGGGGCCGCGCTGGTCTATTACGTCATCCTGCCGTTCGTGCTGTGGTTCTCGCTCTCGCAGCAGATCGTCGGCGACGCCTCGGTCTCGGTGGAGTTGCTGCCCAAGGTCTCGGACTATCTGAGCCTGGTCACCACCCTGCTGCTGGCCTTCGGCCTCTGCTTCCAGCTCCCGGTCGTGCTGACCCTGCTGGGCATGGCCGGAATGGTCTCGTCCAAGGCCCTGGCGGCCGGCCGCCGCTACGCCATCGTCGGGGTGTTCGTCGTCGCCGCGGTGGTGACGCCGCCCGACCCGATCAGCCAGACCCTGCTCGCCGTGCCGATCATCCTGCTCTACGAGATCTCGATCTGGTGCGTGCGCGTCATCGAGGCGCGCCGCAAGCGCGAGGAGGACGAGGAGGCGGGCCAGGACATCGTGCCGGTCTGACGCCCCCGAAGGCGGCGGGGCTTGGCCGTCCTCTCGACGCGCTCTAGAGAAGTCCGCTCAATCCCACCTGTGGCGGACCCATGCACGACATCCGAGCCATTCGCGAAACCCCCGAGCTTTACGAGACGGCGTGGGCGGCGAAGGGGCGGTCCGGCGCCGCGGCCCAGGCGGTCGAGCTCGATGCGAAACTGCGCGCCGCCAAGCTCGCCCTCGAAACCGCCCAGAGCCGCCGTAACGAGGCTTCCAAGCTGGTCGGCCAGGCCAAGGCCCGCAAGGACGAGGCCGAGGCCCAGCGCCTGATGGCCGAGGTCGAGCAGGTCAAGACCGTGCTGGCCGAGCAGGCCGAGGTCGAGCGCGCCGTCTCCGGCGAACTGCACGACCTGCTGGCCGGCCTGCCCAACATCCCGTTCCCCGACGTGCCGGCCGGCGCGGACGAGCATGACAATGTCGAGGTGCGCCGCTGGGGCGAGCCCTTCGCCATTTCCGCGCCCAGGGATCACGTCGACCTGGGCGAAGGCCTCGGCTTGGTCGATTTCGAGGCCGCCGCCCGCATGAGCGGCGCGCGCTTCGTGGTGCTGAAGGGCCAGGTCGCGCGGCTGGAGCGGGCCATCGGCCAGTTCATGCTCGACCTGCAGACCCGCGAGCACGGCTATACCGAGGTCTCGCCGCCGCTGCTGGTCAACGACGCGGCCGCCTACGGCACCGACAAGCTGCCCAAGTTCGCCGACGACCTATTCCAGACCACCGACGGCCGCTGGCTGATCCCGACCGCCGAGGTGCCGCTGACCAGCATGGTCATGGACCAGATCGTCGCCGAGGAAGAGCTGCCCCTGCGCATGACGGCCCTGACCCCGTGCTTCCGCTCCGAGGCCGGCGCCTCGGGCCGCGACACCCGTGGCATGATCCGCCAGCACCAGTTCTACAAGGTCGAGCTGGTCTCGATCACCGCGCCCGACAAGTCCGAAGAGGAACACGAGCGGATGGTCGGCTGCGCCGAGGCGGTGCTGAAGGCCCTGGAGCTGCCGTTCCGCACAATGCTGCTCTGCACCGGCGACATGGGCTTCGGCGCGCGCAAGACCTACGACCTCGAGGTCTGGATTCCGTCCGAGGGCCGCTATCGCGAGATCAGCTCCTGCTCCAACTGCGGCGACTTCCAGGCCCGCCGCATGAACGCCCGCGCCAAGAAGGCCGGCGAGAAGGGCACGCGCTTCGTCCACAGCCTCAACGGCTCGGGCTTGGCCGTCGGCCGAACCCTGGTGGCGGTGATGGAGAACTATCAGGACGAGAACGGCCGCATCGCCATTCCCCAGGCGCTGCAGCCCTACATGCACGGCGTCACGCACATCGGCGGGGTCTGATGCGTATCCTGCTGACCAATGACGACGGCGTCCACGCCGAGGGGCTCGTCGCGCTGGAGGCCATCGCCCGGGTCCTGACCGACGACGTCTGGATCTGCGCCCCGGAATACGAGCAGTCCGGCGCCAGCCGCGCCCTGACCCTGGCCGACCCGGTGCGGGTGCGAAAGCTGGACGATCGCCGCTACGCCACCACCGGCACGCCGACCGATTGCGTGATGCTGGCGGTCAGCGAGTTGATGGGCGGGCTGAAGCCGGACCTGGTGCTGTCGGGCGTCAATCGCGGCGCCAATCTCGCCGAGGACGTCACCCTGTCGGGCACGGTCGCCGGCGCGATCGAGGGCATGGCGATGGGATTTCCGTCCATCGCCCTCTCCCAGACCGGCTGGCCCCTGGTCGACGGACACGACATGTTCGAGCCTGCGGTCCACTTCGGGCCCGGCGTCGTGCGCCGCCTGGTCGAGATCGGCTGGCCGAAGGACGTGGTGATGAACGTCAACTTCCCCTCGCGCCCGCTGGACCAGATCGTCGAGATCGAGGTCACCCGCCAGACCTTCCGCGACGTCGCCGTCCGCCATGCCGAGAAGCGCACCGACCTGCGCAACCGCGACTACTACTGGATGGGGTTCCGCAACGAATTGTCGCGGCCGGCCGAAGGCACCGACCTTCGAGCCATTTACGACGGTAAGATTTCCGTCACCCCCTTGCATATCGACCTGACTCACGCCGAAACCGTCTATCGCCTGAAGGGCGTGCTCGGGGGCGCGCCGCCGAAGGCCTGAGGCGAGCATGGCGAACGACGATACCGAGACGGGCGAGGAGAGGGACGCACAGCTTGCCCGGCTGGTCCTGGCGCTGCGCTCGCAGGGGGTCACCGATCCCGCCGTGCTGGCGGCGATCGAATCGACACCGCGCGAGCTCTTCACCCCCGACCTCTTCAAGGAGCGGGCGTTCGAGGATTCGGCCCTGCCGATCGCCTGCGGCCAGACGATCAGCCAGCCCTTCATCGTCGGCCTGATGAGCCAGGCCCTGCAGGTCGAGCCGCGCTCGCGCGTGCTGGAGATCGGCACCGGCTCCGGCTACCAGACCACCATCCTCTCCAAGCTCGCGCGGCTGGTCTACACCGTCGAGCGCTATCGCACCCTGATGGGCGAGGCGGAGGCGCGCTTCAAGCAGCTTGGCCTGACCAACATCGTCACCAGGTTCGGCGACGGCGGCCTGGGCTGGCCCGAACAGGCGCCTTTCGACCGCATTTTGGTCACGGCCGCGGCGCCGGACGCGCCCAAGGCCCTCCTTTCGCAACTCAAGCCGTCGGGAATCCTGGTGGCGCCCGTGGGCAAGGGGCCGGTGCAGAAACTGATCCGCTATCTCGGCGATGGGAACGGGGTGTTCCGGGCCGAGGTGATGACCGAGGTCCGCTTCGTGCCGCTGCTGCCCGGCGTCGCGAAGGAGCCCTGAGGTTACGAGGAATTGGGTTGGCTTCGGCGTCGGCCGTAACCCATCATTAACCGTGACGCCTCGACTGATTCCGAACCCAAAGTCCCCGGAGCGGCGATGACGCTTTCACTTACGCGTACGGTCCTATTCCTTCTCGCCGGCACGGCGCTGACGGCCTGCACCACGGTCGAGCCGCTGCGCCCGAGCTATCCCGTACGCCCAGGTCCCTCGCAGCCGCCCCCGGTCGTGCAGCCGCCGCCGCCCGCCGCCACGACGCCGTCCGCGCCGCCGCCGCTCGCGCCCCGGCCGACCTCGCCGGTCGAGGCCGCGCCGCTGCCCAGCCTGCCTCCGGCCCAGAGCCCGGCCGTCCAGAGCCCGCCGCCCCAGCCGCGCCCGACCGCGCCGCCGGCCATGCAGACGGTCACCCGCACCACCACGGCCGGCCGCGTGGTGGACGCCGCCGGCCTGGCCCAGGACTACACCGTCAAGAAGGGCGACAACCTCGACGCCATCGCCCGCAACCTCGGCACGACGCGTCAGCAACTGGCGGACGACAACAACCTCAAGGCCCCCTATGCGCTGCGCCCCGGCCAGGTGCTCAAGGGGCCCAGGAGCAAGTCCGCCAAGGCCTATGTGGTGGAGCAGGGCGACACCCTCTTCGCCATCGGCCGCCGCTTTGGCGTCACCCCCGCGGCCATCGCCGAGGCCAACGGCCGCGACGTCGATGCGCCGCTGGCCACGGGCGAGAAGCTGATCCTGCCGGACGGGTTCAAGGACAGGGGGCCGACCGTGGTCCGCGTTCAGGTCCCGGTCCCGGGCGGGACGCCCGCGCCTGTTTCCCCGCCGCCGCCCCGCGCGACGCAGCCCGCGCCGCCTCCGCCCCTGCCGGAACCCGAGGAGCCGGCCGCGCCGACCGTGGTGCGCAAGGTGACCGGAAGGGTCGTCGATNGGTCGTCGATGCGACCGGGAAGCCGGTGTCCTACACCGTCAAGAAGGGCGACAACCTCGACGCCATCGCCCGCAAGCTCGACACCACCCGCAAGGACCTGGCCGACGACAACAAGCTGAAGGCGCCCTACGCCCTCCAGCCGGGCCAGGTGCTCAAGGGGCCGCCGGTGAAGGTCAAGGCCTATGTGGCCGGGCAGGGCGACACCATGGCCCTGATCGCCCAGCGCTTCGGCGTCACCCAGAAGGCGCTGGCTCAGGCCAACGGCCTGAAGGTCGGGGCGGCGATCAAGCCGGGCCGCCAGGTGATCCTGCCCGCCGGCTATCGCGACCGCGGCCCGATCCGCGAAACCACCCCTGCGCCGCGTCCCCGGCCGGCGCCGCCTCCGGCGCCCAGCCTGCCGCCGCCCGCGCCCGCAACGCCGGCCCCGCGTCCGACCCCGGCGCCCTCGACGCCGCCGCCCACGCCGGCCCCGACTCCGGTTCCGCCGCCGATCACCCCGCCGGCCGCCACGGCCAGCCCCACCGACGCCCAGATTTCCAGCTTCGGCCGCGGCCGCTTCATCTGGCCGGTGCGTGGCGAGGTGGTTTCCGAGTTCGGCCCCAAGGGCACGGGCCAGCGCAATGACGGCCTCAACATCCGCGCCAGCCAGGGCGAGACGGTCAGGGCCGCCGCGGCGGGCGACATCGTCTATGCCGGCGACCAGGTTCCGGGGTTCGGCAACCTCGTCCTCATCAAGCACACCGACGGCTGGGTCACCGCCTATGGCCACCTGTCGCGCGTCGATGTGAAGATGCAGCAGAAGGTCGTGCAGGGGCAGCAGATCGGCCAGGCCGGCACGACCGGCGGCGTCACCGAGCCGCAGCTCCACTTCGAGGTGCGCTACGCGCCCACCCCGCAGGACCGCGCCCGCCCGATCGACCCCAAGCTGGTGCTGCCGAAGTAGTGCAGGTCGATGCTCCCCCAGCGGGGGAGCATCTACATCACGCTACAACGGCAGCGGCTTGCCCTGCTCGCCCGCCAGGTCGCGGATGAACTGATAGGCGACGCGGCCCGAGCGCGAGCCGCGCAACTGCGCCCATTGCAAGGCGCGCCGGTCCAGCTCCGGATCGGCCAGGCCATAGCGCGCCGCATAGGCGTTGATCGCGGCCAGATAGGTCGCCTGGTCCATGGGCGGGAAGCCGATCCACAGGCCGAAACGGTCCGAGACGCTGACCTCTTCCTCGGCGTCCTCGGCCGAGGCGACCAGGCCCCGGTCCTCGGTGTTGGTCCGCGGCATCAGGTGGCGGCGGTTCGAGGTGGCGACGAACAGCACATTGGCCGGCGGGCCGGAGACCCCGCCCTCCAGCGCCGATTTCAGCGCCTTGGCGGCGGTTGCGCCCTCCTCGAACGACAGGTCGTCGCACAGCACCACGAACCGCTCCTCGCGACCGCGCAGCACGTCGAACAGCGCCGGCAGCTCTGTCACCTGGTCGCGGTCCACCTCGACCAGCTTCAGGTCCGGCGCCTGGGCCGACACCTGCATGAAGGCGGCTTTGGAGATCGAGCTCTTGCCCGTGCCGCGCACGCCCCACAGCAGGACGTGATTGCTGGGCAGGCCGCGGGCGAACCGCTCCAGGTTCTCCAGGAACCGGTCCTTTTGCCGGTCGATCCCCAGCAGGGAATCGAGGGGCAGGGGATAGTCCGGCGCCGGGTGGAAGGCGCCGGTTACGGGATCGTGACGGAAGAGACGGGCGCCGGAGAAGTCGGGCGCGACCTTGGCGGGCGGGGCGAGGCGCTCGAGCGCCTCGGCGATACGGGTCAGAACCGGATGCAACGCGTCTTCCATGGCTGCGCTGCTTAGCGGCATGGCGCTTCCATTGCAAAACGAAGACGCAGCGCATAGCTTCCGCCGACTTGAAAACCGGGCCGCGACGCGCCCGACACCAGAGCTTCGGAGCGCCATGTTCGCCACGCCCGCCTTCGCCCAGACCGCTGCAGGGGCCGCCGCCGGCGGCCCGCAGGACATGCTGATCCAGTTCCTGCCGCTGATCGGCCTGGTCGTGCTGTTCTATTTCCTGATGATCCGCCCGCAGCAGCGCCGGATGAAACAGCACCAGCAGATGATCACCAACCTGAAGCGCAACGACGTGGTCGTGCTGAGCTCGGGCGTGATCGGCAAGGTCGTCCGGGTCGAGGACAAGGAAGTCGGCCTTGAAATCGCCCAAGGCGTCACGATCAAGGTGGTCAAGGGCATGATCGCCGAGGTCCGCGTCCGCGGTGAACCGGCCCCGGCCAACGACTCCAAGGCCTAAGGGCTCGAACCGCACATGATGAATCTCTCGCGCTGGAAGGTGATCGCCGTCGTTCTGTCGGCGATCTTCGGCGTGCTGTTCACCCTGCCGAACCTTTTGCCGGCGGATGTTCGTGACAGCCTGCCGGGCTTCATGCCCAAGCAGACGCTCAACCTCGGCCTCGACCTGCAGGGCGGTTCGCACCTGCTGCTGGAAGTCGACACCGCGGCTCTCAAGCGCGAGCGGCTGACCAACCTGGTCGAAGACACCCGAACCACCCTGCGCGAGGCGCAGATTCCCTTCGCGGAGCTGCGCGAGGTGAACGGCGAGGTCAGCGTCCTCATCAACGACCCGGCCCAGGCCAATACGGCGGTCAACAAGCTGCGCGCCTCGGTCGCCGGCGTGGCGCCCGGCGCGCCGGGGGGCCGCGAGATCTCGATCAGCAACGACGGCGGCGGCCGCATCCGCCTGTCGCTGTCGCAGGACGCCATGACCGCCGAGGCCGGCCGCGCCGTCGACCAGTCCATCGAGATCCTGCGCCGCCGGATCGACGAACTGGGCACCAAGGAACCGACCATCGTCCGCCAGGGCGTCGACCGTATCGTCGTCCAGGCCCCGGGCGAAAGCGATCCCCAGCGCCTGCGCGACGTGATCGGCCAGACCGCCAAGCTGACCTTCCAGATGGTCGACGAGAGCGTCAGCCTGGAGGAGGCGGCCGCCGGCCGCGTGCCGCCGGGTTCGGAGCTCCTGCCCAGCGAGGACGGCTACACCTCCATGGTGCTGGTCAAGAAGCGCGCCCTGGTCACCGGCGAGATGCTGACCGACGCCCAGCAGTCCTTCGACCAGCAGAGCGGCCAGCCGGTCGTCTCCTTCCGCTTCAACAGCCAGGGTGCGCGGCGCTTCGGCGAGGCCACGGCCGTGAACATCGGCAAGCGCTTCGCCATCGTGCTCGACGGCAAGGTGATTTCGGCCCCGGTCATCCAGAGCGCCATCACCGGCGGCTCGGGCCAGATCAGCGGCAGCTTCACGCCGCAGAGCGCCAACGACCTGGCCATCCTGCTGCGCGCCGGCGCCCTGCCGGCGCCGCTGAAGGTCGAGCAACAGTCGACGGTGGGCGCCGAACTGGGGGCGGACGCGGTCAAGGCCGGCGTCATCTCGCTGGCCATCGGCGGCGTCGCCATCATCATCTTCATCATCCTGGCCTACGGGCTGTTCGGCGTGTTCGCGGCCATCGCCCTGGTGGTCAACGTGCTGCTGATCCTGGGGATCATGTCGTTCACGCAGGCGACCCTGACCTTCCCCGGCATCGCCGGCCTCATCCTGACCCTGGCGGTGGCGGTCGACGCCAACGTGCTGATCTATGAGCGGATACGCGACGAGGCCCATGCCGGGCGCTCGCCCATATCGGCGCTGGAGCACGGCTATTCGCGCGCCCTGGTCTCCATCCTCGACGCCAACATCACCAGCGCCATCTCGGCCCTCATCATGTTCCAGTTCGGGTCGGGCCCGATCCGCGGTTTCGCCTGGACGCTGCTGATCGGGGTCGTGACCTCGGTGTTCACCGCGGTCGTCATCACTCAAGTGCTCATCGGCCTCTGGTTCCGCGTCAAGCGGCCGAAGGCCCTGCCGATCGTATAGGGGTTCGGAACATGTGGCCTCTGATCCGTATTCTTCCGCGCGAGTTCCACTTCAACTTCGTGCGGCTGGCGCCCTATGCGGCGATCCTCTCGGCCTTGCTGATCGCCGGCTCGGGCGTGTCGTTCTTCACCAAGGGCCTGAACCTGGGCATCGACTTCATCGGCGGCTCGATGATCGAGGTGCAGACCAAGGGGCCGGCCGACATCGCCAAGCTGCGCGCCACCATGATGCAGGTCGGCGGCGAGGACGCCCAGGTCCAGCAGATGGGCGCGGCCAACGGGGCGGTGCTGCGCTTCCGCACCGCCGAGGGCGTCAGCCCGGTCGACGGCGCCGAGCGCATCAAGACCGAACTCAGCAAGGAATTCCCGGGCATCACCTTCAAGAAGGTCGAGGTCGTGGGGCCCAAGGTCTCGGGCGAGCTGATGCAGGGCGGCTTCATGGCCCTCGGCGTCGCGGTCTTCCTGATGCTGCTCTACATCTGGTTCCGGTTCCAGCTCCAGTTCGGCCTGGGCGCCGTGGTCGGCGTCTTCCATGACGTGCTGCTGACGCTCGGCATGCTGTCGCTGACGCACCTGGAGTTCTCCATGACCTCCATCGCCGCCTTGCTGACCGTCATCGGCTATTCGATGAACGAGAAGGTCATCACCTTCGACCGGCTTCGCGAGAACCTGCGCAAGTACAAGACCGCACCCCTGGCCGACGTCATCAACCGTTCGGAGAACGAGCGTCTGTCGCGGACCCTCATCACCGGCTCGACGGCGATCCTGGCCCTGTCCGGGGCGGTGTTCTTCGGCGGGCCGGTGCTGCTGCCGCTGGTCATCACCATGGTCTTCGGCATCGTCGTCGGCACCTATTCGTCCATCTATGTCGCCCTGCCGATCATCCTGCTGTGGGGCGTCAAGCGCGGCGACGAGCCGGCCGAGCCCCTGAAGCCCCAGGCCGCCCGCTAAGGCGCCTGGCCATGGCCCGCGACGCGCCCCAGATCGACACCTATGGAGACGGCGGCTTTCGCCTCTCCACCGGGCGCCATCAGGGCTCGCTGCTGATCCTCAAGGACGAGGCCATGCCCTGGCCCGTCCGGTCCATGGCCGAGCTTGCGCCCGAGCATTTCGCGCAGATCATCGCCGCCGGCCGCGGCGAGGTGGAGTTCGTCCTGCTGGGGGCGGGCGCGGTCAACGCCCTGCCGCCCCGGCCGGTGCGCGAGGCGCTGCAACGCGCCGGCATCGGCCTGGAATTCATGGACACGCCCAGCGCCTGCCGCACCTACAACATCCTGACCGCCGAAGGGCGCAAGCTGGCCGCGGCCCTGATCGCCGTCTAGCCTGCGCGCCATGTCCGACCCCGAAGCTTCCGAAGACCTGGACGGACAGGTCCGCCGCCTCGATCCCGAGCGCTGGCTCTCCAGCCGCTTCGTCGCCGATCCGCAGGCGCGGGCCGACGTGGTCGCCATCTACGCCTTCGACCACGAGCTGGGCCGCGCCCCCAAGGTGGCGTCGAACGCCCTGCTGGGCGAGATCCGCCTGACCTGGTGGCGCGAGATGCTGGACGAGGCCTATGGCGGCGGGGCCGTGCGCCGCCATCCGACCGCCCTGGCCCTGGCCGAGGCCATCGCCCGGCGCAGCCTGCCGCGCGCGCCCCTGGAGGCCATGATCGACGCGCGTTACCGCGAACTTGACCCGGCGCCGATGAACCTCGACGACGCCCTGGAATGGGCCGAAGGGACCGGCGGCGGCGCGGCCCAGGCCGCGGCCTTGGCGCTCGATCCCGCCGCCGACGCCGGCAAGGCCCGCGAGGCCGGCAAGGCCTGGGCCATCGGCCGCCTCATGGCCACGGCGGGCCTGGAGGGGCCGGCGGCGCGGGCCGCGCTCGCCGAGGCGCTGGCCCAGGCGCAAGGGCTCTCGGTGGCGGCGTTTCCGG
>MEEW01000163.1 GCA_001724985.1 Phenylobacterium sp. SCN 69-14
CCGGCTTCCACACCACGGCCATGTGCTCGACCACGCGCGCGGCGCTGCTGACTGGGCGCAACCACCATTCGGTGGGCATGGGGTGCCTGGCCAATTTCGATAGCGGCTTTCCCGGCTATCGCGGCAAGATCGCGCCGGAGGCGGGCACCCTGGCCGAGATCCTGCGGGCCAGCGGCTATGGGACCTATATGGTCGGCAAGTGGCACGCGACGCCGCTGAACCAGACCGGGGCGGCGGGCCCCTATGACGGCTGGCCGCTGGGGCGTGGCTTCAACCGCTATTACGGCTTCATGGACGCCGAGACCGACCAGTTCTCGCCCGAACTGGTGCGCGACAACACCCCGATCGACCCGCCGGGCAAGTACGCCGACGGCTACCACCTGACCGAAGACCTGGTGGACGAGTCGATCCGCTTCATCGCCGACCACATCGCCGATGCGCCCGAGCAGCCCTGGCTGCTGTGGCTGGCCCTGGGCGCCTGCCATGCGCCGCACCAGGCGCCGATGGACATCATCCGCGGCTATGACGAGGTGTTCGAGGCCGGCTGGGACGTCGAGCGCGAGCGGCGCCTGGCGCGGCAGAAGGCGATGGGGATCGTGCCCGAAGACACCCGTCTGCCGCCGCGCAACGACGGGGTGAAGCCCTGGGCCGAACATTCGCCGGACGAGCAGAGGGTGTTTACCCGGCTGCAGAGCGCCTTCGCCGGGATGCTGGACCACGCCGACCGGCACCTGGCGCGGCTGGTCGCCTTCCTCGAGGAGGCCGGCGTCAAGGACGACACCCTGATCCTGGTGCTGTCGGACAACGGGGCGAGCCAGGAAGGCGGGCCGCTGGGCTTCGTCAACGCCATGGGCCCCTACAACATGAAGTTCGAGCCGATGCCCGAGAAGCTGGCGCGGATCGAGGACATCGGCGGCCCCGACAGCCATTCGAACTTCCCGCACGGCTGGGCCATGGCCTCGAACACGCCGCTCAAGCGCTACAAGCAGAACACCCACGGCGGGGGCATCCGCGACCCGCTGGTGATCGCCTGGACCAACGGGATCGCCGCGCGGGGCGAGACGCGGAGCCAGTTCGCCCATGCCTGCGACCTGACCCCGACCCTGCTGGACGTGATCGGGATCACGCCGCCGGCCACGATCAACGGCCTGGTCCAGGCGCCGATGGAGGGGACGAGCTTCGCCGCCTCCCTGGCCGACCCAGCCGCGCCGTCCAAGTCGCAGGCGCAGTATTTCGAGATGTTCGGCCATCGCGGACTGGTGCAGGACGGCTGGAAGGCGGTGGCGTTCCATCCGCCGGGCGCGGCCTTCGACGATGACCGCTGGGAACTCTACCACCTGGCGGCCGATTTCTCGGAGACCGAGGACCTGGCCGAGCGCGAGCCGGCGCGGTTGGCGGCGCTGGTGGACGAATGGTGGCGGCAGGCCGAGCGCTGCAAGGTGCTGCCGCTGGACGACCGGTTCGGGCCGCGCTTCGCCGAGAACGCCCTGCGCCACCAGGGCGGACGCAAGCGGTTCGTGTTCCACAAGGGCATGGGCCACCTGCCGGGCGACTGCGCGCCGGACGTGCGTTCGCGCTCCTATTTCATCGAGGCCGAGGTGAACCTGGCCGACGGCGACGAAGGGGTGCTGATCGCCCATGGCGACGCCACCAGCGGCTATTCCCTGTTCGTGCGGGACGGGCGGCTGCATCATACGCTGAATGTCGGCGGGGCGCGGACGACGGTGAGCTCGGACGCGGTGGTCCCGCCAGGGCGGCGGCGTCTGGGCGTGCGGGTGATCCAGGGCGACGGGCGCAGCTTCACTCTGACGGTGGATGGCGAGGACGCCGGCGCCGTCCACACCCATATGGGCTTCATGACCCTGATCTCGTGGTCGGGCCTGGACATCGGCCGCGACCGCGGCAGCCCGGTGGGGGACTATGCCGAGCCGTTCGGCTTCACCGGGGCGCTGAAGACCGTGACCGTCACCATGGACGCCGACCAGGCCCTGGACGGCGAGGCGGTGGGCGCGGCGGAGATGGCGCGCGAATAGGCTGGCGCGAAGATCGGCCCGGCGGGGTCGATTTTGGGAACCCGGTCGCTTGTGTTGCGCTTAGGCCACACTACATCCCGTCGAGGCGGGACCGTGCTCTTGGAGGCGGCCTCGCCAATCCGCCTATCGAGGGGACCGCATGAACATTGATCTCTATTCCGACCGCGCCAAGCAGGCGATCCAGTCGGCCCAAAGCCTGGCGCTGGCGCGCCGGCACCAGCAGCTTGCGCCCGAGCACCTGCTCAAGGTGCTGCTGGAGGAAAAGGACGGCCTGAGCCGAG
The DNA here is from genome assembly GCA_001724985.1 of Phenylobacterium sp. SCN 69-14. GTDB lineage: Bacteria > Pseudomonadota > Alphaproteobacteria > Caulobacterales > Caulobacteraceae > Phenylobacterium. The sequence continues at coordinate 2,315 of MEEW01000163.1, forward strand.
CGCTGATCCAGAGCGCGGGCGGACGGCCCGACGCCGCCGACCAGGCGGCCGACGCCCTGCTGGCCAAGCGGGCCAAGGTGGAGGGCGGCTCGGGCCAGCTCTACATGTCGCCCGAGACCGCGCGCATCTTCGCCGAGGCCGAGGCCGGGGCGAAGGCCGCCGGCGACGCCTTTGTCACCACCGAGCGGCTGCTGATCGCCATCGCCAAGGAAGGCGGCGAGGCGGCCAGGGCGCTGAAGGACGCCGGGGCCAACGTCTCGGCGCTGGAAGAGGCCGCCAAGGCGATGCGCAAGGGCAAGACCGCCGACTCGGCCTCGGCCGAGGAAGGCTATGACGCGCTCAAGCGCTACGCCCGCGACCTGACCCAGGCCGCGCGGGACGGCAAGCTCGACCCGGTGATCGGCCGGGACGAGGAGATCCGCAGGACCATCCAGGTCCTCTCGCGCCGGACCAAGAACAACCCGGTGCTGATCGGCGAGCCGGGCGTCGGCAAGACCGCGATCGTCGAGGGCCTGGCCCTGCGCATCGTCAACGGCGACGTGCCCGAGAGCCTGAAGGACAAGCAGCTCCACGCGCTCGACATGGGCGCGCTGATCGCCGGGGCGAAGTACCGCGGCGAGTTTGAGGAGCGTCTGAAGGCCGTTCTGGGCGAGGTCACGGCGGCCGAAGGCTCGATCGTGCTCTTCATCGACGAGATGCACACCCTGGTCGGGGCCGGCAAGACCGACGGGGCGATGGACGCCTCGAACCTGCTCAAGCCCGCCCTGGCGCGCGGCGAGCTGCACTGCGTCGGCGCGACCACCCTGGACGAGTACCGCAAGCACGTCGAGAAGGACGCGGCCCTGGCCCGCCGGTTCCAGCCGGTGTTCGTCAGCGAGCCGACCGTCGAGGACACGGTCTCGATCCTGCGCGGGCTGAAGGAGAAGTACGAGGTGCACCATGGGGTGCGCATCTCCGACAGCGCCATCGTGGCGGCCGCGACGCTCTCGAACCGCTACATCACCGACCGCTTCCTGCCCGACAAGGCCATCGACCTGGTGGACGAGGCGGCCAGCCGCGTGCGCATGGCGGTCGATAGCAAGCCCGAGGAGCTGGACGAGATCGACCGGCGCATCGTGCAGCTCAAGATCGAGCGCGAGGCCCTGGCCAAGGAGCCGGACGCCGCCTCCAAGGCGCGGCTGGAAAAGCTGGAAGACGAACTGGACGACCTGGAAGGCCAGTCGGCCGAGATGACCGCGCGCTGGAAGGCCGAGAAGGACAAGGTCTCGTCCGCCGCCCAGGCCCGCGAGGCCCTGGACCGGCTGCGCGCCGAACTGGTCGCGGCCCAGCGTCGCGGCGATCTGCAGCGCGCCTCGGAGATCGCCTATGGCGAGATCCCGGCCCTGGAGCGCCGCTTGGCCGAGGAGGAAGCGGCCGCGGCCGAGAACCCGATCAGTCCCGAGGTCGTGGACGCCGAGCAGATCGCCGCCGTGGTCAGCCGCTGGACCGGCATTCCGGTCGACAAGATGCTGGAAGGCGAGCGCGAGAAGCTGCTGGCGATGGAGGACGCCCTGCGCGGCCGCGTGGTCGGGCAGGAGGAAGCCCTGGTCGCGGTGGCCGACGCGGTGCGCCGCGCGCGCGCCGGGCTGCAGGACCCCAACCGCCCGATCGGCTCGTTCCTGTTCCTCGGCCCCACCGGGGTGGGCAAGACCGAGCTGACCAAGGCCTTGGCCGAGTTCATGTTCGACGACGAGAGCGCGATCACCCGCCTCGACATGTCGGAGTACATGGAAAAGCACTCGGTCAGCCGGATGATCGGCGCGCCTCCCGGCTATGTCGGCTACGACGAGGGTGGGGCGCTGACCGAAGCCGTGCGGCGCCGGCCCTATCAGGTCGTGCTGTTCGACGAGGTCGAGAAGGCGCACCCGGACGTGTTCAACGTGCTGCTGCAGGTGCTGGACGACGGTCGCCTGACCGACGGCCAGGGGCGGACGGTCGACTTCCGCAACACCATCCTCATCATGACCTCGAACCTGGGGTCGGAGTTCCTGGCGAACCAGGCCGAGGGCGAGGACGTCGAGGCGGCGCGGCCGATGGTGATGGAGGTGGTGCGCCGCCACTTCCGGCCCGAGTTCCTGAACCGGATCGACGAGATCATCCTCTTCAAGCGGCTGGGCCGCGGGGAGATGGACAATATCGTCGGCATCCAGCTCCAGCGGGTCGAGAAGCTGCTGGCCGACCGGCGGATGAGCATTGCGCTCGACCCGGCCGCCATGCACTGGCTGGCCGAGAAGGGCTACGACCCGGTCTATGGCGCGCGCCCGTTGAAGCGCGTGATCCAGAAGGAACTGGTCGACCCCATCGCCCGCAAGCTGTTGGCGGGCGAGCTGGAGGACGGCTCGGTCATCCAGGTCGGCGCCGGCGCCGAGGGCCTGGAGATCGGCAAGGCCAAGGTCCACTAAGGCGAACGCTCCGCGTCCCTCCCCCTCGTAGGGAGGGACATCGCCTGTGATCAGTGTCTTCCCGGTTTGCGAAGCAAGACCGGGACCTATGAACACCGGATGGGGCCAAGCCGAGCCCTGGTCTTCACGATCAGATGTTCATGGATCCCGGTCTTCGGCTGCGCCGAAACCGGGATGACACCTGCTTGGACGGCGAGGGAAGTCGCCTAGAGGTCCAGCGCCACGGTGCGGCCGCCGCGGACCTCGACGCGCTTCATGATGGCGATGTCCGGACCCGGCGCGCCGACCGGCTTGGCGACGGTGATGACGTACCAGGCGCCGTTGGCGAGGCCCGAGAAGCTGAAGCGGCTGTTCTGGTCGCAGACCGTGCGCTTGACGAAGGCCGAATAGTCGCCGCTGGGCGCCGAGGGCGTGCGGGCGCGGACCTCGTCGGCCGGCAGGGCCGACCGCTCGGGCGAGGTGTAGAGAATGGTCATCCGCCGGCGGGTCCAGGGCGTCTCCGGCGTCAGCACCACGCCGGCGCCGGCGCAGGAATAGCGGGTCTGGCCGGCCCGGTAGGCCAGGCGGCCCTCGATGCGGCCGGGACCCGGCACGGCCGACCACGAGAAGTCCTCGGGGCGGAACACGCCCGGCGACGGCGGCGTCGAACTCGGCGGCGGAGGCGGGGGCGGCGGACCCAGGGTCGGGGCGCAGGCGGCGACCAGCAGCAGGGCGGCGGAGGCGGAGACGAGGCGGGTACGTGACATGACGCCTGCACCTTATGCGCCGTGGGCGGGCGACGCCAAGGGTCAGCCAGTCAATTTGGCGCGCGCCGGTCCGCGCCGGGCAGGCCCATGAACGGCTGCGGCGGACCGTGCGTCGAGGCCGTGCAGTACGGAGTCACATTCGCGTGGTTCAGCTTGAAGCTGTGCTCGGCAACCTTAGTCTGCGGCCGTTCGCGGGGCAGGGGCGGAAAATGGCGTCGATCTTGACCAACAAGGAAGCTGCGCTGGGGCGACAGGCGCTGGCCGCCGCGGCGCGCGACTTGGAGACCGCGCGCAACCGGCTCGCGACCGGCAAGAAGGTCGCGACCGCAAAGGACAATGGATCAATCTTCGGCATCGCCACCAACATGCGTTCGGAGGCGAACGGGTGGGGCGTGGTGTCCGACAGCCTCAACCGAGGCCAATCGATTCTCGACGTGGCCGCCACCGGTGCGGCGACGATCGCCGACTGCGTATCCCGTCTGAAGGAACTGGCGCTGGCCTATTCCGACACCGGGTATGGCGATGCTTCGAAAGAAGCCATCAAGCAGAGCATGCTGGCGATCACCAAGCAGATCGACGTGGTCGCCAGGACGGCGATGTTCGACGGTGTGAATCTGCTGGCCGGGCCGGTGGGAAACAGCGCCCAGCAGGTTTCGTCGGCCCAACAGGCCGGCCCGACCTTGACGATCTCCTCCGACAAGCAGGTCTTCGGCCTGGGCGCCTGGTGTCCGCTTGCTTCCACCCTTACCTCGGCGACTTACACCTCCGCCGCCGACGGCAGCGTCATCAATCTTGGCGTGCCGCCCATGTATCCGGCGCCGGGCGGCGACCAGCACGTCGACTGGCTGCTTTCGACGCCGCTGGGCCCTGGGACCTATAGT
>MEEW01000164.1 GCA_001724985.1 Phenylobacterium sp. SCN 69-14
GGTCACCGTCTCGGTGGCGTGCAGGCCAGCATCGATCCAGACCACGGCCTTGCCCTCGGCGGCGAGCTTGGCGGCCTCTTCCTTGGAGAGCCCCTCGGCCTTGGCCAGGCGCTTGGAGATCGACTTGTAGTGATCGAGCTTGGCGAGGTTGGCGGGAGAGGAGACCACCGCCATCCATTGGGTGCGGCCTTCCTCGGACTTGCCGAAGTCGACCAGCTTCATGCGGTCGGACTGGCTGGCCAGGGTCTTCAGATAGGCCTCGTAGGCCGTGTAGTCGGCGAGGAAGTAGTCGCTGCCCGGATTCTGGGCGAAGGCCTCGCTCGGCGGGGTGATGGAGGCGGCCTGCGCCCCGCCGCCCATGATCATGACCAGCGCCAGGGCGGCGCCCGCCATTGCGTGTTTCCGCATCATTCCATCCCCCGTGTCTCTGCCTGAAAACCTCGGGCGCAACTTCGGCCCGTCAGTAAGTCAGACGCAAGGGGACATCGATTCCGCACTCCAGATTGCGGGGGAATTTGCGGGGAAGCCGACTGTACCCGGCGCTAGAAGCGCAGGCATGAAAAAGGCGCCGCAGGAACCGAGGCTCCTGCGGCGCCCGAAGGGAACGCTTACTCCGAACCGCCGGCCTTGCGGTAGTCGAGCGGCGGCGGGCGGTCGCCGACCATGGCCTTGTAGGTGAAGCCTTCGCCCTGGCGCTGCTTCAGCTCGGCCTTGGCCTGGGCGATCAGCTCGGGGTTCGACAGCAGCTCGGCGCCCGTCAGCGACAGGGTCTTGGCCGCCACGGCCGCGCCCTTCAGGCCGATGCTCATGCCGGCCGCGGCCACGTTCTGCCAGCTATGGCCGGCCGAACCGGGAACGAAGGTCGCCGTCGAGAGTCCGACGGTGGGCGTGACCCACGAGACGTCGGCCACGTCGGTCGAGCCGCCGCCGGCGTCGCCCGAGGTGTCGGCCGGGGCATAGGGCTGGACCTTGGCCACCGACGACAGGTCGCCGCCGCCGTTCGGCAGGGACTTGGCCAGTTCCTGGGCGAACTTGGTTTCTTCCGGCGTCCAGGTGATGCCGCCGACGCTTTCCAGCGACGATTGCATGACCTTGCCCAGCACGTCGTTGGGCAGCAGGTTGTAGACGCCGCCGGTCTGTTCGAACTCGACCTTGGTGCCGGTGATCATGGCCGCGCCGTTGGCGGCGGTCTTCACCTTGTCCATCACGTCGACGACGATCTTCGGATTGGCGTTGCGGACGTAGTAGTAGACCTCGGCGAAGTCCGGCACGACGTTCGGCGCCTTGCCGCCGTTGGTCACGACATAGTGGATGCGGGTGCGGTCGGGGATGTGCTCGCGCAGATAGTTGGTGGCGACGTTCATGATCTCGACGCCGTCCAGGGCCGAGCGGCCGGCCCACGGCGCGCCCGAGGCGTGCGCCGATTGGCCATAGAAGCGGAACTTGCCGCTGATATTGGCCATCGAGGTGCCTTGGCGGGCCGAGTTCTCATTGCCCGGGTGCCAGTGCAGGGTGATGTCGACGTCGTTGAACAGGCCGTCGCGCACCATGTAGACCTTGCCGGAGCCGCCTTCCTCGGCGGGGGTCCCGTAGACGCGGACCTCGCCCTGCACCTTGTTGGCGATCATCCACTGCTTCAGGGCGATGGCGCTGGCCACGGAGGCTGCGCCGAACAGGCTGTGGCCGCAGCCGTGGCCGTTGTCGCGGCCGGCGACGGGCTGCTTGGTCGGAACGGCGGCCTGGCTGAGGCCGGGCAGGGCGTCGAACTCGGCGAGGATGGCGATCACCGGGCCCTGGCCGTTCTTGAAGCTGCCCACGAAGCCGGTCGGCTCGCCGGCCACTCCGGCCTTCACGGTGAAGCCGGCGGCCTTGAGCTGGTCCTGGAGGAGGGCGCTGCTCTTGGTTTCCAGATAGCCGAGCTCGGCGAAGTTCCAGATCTTCAGCGCCGTGTCGTTCATCTTCGGCGTATAGGCGTCGACCGCGCCGGTGAGCTGGGCCTTGTCGGCGGTGGTCAGCGGGGCGGCGCCCGCCATGCCGGCGCCGAGCCATGCGGCCGTGCAAAGCGCGCTGGCGGCCAGCGCCTTGGTGATCATCTTCATAGGTCCTCCAGTGCGCCGCAGGACAGGGGCGCGGCGTTCGTCAGCAAGACGCAGGACGCCGGGGAATCCTCATTCCCCGGCGAGCGGGCGAAGCTCGATGATCGAGGCCGAAACCGGGGCGGCCTTTGCCATGCCATAGGCTTCGAGCGTGGCGACGAAGCCGGCGACGTCGCCGGTGCGGAAACGGCCGCTGAGCGGGGTGGCGGCCAGGGCCGGATCGTCGATGCGGACCTTGCGGGTCGAGTAGCGGTTCATCTCCGCGACGATCGCGCCCAGCGGGCGGCTTTCGAACACCAGGCTGCCGTCGCGCCAACTGGTCAGGTCGGCCACGTTGCGGGGCTGGACGGTCCAGGGCTGGTCGCCGGCCTGGACCAGTTCGTGCCCGGGGGTGATGTCGACCATGGCCCGCGGCGAGGCCACGCGAATCTTGCCCTCGAGCAGGCTGACCGACCATTGGCCAGGTTCGACCCGCACGTCGAAGGCGGTGCCCAGCGCGGTGACCGTGCGGCCCGAGGCCGCCACCACGAACGGGCGGTCGGGATTCTTGGCCACCTTGAAGAAGGCCTCGCCCTTGACGACGGCCAGGCCGCGGCGCCGGCCCCATTCGGTCAGGCGCACTTCGGTGTCGGTGCTGAGCGTGATTTTCGACCCGTCGTCCAGGGTGACGACCTTCTGGCCGCCGACCGGGGTGACGTAGACGGCCAGGGCCTGGGGCGCGGCGGCCACCGTCGTCTCGCGCGGCGCGTCCGAGCCCTGGCGCCAGGCGCCGTAGCCGACCAGGGCGCTGGCGCTCACCACGACCGCGGCGATCCCCGCCGCCCAGCGCATCTGCGGCCGACGACGCGCTGAGGCGAGTTCGGCCTGCACCGAGCGGCGTGCGGCCTGCACGCGGGAATCATCCTTCAGCGCGCCCAGGCGATCCCAGGCGCCGTTGACGCTTTCCCAGTCCTGGCGATTGCGAGGATCGGCGGCCAGCCAGGTTTCGAACGATCGCCGCAGGGCCCCGTCGTCGGGGCGGCGCTGCAGCCGCGCGAACCACGAGGCGGCGTCCGGGCTACCGGAAGGACCGTTTTGTGGCTGGTTGTCGTTCATCGAATTCCTGTAGGCGGGCCGAAACGACCCGCAATGCCTTGGTCACATGCTTTTCTACGGCGCTCACCGAGATGCCCAATTGCGCCGCGGTCGCCTTGTAGCTCATGCCCTCGAAACGAACGAGCATGAAAGCGGTGCGAGTCCGCGGTGCGAGCTGGCCCAAAGCTTCCAGGGCGACGGAGGCCTCCTGCTTGGCCTGCAGGATGCGGTCGGGCGACAGTTCGTCGAGGGGGTGGTGGGCTTCTTCGAGCTCGCAGTGCGCGCCCCGGCGCCTCACTGTGTCGCGGCGCCGGCGGTCGAGCAGGACGTTCGTCGCGGTCTGGAAAATGAAGCTGGAAAGATTCGAGACCTCGCCGCCCTGCCGCCGGTTATGCAGGCGCAGGAGCACTTCCTGGATCAGGTCGTCGATTTCATGACCATCGGCCCGGCGCCTGAAAAAGGCGCGCAAGGCTTGCTGGTAGGGGAGCGACGCATGCGCCAACCCCTCCGGCTCGCCCCTAGGCCCGGTCGTTTCCGCCCACGCCATCTGGTTCCTGAACACCCCGCATTGTCTTATTGGCGCCATGGTTGTTGATGGGGGAGGCGAGGTCAATGACGTTTGGGAAAGCGCAGGGACGAACGTGGCGGGTGCTGGATTTTCGGGCACGCTCGTAGCAGTCACTAATCGGGAAGCGGACGAAATCGGGAAATCGACTGTGCGGATACGGCTGGGACTGGTCATCTGCGCCCCTGGGGTCGATGCGCGCAGGGTCGGAAGGGAGTCCTTCTCCTCTTGAGACCGTACTGGGCGGCATCCTCGACTGCGTTTGTCCTGGCGTTGGCGACGGCTTCGGCGTCCGCCGCCGCGCCGGCGCGCGCCCAGTTCGCGATTCCCGCCGGGTTGCCGCTCGACCGCGCCCTGACGGCGTTTTCGGTCCAGAGCGACCGGGACATCCTGTTCGCGCCCGGCGTGGTCGCCGGGCTTCGCGGCCGGGCGGTTCACGGCCGGCTGGCGCCTGGCGCGGCGCTGGACGAACTGCTGGAGGGCTCGGGACTCGCCTGGCGTGAGTTCGAGGGCCGGTTCCTGATCGAAAGGGCGACGCCCAAACTGTCGACCCCGGGGGTCGAGGCGGCGTCGGAAGTCGAGGGCGTGGTCGTGACCGCCCTGCGCCGGCCGACGCTGGAGCGGCTCACGCCCATGTCGATGCGCGCGCTGTCGGGCGAGGAATTGACGCGGGCCGGGGCGGCGACCTTCCAGCAGGCGGGCGCTCTGTTGCCGGGCCTGACCCGCGCGAACACCGGAACCGGGCGGCATCGTTTCAGCCTGCGCGGCGTCTACGGTTCGGGCGAGGCCACCACCGCCCTCTATTATGACGACGTGCCGGTGACCGGCCCCAGCGGCACGACCTCCGATCCAGGCGGATCGGCGCCGGAACTGCTGCTGGTGGACGTCGACCGGCTCGAACTGCTGCGCGGGCCGCAGGGCACGCTTTACGGCGCCAGCGCCATGGGCGGCGCGTTGAAGGTGGTCTTCCACCGGCCGAACCTCTCACAGACCCAGCTTTCGTTTTCCGGCGAAGTCATGGCCAACGCCGGCGACTGGGGCGAGGCTCAGACCCTGGTGCTGAACCGGCCGCTGGTCGACGACAAGGTCGGCCTGCGGCTGACCGCCTATCGCCGGAGCGAGCCGGCCTATGTCGACAATCGGCGCCTGGGCCTGGAACGGGTCAACGCCAGCCTGGTCGAGGGCGCCCGCATCGGCCTGGGGCTGCGGTTCACCCCGGATGTCGAGGTCAATCTCGTTCTCGCCCACCAGGAAAGCCGGGAGGACGACACCTCGGGCGGGGCTCAGGCCGCGCCGCCCGACGTTTCGCTCAACTATGTGCGGACCCCGTTCGACAGCCGGCTGACCTTCATCGACGGAGCCCTGGCCTGGAGGTTCTCGGGCCTCCAGCTCTCGGCGAACCTGGCCGGTTATAGCTGGAAGAGCGTTCGCCGCAGCGACTACACCGGAACCTTGCTCAGCGAACGCCGCAGCCCCGACGGCTGCCGGCGCTATCTCCAGGTCGCCGGCTGCTCGCCCGCCGAGCTCGACCTCTATTCCGCCTATGTCGACAGCCGCGCGCCAGGCCTGCTCAGCCAGCCGATCGACCTGCGCGCCTACGTCCAGGAGGTGCGGCTGGGGTCCGACGCGCCCGGTTTCGTCGCCTGGACGCTCGGCGCTTTCCACGAACTGCGCACCGACACCATCGACAGCCAGGTGCTGGCCGCCGATCCGGCCACCGGTCAGCCGGAGGAGGGCAAGGGCTTCACCGGCCGGCGCATCGTCGACAGCCGCCTGACCCAGCGGGCGCTCTATGGCGAGGCGACCCTCGGCGCCGACCGCGACACCTCCCTGACCCTGGGCGTGCGGCGGTTCGAGTACGACAAGCGGACGCTCGGCGAGGCCCTGGTCGTCAATGTGATCTCCAACACCGCCGACGCCAATTTCCGCACCACCGCCGGCGAGGAGGGATGGAGCGTCAAGGTGCTGGCCAGCCACCGCTTTGGCCCCGGCATGATGGGCTATGCCCAGGCTTCGCAAGGGTTCCGGCCCGGCGGCAACAACACCGTGCCGAACCTGCCGCCGAACCTCGCTTCCTACGGCGCCGACAGCCTCTGGAACTACGAACTGGGCTTCAAGGGCGGCTGGTTCGACAATCGCCTGCTGGCCAGCGCCGCCGTGTACCGCATCGACTGGAGCGACATGCAGTACACCGCCAACAGCACCAACGGCGCCTTTTCCTTCATCACCAATCTCGGCCGCGCGCGCGTCTATGGGATGGAGGCCGAGACCACCTTCATTCTGTCGCCCCAACTGCGCGGCGGGGCGAACCTGTCGCTCACCGATGCGGTGCTGACCAAGGATCAGGCCAGCAACGACGGCATCGGCCTGGGGGCGGCGGGCGACCGCATGCCGGTGGTTCCCCGCGTGGCCGGCGACGGTTGGGTCGAATATCGGCGCGAGACGCCCTGGGGCGCCGAACTGATGTTGCGCGCCGACGCCAGCTACGTCGGGACCTCTCACAGCACCTTCAAGGGGGGAAGCGCGGGCGACCAGAAGCTGGGCGGCATGTGGCTGTTCAACGCCCGCGCGATCCTCAAGGCCCGCAACTGGTCGCTGGGCGTGTTCGGCGAAAACCT
>MEEW01000165.1 GCA_001724985.1 Phenylobacterium sp. SCN 69-14
CGCTCCAGCCGGTCCAGCACCTCACGGGCGCGGACCACCACCGCGGGCGGCACGCCCGCCAGCCTGGCCACCTGCACGCCGTAGGAACGATCGGCCGGGCCGGGGCCCGCCTCGTGCAGGAAGATCAGGTCGCCGTTCCACTCCTTGGCCTTCAGGGAAAGGTTCGAGACGTGGGCGAGCCGGTCCTCCAGCACCGCCAGCTCGTGATAGTGGGTGGCGAACAGGCCGCGGCAGCGGTTGGTCTCGTGCAGGGCCTCGGCGCAGGCCCAGGCGATGGCCAGGCCGTCATAGGTGGCGGTGCCGCGGCCGATCTCGTCGAGGATGACCAGCGAGCGCGGCGTCGCCTGGGTGAGGATCGCGGCGGTCTCGACCATCTCGGCCATGAAGGTCGAGCGGCCTCGCGCCAGGTCGTCCCCCGCCCCCACCCGGCTGAACAGGCGGTCGACCACCCCGATCCGCAGGGCCTTGGCCGGCACGTAGCAGCCGGCCTGGGCCAGCACCGCCAGCAGGGCGTTCTGGCGCAGGAAGGTCGACTTGCCGGCCATGTTCGGGCCGGTGACGATGGAGAGCCGCGCCGCCGCCGCGCCGGCGCCGTCCAGGCGGCAGTCGTTGGGCGTATAGGGATCGCCGGCCCGCTTGACGGCGGCCTCCACCACCGAATGGCGGGCGGCCTGGGCTTCGAACACGGTGGAGCGGTCGACCACCGGGCGGGCGGCGCCCACGTCGTCGGCCCATTCGGCCAGGCCCGCGGCGACGTCCAGCCGCGCCGCACCCTCGGCCGCGGCCTGGATCGCGGGCGCGATGCGGATCGCGGCCTCGCGCCAGGCCTCGAAGGTGGCGACCTCCATGGCCAGGGCCCGCTCGGCCGCCTGGGCGATGCGCGCGTCCAGCTCGGCCAGCTCGACCGTGGTGAAGCGGACCTGGTTGGCAAGGGTCTGGCGGTGGATGAAGGTGGTGTTGAGCGGCGCGGCCATCAGCGGCTCGGCCGCCTTGGCGCTGGCCTCGACGAAATAGCCCAGCACGGCGTTGTGGCGGATCTTCAGGGCGACGCCGCTCTCGGCGGCCAGACGCGCTTCGAGCTGCAGGATCACCTTGCGGCTGTCGTCGCGCAGGGCGCGGGCCTCGTCCAGCTCGACGCGCACGCCGGGCGCGACGAAGCCGCCGTCGCGGGCCTGGGCCGGCAGGTCCTGGCCCATTCCCTCGGCCAGCATGCGGCGGAACTCGGCCAGCTCGGGGTTGGCGCTCGGATGCAGGGCGGCGAGCGCGCCGGCGATCTCGGGCGGGGGCGGCGGATCAAGCGGTTCGGGATGGCCGAAGAGGGCGCAGATGGCCTCGCCGCCCGCCAGGCCGTCCCGCAGGCAGCCGAGGTCGCGCGGGCCGCCGCGGCCCAGGGCCAGGCGCGACAGGGCGCGGGCCATGTCGCCCATGCCGCGCAGCTTCTCCCGCAGCTTTTCGCGCAAGGGCCGGCGCTCGCAGAACCAGTCGATGGCGTCGAGCCGCGCGTCGATGGCGGCCGGGTCGAGCAGCGGGCGGGCGAGGCGCGCGGCCAGCAGGCGCGCGCCCGGCGCGGTGATGGTGCGGTCGATGGCGCCCAGCAGCGAGCCGTCGCGCGACCCGGAGGTCGACTTTTCGATCTCCAGGCTGGCGCGGGTGGCCGGGTCGATGGCCATGACGTCGGCCTCGCCCGCGCGGCGCGGGGCGGTGAGCGCCGGCAGCTTGCCGGCCTGGGTGGTCTCCAGGTGCGCGGCGATGAGGCCGAGCGCCGAGACCTCCGCCCCGGTCAGTTCGCCGAAGCCGTCCAGGGTCTCGACGCCATAGAGGCGTTTCAGCCGCGCCTCGGCCGCCGAGGGCTCGGAGAGGGCCGAGGGCATCGGCTGGATCAGGCCGCCGGCCGCCTTGAAGGTCGCCGACAGGGTCTCGTCGGCGAACAACCGGTCGGGGACCAGGGTCTCGGACGGGCCGAGCGCGGCGAGCGCCGAGGAAAGGCTGTCGCGCGAGAGCGCCATGCATTCGACCTCGCCGGTCGAGAGCTCGACGCTGGCCACGGCCGCCGCCCCCGCGCGCACGGCGACCGCGGCCAGGCGGTTGGCGCCGCGGGCGTCCAGCAGGCCGTCCTCGGTCAGGGTGCCGGGGGTGACGACGCGCACCACGTCGCGGCGGACCACCGACTTGGAGCCGCGCTTCTTGGCCTCGGCCGGGTCCTCCATCTGTTCGCAGAGCGCGACCTTGAAGCCCGAGCGCACCAGCTTGGCGAGGTAGGCCTCGGCCGCATGCACCGGCACGCCGCACATCGGAATCGGCGCGCCGCCGTGATTGCCGCGGGCGGTCAGGGTGATGCTGAGGGCGGCGGCGGCCTTCTCGGCGTCCTCGAAGAACAGCTCGTAGAAATCGCCCATGCGGAAGAACACCAGCGCGTCGGGCTGGCGGGCCTTGGCCTCGAAGAACTGGGCCATGACCGGGGTGGCGCCGGTCGGGTCGGGTATGGCGGAGGTCGGGGCGTTCATGGGTCTGCGGAAGCTAAAGGCGCCCGCGCGATCCGTCAGCCCCCAAGGCCGGTCTTGCGCCCCTTGAACGTGGGGCTTCGGGCGCCAAGCTGTGGTCAAGTCAGGAGACCTCGCGTGCCGCACGTCATCCTTCCCGCCGGACCAGCCGACGCCGAGGCTCTGGCCCAGGTGCACGTCGCCAGTTGGCGCGAGACCTATCCGGGGCTGCTGCCGGACTCCTATCTGCGGCGCATGTCGGTTCCGGCCCATGCGCGCCGGTTCCGCGCCGCACTGCAGACGCCGGGGCCGCTGGAGGCGACCCTGCTCGCCGCGGACCGGCGCGGGATCGTCGGCTACGCCCAGGGCGGCCCGTCGCGCGATCGGCGCCCCGGCGAGGCCGAGGTGATGACCCTCTATGTGCTGCGCGCCGCCCAGGGCCAGGGGATCGGCCGCGAGCTGATGATCGCCACGGCGCGAGTGATGGCGGCCCATGGCGCACGCTCGCTGATGCTTTCGGTGTTGCGCGACAATATTCCGGCGCGCGGATTCTATGAGCGGCTGGGCGGACTGGCCGAGGCGCCGCGGCGCGAGCCGGGGCCGGGCGGCGTCACCCACGAGGTCCGCTATCGCTGGCCGGACATCGCGGCCTTGACCGGTTAGCCGCCGAACTCGGCGACGATGGCGTGGACCATGCGCAGCACGACGTTCTGGGCCTCGTCGGCCGACAGGTGCTGGTCCTCGCGCAGGCGGCGCCAGACATCGAAGCTGAGCGTCAGGTCCAGCGCCTCGACAAAGCCGGCCGAGGCCGGCAGCACGCCCTGCAGGTGGCCGAGCAGCAGCTCGCGCTGGCGTCGCACGAAGGTCTGGTGGGCGGCGGTCAGGGACGGCGACTGGGCGCGGTGCGCATCGGCGAAGGCCTTGGGCCGCGCCAGCTTCTCGAACACGATGCGGCGGCGCGCGACGAGCTGGTCGAGCCGCTCGAGCAGGGTTCCATGGACGGGCTCGGCGTAGATCGGCGCCAGGCGCTCGTCCATCACCTCCTGCAGGCCCTGGCGCAGGCCGTCGACATCGTTGAACAGGCGGAAGACCGTGCGCACCCCGACCCCGGCGCGCAAGGCGACCGCCTCTGCCGAGGGCTGGATCTCGCCATCCTCGATCAGGTCCACCATCGCCTTGAGGATGCGCGCGCGGCTGGCCACGGCCCGGGCCCTGCGGCCATCGGTCTTTTCGGGACTCTCCACGGGCGCGCTCATCGCATCAGCCGCCGGTGACGTCTTCCCAGAACTGCTTGGCCTTGCCGATGAAGCTGGCCGATTTCGGATGCTGCTGCTCGCCGCAGATCTCGGCGAACTCGCGCATCAGCTCCTTCTGGCGGGTGGTGAGCCTGGTCGGGGTCTCGACGAACAGCTCGACCACCAGGTCGCCACGCTCGCGCGAGCGCAGCGAGGGCATGCCCTTGCCCTTCAGGCGGACGGTGCGGCCGGTCTGGGAGCCTTCCGGCACCTTGACCTGCATGCGGCAATTGCCGTCGCAGTTCTCGCCGCCCATCAGGCAGGGCGCCTCGATCTCGCCGCCCAGGGCCGCGACCGCCATCGGCACCGGCACGGTGCAGAGCAGGTCCAGGCCGTCGCGGTCGAAGAGTTCGTGCGGCCTCACCGAAAGGAAGATGTAGAGGTCGCCGCGCGGGCCGCCGCGCGCGCCCGCGTCGCCCTCGCCGGCCAGGCGGATACGGGCGCCGTCGTCGACCCCGGCGGGGATGCGGACCTGCAGGGTGCGCTCCCTGCGCACCTGGCCGTGGCCGTGACAGTCGGCGCAGGGGTCGAGCACCAGCCGCCCCGAGCCGCCGCAGCGCGGGCAGGCGCGCTCGATCGAGAAGAAGCCCTGGCTGGCGCGCACGCGCCCGGCGCCGCCGCAGCCGCCGCAGACCGTGGGGCTGGTGCCCGGCTTGGCGCCGGAGCCGTCGCAGGTCTCGCAGGTGATGGAGGCCGGCACGCTGATCTCGACCTCGGAGCCGGCATAGGCCTGCTCCAGGGTGATCTCCAGGTCGTAGCGCAGGTCCTGGCCGCGGGCCGGGCCCGAGCGCTGGCGGCCGCGGCCGCCGAACATGTCGCCGAAGACGTCGCCGAACACCTCGTTGAAGATGTCGCCCACGTCGTGGAACTGAGGCCCGCCCCCGCCGCCGGCCGCGCCATTGACCCCGGCATGGCCGAAGCGGTCATAGGCCGCGCGCTTCTGCGGATCGGAGAGGATCGAATAGGCCTCGTTGATCTCCTTGAACCGCCCGGCCGCATCCTCGCAGCCGCCGTTGCGGTCGGGGTGATGCTGCATGGCGAGCTTACGGAACGCAGATTTCAGCGCAGCTTCGTCCACGCCCCGGTCCACGCCGAGGATCTCGTAATAATCCCGCATGTTATGTCAGAGGTTCAAATTCGATCTGAGAATTGAGGTGGGATGATCCCCGCCCGACTGCAAGGCTTTTCGCATAACAGGCCGGACGGAGATTTCCCTTAACGTCGCCAGGCCCCGCGGCGGTCTTCGCGCCGGCTGTGCGGAGGACCGCCACGGGAGGCGTCGTCACGCCGACTTCTTGTCGTCGTCGGCGACTTCTTCGAACTCGGCGTCGACCACGTCGTCGCTCGAGCCTTCGGCCGCAGGCTGGTCTTCCGAACCGCCCTGCTGGGCCGCGTACATGGCCTCGCCCAGCTTCATCGAAGCCTGGATGAGGGTCTGGGTCTTGGCCGCGATGGCCTCGGCGTCATTGCCTTCCAGCGCCGACTTGGCGTCGGCCAGGGCCGCCTCGATGGCTTCCTTGTCCGCGCCCGAGATCTTGTCGCCATGTTCGGCGAGCGCCTTCTCGGTCGAGTGGATCACCGCCTCGCCCTGGTTCTTGGCTTCGACGGCGGCCTTGCGCTTCTCGTCCTCGGCTTTGTTGGCCTCGGCCTCCTGGACCATCTTCTCGATGTCGTTGTCCGACAGGCCGCCATTGGCCTGGATGCGGATCGACTGTTCCTTGGCGGTCGCCTTGTCGCGCGCCGACACGTTGACGATGCCGTTGGCGTCGATGTCGAAGGTGACCTCGACCTGCGGCACGCCGCGCGGGGCGGGCGGGATGCCGACCAGGTCGAACTGGCCCAGCAGCTTGTTGTCCTGGGCCATCGGGCGTTCGCCCTGGAACACGCGGATGGTCACGGCCGACTGGTTGTCGTCGGCGGTCGAGAAGGTCTGCGAACGCTTGGTCGGGATGGTGGTGTTGCGCTCGATCAGCGGGGTGAACACGCCGCCCAGGGTTTCGATGCCCAGGGTCAGCGGGGTCACGTCGAGCAACAGCACGTCCTTGACGTCGCCTTGCAGGACGCCGGCCTGGACCGCCGCGCCGAGGGCGACGACTTCGTCCGGGTTCACGCCCTTGTGCGGTTCGCGGCCGAAGAACTCCTTCACGGTCTCGACGACCTTGGGCATGCGGGTCATGCCGCCGACCAGGATCACCTCGTCGATATCGCTCTTCTTCAGGCCAGCGTCCTTCAGCGCCTGCTCGCAGGGGCCGACGGTGCGGGCGACCAGGTCCTCGACCAGGGCCTCCAGCTTGGCGCGCGAAAGCTTGATGTTGAGGTGCAGCGGGCCCGAGGCGTTCATCGAGATGAAGGGCAGGTTGACCTCGTACTGGGTGACCGAGGACAGCTCCTTCTTCGCCTTCTCGCCTTCTTCCTTCAGGCGCTGCAGGGCCAGCTTGTCGTTGCGCAGGTCGAGGTCACCTTCGACATCGACGCCAACGGCATCGTCAACGTGTCGGCGCGCGACAAGGCGACCGCCAAGGA
>MEEW01000166.1 GCA_001724985.1 Phenylobacterium sp. SCN 69-14
CGGCCACCTACGCCGCCTGCGCCCGCGCCTTCGCCGAGGCGGCGGCTCGGGCGCCGGGATTTTCGCCGCGGAGCCTGCTGGACGCCGGAGCCGGGCCGGGCGGGGCCGGGTGGGCGGCGCTGGAGGCCTGGCCGCAGATCGCCGCCGCCAGCCTGCTCGATTCCAACCGCGCCTTCCTCGACATCGCCGAGGTGCTGGCCGCCGACGGCCCGGCGCCGCTGAAGGCCGCCCAGCGGCTGCGCGCCGACCTTACCGCGCCCGGCGACTGGCCGGCCGCCGACCTGGCGGTCGCCAGCTACGCCCTGGCCGAGATCGCGCCCGCCGCCCTGGCCGGGACGGTGGAGCGGCTGTGGGCCGCGACGCGGGGCCTGCTGGTCCTGGTCGAGCCCGGGACCCCGGCCGGCTATCAGCGCCTGCTGGCGGTCCGCGACCAGCTCCTCGCGGCCGGCGGCGTGGTGCTCGCCCCCTGCCCGCACCAGCAGCCCTGCCCGCTGGCCGCGCCGGACTGGTGCCACTTCTCCCAGCGGCTGGCGCGCTCGCGCGATCACCGTCTGGCCAAGGGCGCCGAGACGCCGTTCGAGGACGAGAAGTTCAGCTATCTGGTCGTCGCGCGGCCGGGCGTGGCCGCCGATGCGCCCGCGTCCCGGGTCCTGGCCCCGCCCCGAGCGGGAAAGCCGGGCATAGAGCTGAAGCTCTGCACCCCGGCCGGCGCGCTGGAAAACAGGTTCGCTCCAAGGCGCGACAAGGCCGCCTACGCGCTCGCCCGCAGGACCGATTGGGGCGAGGCTCTTCCCGGCTAGGCCGAACGATCGGCCCTGGCCTTATGGCGCGGGGCGGGCGACAGTCCTGTCCAGGCCCGCCGCATTCAGGGCCGCGCGATTTCAACGAGACCAAGGGAGGCCATTATGCCCAAGAGCCGCGAAATTCATCTGGTCAAGCGTCCGAACGGCATGCCGACGCCGGAGGACTTCGCCATGATCGAGGCGCAGGTCGCCGACGCCGCCGACGGCGAGGTGCTGGTCCAGAACCTCTACATGTCGGTCGACCCGGCCATGCGCCCGCGCCTGACCGCCGGCCAGGAGCTGAACGAAGCGATGATGGGCGGGGCGCTGGGCCGGGTGGTGCAATCGAAGCATCCGGACTTCGCGGTCGGCGACCTGGTGACCAACCGCAACGGCTTCCGCGAATTCTTCGTCTCGAACGGCCAGGGCCTGGCGCGGCTTGCGTCCGATCCCGACCTGCCGGTGATCGCCTACATGCACGCCATGGGCATGACCGGCTTCACCGCCTATGGCGGCATCCTGCACATCGGCCAGCTCAAGGACGGCGAGCAGGTCTTCGTCTCCACGGCCGCCGGGGCGGTCGGCTCGATCGCCGCCCAGATCGCCAAGATCAAGGGCTGCTACGTGGTCGGCTCCACCGGCTCGGCCGACAAGGCGGCCTGGCTGAAGGACGAGGTCGGGCTGGACGCGGTGATCAACTACAAGGAACAGCCGATCAAGAAGGCCCTGGAAGAGGCCACGCCCAAGGGGATCGACGTCTATTTCGACAATGTCGGCGGCGACCACCTGGAGGCGGCGCTGCGGCGCATGAACACGCTCGGGCGCATTCCGGTCTGCGGCTTCATCTCCGGCTACAATTCGGGCCATTCCAGCGTCTCGAACCTGTCGAACATCATCTATTCGCGGGTGATGCTGCGCGGCTTCGTCGGCACCGACTTCCTGCACCTGCACGACCAGTTCCTGGCCGACATGGCCGGCTGGCTGAAGGCCGGGAAGATCAAGACCCAGCAGACGGTGCTGGAAGGCATCGCCAATGCGCCGGCCGCGATGATCGGCCTGATGCAGGGCAAGAACGCCGGCAAGATGCTGGTGAGGCTGGCGGAGTAGGTGTTCCAATTCCTCCCCCGCTGGGGGAGGTGGATCGATGCAAAGCATCGAGACGGAGGGGGACTACACCCGGGCCTTCGGGTCAAAGTCCCCCTCAGTCCGCTTCGCGGACAGCTCCCCCAGCGGGGGAGCAACTAACAATCCCGCATCTTCCCTCGCCCGGCGCCGGTGATAGGCTCGCGCGCTTGCAGACCGGGAAGACCGCATGTTCCGCACCGCCGCCGCCCTCGCCTTCGTCCTGGCCCTGGGGGGCCTGGCGCCCGCCCTGGCCGCCGACGTGGTCCCGCCGATCGCCTACAAGGCGCGCACGCTCGCCAACGGGCTGAAGGTCTATTCCTCGATCGACCGGACGACGCCGAACGTCACGGTTCAGGTCTGGTACGGGGTGGGTTCGAAGGACGATCCGGTCGGCCGCTCGGGTTTCGCGCACCTGTTCGAGCACATGATGTTCAAGGCCACGCGCGACATGCCGTCCGAGACCATCGACCGCATGACCGAGGACGTGGGCGGCTTCAACAACGCCTCCACCTATGACGACTTCACCAACTATTACGAGGTCGTGCCGGCCGAGCACCTGCAGCGCCTGCTGTGGGTCGAGGCCCAGCGGCTGGGCTCGCTGGTGGTGGACGAGGCGACCTTCAAGTCCGAGCGCGACGTGGTGAAGGAAGAGCTGCGCCAGTCGGTGCTGAGCCAGCCCTATGGGCGGCTGTTCTATCTCTACCTGCCCCAGGCCAGCTATCAGGCCCACCCGTACAAGCGCCCGGGCATCGGCTCCATCGAGGAGTTGGACGCGGCCACCATCGACGATGTGCGGGCCTTCCATGCGGCCTATTACCGGCCCGACAACGCCGCCCTGATCGTGATCGGCAATTTCGACCAGGCGCAGCTCGACGCCTGGGTCGACAGGTATTTCGCGCCGCTGAAGACGCCCGCGACGCCGATCGGGCGGGTGACGACGGTCGAGCCGCCGCGCACCACACCCGGCGTCTTCAGGGGCTATGGCCCCAATGTGCCGCTGCCGGCGGTGCTGATGACCTGGCATGCGCCGGCCGCCTCCAGCCCGGACGCCCCGGCCCTGACCGTGCTCGACGCCATCCTCTCCAGCGGCAAGTCCTCGCGGCTCTACGACAGCCTGGTCTACGAAAAGCAGGTGGCGGCCGAGATCTTCTCCGACGCCTCTCTGCCCCAGCAGCCGGGCATGGTGATGCTGGGCGCCATACTGGCCGGCGGCAAGACGCTGGACGAGGGCGAGGCGGCGCTGCTGGCGGAGGTCGCGCGCCTGCGCGAGGCGCCGCCCAGCGAGGCCGAGCTGGCCGAGGCCAAGAATGAGCTGATCGCCCACAAGCTGCGCGAGCGCGAGACCATCGACGGCCGGGCCTTCGCCCTCGGCTACGCCCTGCGCACGGCCGGCGACGCGGCCGTGGCCAATACCGAACTGGCGCAGCTTCAGGCCGTCACCGCCGCCGACGTGCAGCGGGTGGCGCGGACCTATCTGACCGACGCCGGCCGCATGACCATCCTCTACCAGGCCGACAGCGCCCGCCCGGCCGGCGAGACGGACGCGGCGCCCAAGCCGCCGGTCGTGGCGTCCGCCAGATATGCCGGCCCGGTCGTCACCCTGGCGCCCGAGGGCCGCCGCCAGGCGCCGCCGCCGGCCGGGACGCCGGTCAAGCCGGTCCTGCCGCAGCCTGTGGAGCGGACCTTGGCCAACGGCCTGAAGGTGATCGTCGCCAGGTCCTCGGACCTGCCGCTGGTCTCGGCCTCGCTCACCGTGCGCGCCGGCGCGTGGGCCGATCCGCAAGGCCTGGCCGGGGCCATGGGCATGACCGCCGGCATGCTGACCGAGGGCACCAGGACCCGCGGCGCGCAGGCGATCGCCCGCGAGGCCGAGGCGCTGGGCGCGACCCTGACCTCGGGCGGGGGCCAGGAGTCGGCGGCCGTGACGCTGAACGTCATGCCGGGCAAGCTGGAGGCGGCCATGGCGATCATGGCCGACGTGGCGAGGAACCCGGCCTTCGCCAGCGAGGAGCTGGAGCGCCAGCGCAGCCAGGCGCTCGACGGCCTGTCGGTCGCCTACCAGTCGCCCGGCCAGCTTGCCAGCCTGGCCGCCGCGCCGGTGGTGTTCGGCGGCACGCCCTTCGGCCAGGTCGCGTCAGGCACGCCGGCCTCGCTCGCCAAGATCGCCACCGCCGATCTCGCTCGGCTGCATGGCCGCTATTTCCGGCCCGACAACTCCATACTGGTGCTGACCGGCGACATCGCGCCGGAGGCGGGTTTCGCCCTGGCGGAAAAGGCGTTCGGCGACTGGGCCGCGCCGGCCGGCCCGTCGCCCGCCCGCGCCGAGGTCAGCCCCAAGGCCGCCCCGCGCGCCGTGGCCATCGACCTGCCGGGCACGGGCCAGGCGGCGGTGAGCGTCGCCAAGGCGGCGATAGCGCGCGGCGATGCGGACTACTATGCCGGCGCGGTGGCCAATTCGGTGCTCGGCGGCGGCTACTCCGCGCGCCTGAACCAGGAGATCCGCATCAAGCGCGGCCTTTCCTACGGCGCCAGTTCGCGGCTTTCGGGCATGCGCACCACCGGCCTTTTCCGCGCCGTGGCCCAGACCAAGAACGAGTCGGCGCCGCAGGTGCTGGACCTGATCCTGGCCGAGCTGCAGCGCATGGCGAGCGCCCCGGCGGGCGCCGAGGAGCTGAAGGCCCGCAAGTCGGTGCTGATCGGCGGTTTCGGCCGGGAACTGGCCACCACCGACGGCCTGGCCGGCATCCTCGGCAATCTCGCCCTCTACGACCTGCCGCTCACCGAGGTCGCCGACTACACCGGCAAGGTCGAGGCGGTCACGGCCGCGCAGGTCCAGGCGTTCTCGGCCAAGGAGCTCGCGCCGGACCGCGTCAGCGTCATCGTGGCCGGCGACGCCAAGGCGTTCGAGGCGGGGCTCAAGCAGCGCCGCTCGGACCTGGAGGTGATCTCGGCCAAGGACCTCGACCTGGACGCGGCCAGCCTGAGGAAGTGAGGCGGCTAGTGGCTTCCCCCCGCTGGGGGGAATTGTTCACGCCCCGCGCGCCCATTTGCCGAGATCGCGTTCGCGGCCCATGAGCGCCAGGCCCGAAGCGATGGATTCCAGTTCGGCGCCGCTTTCGATCCTTTCGGCGTCGAAGCGGCGGTGGAAGATGCCGCGCACCGCCGGGACCAGGGACGAGCCGCCGGTCAGGAACACCTTGTCGACGCCATCGGCGCCGAGCCCGGCGTCGGCCAGCGCCCGGTCGACGGCGTCCTCGATCAGGCGCAGCTCCGGGGCGATCCAGGCCTTGAACTCGACCCGCTCCACCTGAGCGCCGATGTCGATGCCGCCGGCGGCGAAGCGGAAGGCGGCGGCGTCACGCGAGGACAGCGCTTCCTTCAGCTCCGAAACCGCGCGGTAGAGCCGGTAGCCGTAGTTCTCGTCCAGCACCTCGACCAGCCGCTCGATCTTCTCCGGCTCCACCGCCTCGCGGACCAGCTTGCGGATCTCGCGCATGTCGCGGCTGGCGCGCATCAGGGCGAGCTGGTCCCAGCGGGCGAAGGTCGAATAGTAGCGGTTGGGGACCGGCAGCACCTTGCCGAACGAGGTGTAGCTGGACCCCTTGCCGAGCGCCGGCGAGACCAGGTTGTCGATGATCCGGTAGTCGAAGGCGTCGCCCGCCACCCCGACCCCGGCGCGGCCGAGCGGTATCGAGGCGATCTCGCCGCCCCGGCGGACGAAGCGGATGATCGAGAAGTCGCTGGTGCCGCCGCCGAAGTCGCCGACCAGCACGGTGGCGTCCTCCTTGAGCTCGCGGGCGAAGAAGAACGCCGCCCCGACCGGTTCGTAGGCGTAGAGGATCTCCTCGAACCCCAGCCGCCGGAACGCGGTCTCGTAGCGCCCCAGGGCCAGGGCCTCGTTCGGGGCGGCGCCGGCGAAGATCACCGGCCGGCCGACGATCACCCGCCGCGGCAGATCGGCCAAGTCGCCGCCGCCATGCTCGCGCAGCTTCAGGAGGAAGGTCGAGAGCAGGTCCTCGAACTGGTAGCGCCGCCCGACGATCTGGGTCTCGGTGAAGCTCTCCGAGGCGGCGAAGCTCTTGAAGGACTGGATGAACCGCGTCTCCAGCGGGTCTTCCACATAGGCCTCGATGGCCCAGGGGCCGGCCTCGATCTGCCGCTCGTTCGGCAGGTCGGGCGGAGCGTAGAACGACAGGGCCGAGCGGAAGGCGAACACCTCACGCTCCGGCGCCGGGAATCTCACCAGATGCGCCGGCCCCTGCGCGCCTGCGAGCGCGACGACCGTATTGGTCGTGCCGAAGTCGATGCCGATGCATAGCTCGGACATGGGCCGCGCTCCTTGTATGCGCAGGTGTCGCCGATCATCGGATAGTTGGGGGCGGTCCCTTG
>MEEW01000167.1 GCA_001724985.1 Phenylobacterium sp. SCN 69-14
CGCGCCAGCCGATTCATGGCCTTTCCTGAGCGCCCTGGCGTGGGCGATGAGGCCGCTCCAGCGCGGGTCGAGGACGGCTTCGGCCCAGGTCATGGCGGCCTTCTTCGAGGTCACCGTCCCGGTCTCCATGGTGTGCAGGATGCGGCAGAAGAGGCCGACCCAGAAGGCCTGCCAGGCCACCAGATGCATGGGCTCCAGCCCGACGGCGAGGCAGAGGTCCATGGTCCTGCGCACCTCGGCCTTCAGGGCGGCGGGGCTGACCGGGTCGACCAGGGTCGCAGGGTCGGGGCCGGCCAGGACCACCCCCTTCTCGCGCAGGCACCAGCGGACCACCTGGCTGTTGTCATGCTCGGAGCGGACCAGGGTGTCCGAACCATGATCGAGATACCAGAAGGGATAGGCGAGCGGCGGGGCGCCCGACATGCCCGGATCGCCCCAGTCCTCGGCGCGCGGCGCGCCGGGAGGATCGCGCGGTTCGGTGGACCAGCGGCGCAGGATGGCGGCCGGGGCGTAGGAGCCTTCCAGGCCGTTGCGCCAATAGGGCGCCGGCAGGCGGTGGATCTCCTTGTGCAGAGCTTGAAGGGCCGCGAGCTGGCCTGGCGTCAGGTCTTCATGGGTGACGACGATGAAGTCGCAGTCCGAATAGGGGGTGTAGTCGCCCACCGCGAAGGAGCCTTGCAGATAGGCCCCGACAAAATTGTCGGCGAGGGCGGCCTGGGCGCCGGCGAGCAGATGCTCCAGCACGAGGTTGAGCTCGGGATAGGCGGTGAACGCGCGTGCGCGGGCGTCGGAACGGGTCATGGGATGTGTCCGGAAATAGCGTGAGGAACCCGCGCCGCCGAGGGCGCAGGGTGCGTCGGGCCGCCGGTCAGGCGGGACGGGTCAGGCCCTCAGGCGCTCTGTACACATGCGGTCAGCCTAGCCGGGTCCGTAAGGCCCGGCAATCGCCCTCCCCCGCCGGCTATCGCGCGACGCTGGCGCGGGCGCGCTGCAGATTGGCGCGGGGGCGCGGGGCGGCGGCCTCCACCTCCTCCAGCGAGGCGGCGAGGGCGGCCTTCAGAGCGGCCATGCGCTTGGGATCGGTCAGCTTCCCGCCGTCCGGCTCGGTGACGTAGAAGGCGTCGACCGCGCGCTCGCCATAGCCGTCGATATGGGCCGAGAGGATGGAAAGCCCGGCGTCGGCGATGTTGCGCGCCAGGGCGACCAGCAGGCCGGGGCGGTCGCGGCCGGACGCCTCGATCACCGTGGAGACCTCGGAGGCGTCGTTGTCGAGCATCACCGTGGGGGTGATGGTGAAGGCCGCGGCGCGGCCGAAGTCGGTGACCTTGCGCGGCTCGCTGCGCGGAAGCTCCTCGCGGGCCGCCGCCTCCAGCGACTGCGCCAGACGGCCGAGCTGGGCAGGGGCGCTGGCCCCGAACGCCTCGCCGGTGGCGTCCTGCACATAGAAGATGTCGATCGCCTGGCCCTGGCGGGAGGTGTAGACGCGCGCGCCGACGATATTGGCCCCGGCGGCGGTGACGGCGGCGGCGAGGTCGACGAACAGGCGGTTGCGGTCGGGGGCGGCCACGACCACCTCGGCGGCGTTGAGATCGGGCCGGACCTGCGCCTCGGCCGCCGCGCCGCCGGCCACGGCCGCGCGCCGCGCCAGGGCGCCGTGGACCAGGATCTCGGCGTCCGGGAAGGCGGAGAAATAGACGTCCTCCATGGCCTGCACCCATTCGGCCGCGTCGGGGTCGGCGGCGATCAGGCGCACGCGCGCGTCATAGGCGGCGTTCTCGTGATAGCGGCGGATGGCGGCGGCGGCGTCGGAGCCGCGGCCGCCGCGGAACACCGCCTCGGTGGCGCCGTAGAGCTCGCGCATGAGCTGGCCCTTCCAGCCGTTCCAGACGCCCGGCCCGACGGCGCGGATGTCGGCCACGGTCAGCACCAGCAGCAGGCGCAGGCGTTCCGGCGTCTCCACGATGCGGGCGAAGTCGGCCACGGTGCGCGGATCGGAGACGTCGCGCTTCTGGGCGTAGTCGCTCATCACCAGATGATGCTCGACCAGCCAGGCGACCATCTCGATGCGCTTGCGGTTCAGCCCCAGGCGCTCGCACGCCTGGCGCGCGGCGCGGGCGCCGGCCTTTTCCTGGCCCCCCGCCCCGCCCTTGCCGGTGTCGTGCAGCAGCATGGCCAGGAACAGCGCCTCGCGGTCGGCGATCAGCGGCATGATCGAGGTCGAGAGCGGGTGGTCCTCGGCGAACTGACCGGCGGCGATGTCGGCGATCACGCCCACGGCGCGCAGGGTGTGCTCGTCCACCGTGTACGAGTGGTACATGTTGAACTGCATCTGGGCGACGATGCGGCCCCATTCGGGGATGAAGCGGCCCAGGACGTCCGCCTCGTTCATCATCGACAGGGTGCGCTGCGGATTGCGGCCATGGGCGAGGATGTCGAGGAACACCTTGGCCGCCTCGGGATCGCGGCGGACGCGCGCGCCGATCATGCCGGCCCCGCGGCTGGCGGCGGTGAAGGCGTCTGGATGCAGGTCGAGGTCGCGCTGGTCGGCCAGGCGGAACAGCCGCAGGAGGTTGATCGGATCGGCCTCGAACACCTGCGGCCCGTCGATGTTGAGGCGCCCGCCTTCCTCGTGGAAGCCGGGGTCCAGCTTCTTGCGCCGGGGCTTGCCGCGGCCGGGGATCAGCCGCGAGAGGCCCTTCGGCTCCTGCTTGATCTGCTCGGCCTCCAGCTTGGCGGCGAACACCCGGGTCAGGGCGCCGACCTCCTTGGCGATCAGGAAGTAGCGGCGCATGAACCGCTCGACCGCGGGCGCGTCGCCGCGGTCGCCATAGCCCATGCGGCGGGCGATCTCCGGCTGCAGGTCGAAGGTCAGCCGCTCCTCGGGCCGGCCGGTGGCGAAATGCAGATGGCTGCGGACCGCCCACAGGAAGTCAAAGGCGCGGATGAAGCTCGCCACCTCCCGGCGGTCGAACATGTCGAGCTGGACGAAGCCGTCCACGTGGCTGACCGGATGCAGGTACTGGGCGATCCAGAACAGGGTGTTGAGGTCGCGCAGGCCCCCCTTCCCTTCCTTCACGTTCGGCTCGACCATGTAACGGCTGGCGCCGGCCCGCTCCTGGCGGATGTCGCGCTCCTTCAGCTTGGCGGCGACGAACTGGGCGGCGGTGCCCTTGACCACCTCGGCCCGGAACCGGCGCAGCAGCTCCTCGGCCAGGGCCGTGTCGCCGGTGAGCTGGCGCGCCTCCAGGATCGAGGTGCGGATGGTGTAGTCCTCGCGGCTGAGCTTCAGGCACTCCTCGACCGTGCGCGAGGCGTGGCCGACCTTGAAGCCCAGGTCCCACAGCGCATAGAGCATGTATTCGATCACGCTCTCGGTATGGGCGGTCTGCTTGTAGGGCCGCAGGAACAACAGATCGAGGTCCGAGAACGGGGCCAGGGCGCCGCGGCCGTAGCCGCCGACCGCCAGCAGGGCCAGGCGCTCGCCCTCGGTGGGGTTGCGGGCGCGGAACACGTGGACGGTGGTGAAATCGTAGAGGGCGGTCACCACCTCGTCGGTGACGCCCGACAGGAGGCGGGCGGTCTCGATGCCGCCGGCGCCGTTCTCTAGCCGCTCCTTGGCGATCATCCGGCCGCGGAAGAGGGCCTGCTTGAGGATGTCTAGGGCGCGGCGGCGCTGCTCGGCCTCGTCGCCGACCGCATCGAGGGCGGCGGCCGAGAGCTGGGCGCGCAGGCGCACGCCATCGACGACGTATTCCAGGCGCGTGGGACGAAGGCGAGGCGGCATGGACGAGATATAGTCCTCGCGGCGACCGCTGCCGAGGGCAAAGACGGAATGCCGCGCGGGCGATCGCGAACTGGCGATTTTCGCGTCAGCAGAAGGCGCGAAGCTTCACCATATGGAGCGGTATGGCCGCAGGGCCGCGTGGATCGCCCACCGCTTACCTATCCTTAACCCCCACCCCGCAGGAGGGGATGAAACAAGCCTATAGCGGAGCAGGTGATGACGGACAGCGGCATGGACAGGCGTCTAGAGTTCATGCAGGTCGGTCCGGAGACCCGCCGGACGCTGCGCGCCGCCCGACCGCTGATCTCCGAGGCCCTGCCCGCGGCGCTCGACCACTTCTACGCCCAGGTACGGCGCACGCCCGAGACCCGCGCCCACTTCCGCGACGACGCGCACATCAACACGGCCCAGAACGCCCAGCTCCGCCACTGGCGAACCATCGCCGAGGCCGAGTTCTCGGACGACTACGCCAAGGGCGTGCAGGTGATCGGCGACGTCCACGCCCGGATCGGGCTGGAACCGCGCTGGTACATCGGCGGCTACGCCCTGGTGCTGGAGCAACTGGTCCGCGCGGCGATCGCCGAGAAGGCGCCTCGGGGCTTCGGGGCCAAGGCCAGGACCGCCGAACTGGCCGACACCGTCTCGGCGCTCATCAAGGGCGCCATGCTCGACATGAGCCTGGTGCTGGACGTCTATTTCGAGGCCGCCGAGGCCGACCGCGCCAAGGCCGAGGCCGAGAAGGCCGCCGCCGCGGCCGAACAGGCCCAGGTCGTCCAGACCCTGGCGCGGGCGCTGTCGGGCCTGGCCCAGGGCGATCTCACCAGCCGCATCGACCGGCCGCTGGCCGGCGACTACGCCAAGCTCGGCGCCGACTTCGACGGGGCCGTGGGCGCCCTGCACGACGCCATCCATTCCGTCGTCGCCTCGGTCCAGGCGGTCACCGCCACGGTGAGCCAGCTCAAGGCCTCCGGCGAGGACCTGGCCCGGCGCACCGAGAACCAGGCCGCTTCGCTGGAACAGACCGCCGCGGCGGTCGAGGAGATCACCGTCACCGTCCGCCACGCCGCCGACACCGCGCGCCAGACCGCCAGCGCCGTGGCCGATGCGCGCCAGGCCGCCGAGCAGAGCGCGCCGGTCGTGGAGGCGGCGATCTCGGCCATGGGCCAGATCGAAGGCTCGGCCGCAAAGATCAGTCAGATCATCGGTGTGATCGACGAGATCGCCTTCCAGACCAACCTGCTGGCGCTGAACGCCGGCGTCGAAGCCGCCCGCGCCGGCGACGCCGGCAAGGGCTTCGCCGTCGTCGCCTCCGAGGTCCGCGCGCTCGCCCAGCGGGCCGCCGGCGCCGCCAAGGAGATCAAGGGCCTCATCACCGATTCCAGCGAACAGGTGGCCCAGGGCGTCGACCTGGTCGGCCAGACCGGCGAGGCCCTGACCCGCATCGTCGGCCGCGTGACCGAGGTCCACGGCCTGGTCGCCCAGATCTCGTCTTCCACCCAGGAACAGGCCACCGGCCTTGGCCAGGTGAACAGCGCCGTCAACGAGATGGACCGCGTCACCCAGCAGAACGCCGGCATGGTGCTGGAAACCGCGACCGCCGCCGCCGACCTGGCCCGCGAGGCCCAGACCCTGGCCGACCTGGTCGGCCGCTTCCGCCTGGCCCAGGCCGCCGCGCCGCGGCGTCGGGCGGCCTAAAGAACCGCTTGATCCGCCCCCGCTGGGGGAGCGTTTGGGGACGGCGCTAGACTCCGATCAGGTCGGCCAGGCGGTCCTGGCCGGTCCAGACCGCGGCGCGCCAGCCGCGCGCCCGGGCCGCCTCGACATTGGCGGCCTTGTCGTCGATGAAGAAGATGTCTGCGGGTGCGTAGCCGGTGCGCGCCTCGATGGCCGCGTAGAACTCCGGGGCCGGCTTGGCGTGGCCGAGCTCGGCGGCGTAGTGGATCGCATCGAAGCGGTCCTTCAGCCCCATCTGGTTCCAGAGATAGGCCGCGCGCTCGTGCTCCTGCACGGTGGCCAGGTGCACGGCGATCCCCGCCGCCCGCTGCTGGGCGAGCTGGTCCAGCAGGCCGTGGTCGAGATGGGCGTCCTCGCGGAACCAGTAGGCGCAGAGCTCGTCGCAGGTGAGGTGCGGCGCGATCTCCTCCAGCACCGGCGCCAGGCGCTCGCGCAGGGCCGCGCGGCCATGGATCACGTCATCGAAGTGCGGCGCGAAGAACGCCGCCTGCAGGACCGCCTTCGACAGGCCGAGGTCGCGCTCCAGATGCGTCGCCCAGCCGCCCGGTTCGGGATGCACCACGACCACCCCGTCGACATCGACCATCAGCGCTTTCATGTCAGCTTGTCCTTCAGGCGGTAGAGCGCGGCCATGGCCTCGCGCGGGCTCATGCCGTCGAGGTCGAGGGCCTTGAGCTCGGCCTCCACCTCGCTGGGGCCGAACCGGGTTTCCGGCTCGGCCGCATGGGCGGCGAACAGCGGCAGGTCCTCCAGGTGGGCCGGGGCGCCG
>MEEW01000168.1 GCA_001724985.1 Phenylobacterium sp. SCN 69-14
GAGAATGGCGATGCGATCACAGCCTTCGGCCTTCAAGCGGTCGATGCCGCATATGAAGGTTTCGAGAGGGACGAGATTGATGCCCGGTGGTTGGTCTTCGCCGCCCCACCAGCGCAAGGCCAGGGCTGTTGCGCCAAGCTTAGCGAAGCGTTCGGCCCGCTCCACGTCCACCCGCCCGCTCGAACCTGTCAGGACCATCACGCCCAGGCCGTTCGGATTCTCCGGCAAGATCAGCGCGCCCTGTACCTCACCGCTTGGCAGGTGCTTGATGACGGTCATCTCTGGGGCCTCCGAGTCGCGCATAGAAATATGCGCTATGCATAAAATGCATGATGCATATTTTTGAGCAATGGACAAAATTGCTTCAAAACCCGCAGCTTCCCGTCGCAAGGGCTCCAAGCGCGAGCGCACGCGCGCGGCGCTTATCACCGCGGCCGGCGACTTGATCCGGGACCACGGCTATGAGGCCGCCACGCTGGAGGCCATAGCCGCGAAGGCTGGAATGACCCGCGGGGCGATCTACGGAAATTTCGGCAATCGCGACGACCTGTTCGCGGAGGTCGTACTCGATCGCTGGACCCCGGTGACGCCGGAATACGTACCAGGGACCAGCTTCCGAGAGCATATGGCGCGGCTTGGACATGCCTACGCTGCTGCGGCGCGGCAGAGGGCTCTGGTCGCCGTGCATGCGGCGTCGTTCCAGTTGCAGGTTCGACGTCATGAAACTCTCCGCCGCAGAGTGGCGATACAGGGGCGCCAGATCATCGAAGACGCCGCCGAGGAACTGCGGAGACTCTATCCGGATGAGCAGTTGCCGATGGCGCCCGTGCCGTTCATCCAGGCTTTGGCGGCCCTGGGAGAGGGGCTCATGGCAGCCTATTTCGCCGACCCTGAGGCTTATCCGGAGGAGGTTTTCGTGGAGGCGTTCAAGGCTTTTGCCGGCCGTTGATCGGTGATGCTCGACGCCTGCGAGATAGCAGAAGGAGGCCGGAACGTGACGTCCCGTCTCCAGTCCGCCCGTTCTTCAGTATTGACCATGGCCCGCGAATTCATCGAGCTCCAGCTTATGCCGACCCAGGAAGATCGCCTCCGCATCGCCGTCGCCCAAACCCAGGTGAGTTTCGACCCACGGGTAAACGGGGCCGCGATCCGAGCTCAAATGCGCGAAGCGGCGGATGCGGGCGCAAGACTGATTCAGTTCACCGAAGGCGCCATGTCTGGATATCCTTCGGGTCCGGGCAAACAGGCGCTTGCCGGCTGGAATGTTGATTGGGAAGCGCTCCGCGAGGAACTGGAAACCACCGCCGCTCTGGCTGCCGACCTACGCCTCTGGACAATTGTCGGCTCGAACCACCCGCTCACTCCGCCCAATCGCCCCCACAACAGCCTCTATGTCATCTCTGACGAGGGGGCCTTGGCGGGGCGCTATGACAAGCGGCTGTTATCGTACACGGAAGTCACCGATTGGTATGCGCCTGGCTCGCGTTTCCTAACCTTCGATGTCGACGGATTTCGCTTCGGATGTGTCCTCTGCATCGAGATTCAATTTCCCGAACTCTTCGTCGAGTATGCTCGCGAGAGCGTCGATGTCGTGCTGCTCTCGACGTTCTCGCGCGACCCCATGTTCGCCATTCAAGCGCAAGGACATGCGGCATGCGGCGCCTTCTGGCTGGGCTTCTCGACGCCTTCGCAATGCAGTGTGGCTGCTCCCAGCGGCTTGATCGGGCCAGACGGGAGGTGGGTGTCGAAGGCTCCTTCGGACGGCTCCAGCGCCCTTGTGATCGCGGACCTGGACCGAACCTCGCCTGCCCTGAGCGGCGCATTGGAATATGCTCGACCTTGGCGGGCTCGGGCGCGGACAGGCGAGTTGCACCAACAGGCCCGCGTCAACGATCCTCGCAGCGCGGACCTGAGCCGCTTTTGAGGCGGACGGTCCGCTAAAGTCCCCTGCGGAGGTTGCGCCCCTGCGGCCTCGCTCAGCCCTGCTTGATGAAGTCGATGACGACGCCGTCGCCGGTGCGATGGCGATATTCGACGGCGACGGTTTCGCCGAAGCGCTGCTCCATCTGCCGCAGCAGGGGCAGGGGGTCGTGGTCGTTGACGAAGCGCATGGTTTCGCCCGGCTCCAGGGAATCCAGCGCGCCGAAGATGGCGGCGTGGCGGAAGCGCTTGGCCACGCCGCGCGCATCGAAGGGATAGATCGCATCGGAGGTCTGGTGGGTGTGGCTCATGGGAGGCTCCTTTGCGCCGCTTATGGCGCGCGCGGCGTCGGGAAGGCTTGATGTCGAGCAAGTCCGCGCCCCACAATTTCGGCTACCAGCCTTCTCCATGACCGAGCCCTCCCACTTCCAGCAGTTGCTGGCCGCCGCCCGCGAACAGTCCGAGCCGCACCGGCTGTTGTTCGTCTTCGCCGCCGCCGAGCTGCCCGACCGCCCGACCCCGGCCCAGCGGGCGGGCTTCCTGGCCGGGCGCGGCGGGGCGCTGGTTCCGCTGATGTGCGTGGACAAGGCGCCGGGCGACCTTGCGGGGTTCGAGGCTCTGGCCGCGGAATCCGAGCGCGCCGGACCGCCCTGGCAGGTGGTGTTCGCCGCCGCGCTCGCCGGGCGGGACGGCAGGCCCCCCGGCGAGGAGGACGTCGAGAGCGCGCTCGGCGCGATGGTCGAGGCCGTGCGCCTTGGCGCCTTCGGCCGCTTCGCCGCCTATGACCGGTCGGGCGAGCCGCTGATCCTGTCCTGACGCGGCCGGTTCGCCTGTCGGGTGCGCCTTCGGGTCTCGGAAACACTTGGGCGCTAGGGTGGGCTGGCCGGAGCGGGGTGGCGCTGCGGCGCCGCAGTGACGGGTTCGGTCACGTGCGTAGTGAGGAGTTGCATGTCGCGAACCGACGGCGTGGCCGGCGGAACGAGCCTGGCGCCCGAGCAGCAGATCGATACGGCGGCCTTCCTGGGCCTGAGCCTGCGCTGCGGCCTGCTGAGCGTGGCGACGCTGGGGCTGTACAGCTTCTGGGGGCGCAGCGAGGCGCGCCGGCGGCTGTGGGACGCGACCGGCCTGGGCGGGGCGCCGCTGGAATACGGCGGGACGGGCGGGGAGCTGCTGGCCGGGTTCGTCATCAAGTGGCTGGCGGTGGGCGGCTGCCTGCTGGGCGCGTGGGCGAGCTTCCGGGCCATGGGGCCGTGGGGGGCGCCGCTGATCGTGCTGCTGACGGGCGCGGGCGTCTACGCCTATGGCTTCACGCGGTTCGCGGGCTTCGTCTATCTGGCCAGCCGCACCGTCTGGCGCGGGGAGATGTTCGAGGTCGAGGGCTCGCCGGTGGCGTTCGCGGCGCGCGAGCTGCGCGATGCGGCGCCGATGGCGCTGACCGCCGGCTGGTGGGCGCCGCGCATGGCGCGGGCGCGGAGCCAGGCGCTGTGGGGCGGGCTGCGCCATCCGAAGGCCTGGCCGGGCTACGACGACGAGGCCGCGGCGCGCCAGCCGCTCTACAGCGCCTTTGCGATCGGGTGGTTCGCCAGCGTGATGGTCGTGCTGTTCATCGGCGGGGTGATGCTGGGCCTGGCGTCCGGCTTCTTCCCGACGCCGCAGCCGGGCGCGGCGCCCAGCGCCGGGCAGCTCGGCGCGCTCGCCCTGCTGCTGGCGGGGCTGTGGCTGCTGCTGCGGGCGGCCTGGGCGCCCTATGACGAGGCGGCGCGGGCGGCGAGCGCGGCGGGGTTCGGCCTGCGGCTGGCGCGGAACGAGAAGGCCGCGGCGCGGGCGGCCCTGGCCGACGGGGCGGCCCTGGTCGGGTCGCTGGGCCTGCTCACGCCCTGGGTGCGGGCGCGGCGGAGCGCACGACTGTTCTCGGCCCTCGAGCCCGGGTGATCGCCGCGCCGGGCGGCGCGGGCCTTTCCCCTGGGGCGCGGCGCGGCTAAGGCTAGGGGATCATGGACGCCAGAATCCGCCTCATCGACGCTCCGTTCCGCGATCCGCGCTATGCGCCGCGGCGGCTGGAGGTCGAGGACCGGGGCGGGGGCGAGCTGGTCCTGACCAATCCGACCCCGCACGCCACCGACTTCACCACCATGACCCAGGCCCTGGCGCGCTGGGCGCGCGAGGCGCCGGAGCGGGCCTGGATCGCCGAGCGGTCGGGGGCGGGCTGGCGCGAGGTGTCGTTCAGCCAGGCCTGGGACGCGGTGCGCGCGCTGGCCGGGGGGCTGGGCGAGCTGGGCGTAGTCGGGACGCGGCCGCTGCTGATCCTGGCGCGCAACGGGGTCGATCACGCGCTGGTCAGCTATGGCGCGATGAGCCAGGGCATGCCGGTCGCGCCGGTCTCGCCGCAGTACGGCCTGCCGGGGGCGAACCTCTCGCGGCTGGCCCATGCGGTGGAGGTGCTGAAGCCGGCGGCGGTCTATACCGAGGATGCGGAGCTGTTCGGCGAGGCGCTGGCCGCGCCGTTCCTGGCCGGGCTGCCGGTGATCGCGGGCAAGAACGCGCGGGCGGGGGACGTGGCGCTGGCGCGCCTGCTGGCCGCCGCCCCGGCCGAGCCGACGGCTAGGGCTGAGGACCACGCCAAGTACCTGCTGACCTCCGGCTCGACGGGCCTGCCCAAGGCGGTGATCTGCCTGCACCGGGGGATCGCGACCAACGCCGCCCAGATCGCCGCCTGTTTCGACGACGACGAGCCGCCGGTGATCGTCAATTCGGCGCCCTGGAGCCACAGCCTGGGGGCCAATTCGATCCTGCACATGGCGCTGCACCGCGGCGGGAGCGTCTATATCGACGCCGGCCAGCCGGTCGCGGGCCGGTTCGCGGCGACGGTGGAGAACCTCAAGCTGGTCTCGCCGACCTATCACAACATGGTGCCGGCCGGCTGGATGCTGCTGGCCGGGGAGCTGGAGCGCGACGAGGCGCTGGCCAGGACCTTCTTCGCCCGCGTGCGGGTGCTGCAGTACGGCGGCGCGGCGCTCGGCCAGGACATCTGCGACCGCATCCAGGCGGTGGCGGCGGCCACCGTCGGCGAGAAGATCAGCTTCGCCTCGGGCTATGGGGCGACCGAGACCGGGCCGACCGCCTGCAACGTCCACTGGCCGAACGAACAGATGGGCCTGATCGGCCTGCCGGTGCCGGGGACCCAGGTGAAGCTGACGCCGGCGGGCGGCAAGCTGGAGTTCCGGGTCAAGGGGCCGCAGGTCTCGCCCGGCTATCTGGGGCGGCCGGAGCTGTCGGCGCAGAGCTTCGATGCGGACGGCTTCTACCTGCTGGGCGATGCGGCGCGGTTCGTGGCGGCCGATGAGCCGCAGGCGGGGCTGGCCTTCGACGGGCGCATCTCGGAGAACTTCAAGCTGGCCAGCGGCACCTTCGTCACGGTCGGCGAGCTGCGGGTGAAGGCGGTCTCGGCGGTGGGCGACGGCGTCACCGACGCTGTGGTCTGCGGCGAGGGGCGCGAGGCGCTGGGCCTGCTGTTCTACCCCAACCCGACCTGGCCGCGTGAGGCGGTCGAGGCCGCCGTGCGCGAGGGGATCGCGCGCCACAATTCGGCGGCCCAGGGCTCGGGCGGCAGGATCGCGCGCGCCCTGGTGCTGGCCACGCCCCCCGACCCCAACGCCGGGGAGATCACCGACAAGGGCTATATCGCCCAGCCCATCGCGCGGACCTTGCGGGCCGGCGAGGTGGAGCGGCTGTTTTCCGATGCAACTGACGTGATGGTGTTTTGAGCATGAACGGCGCCGACGCCCTGATTACGACCCTCGTGGACAACGAGGTCACCGCCTGTTTCGCCAATCCGGGCACCAGCGAGATGCAGTTCGTGGCGGCGCTGGACCGCCAGCCGAAGATGCGCCCGGTGCTGTGCCTGTTCGAGGGCGTGGCGACGGGGGCCGCGGACGGCTATGGCCGCATCGCCGGGACGCCGGCCTGCACCCTGCTGCACCTGGGGCCAGGCTACGGCAACGGCCTGGCCAATCTGCACAATGCGCGGCGGGCCTTCACGCCGGTCGTCAACGTGGTCGGCGACCACGCCACCTATCACCGCCAGTACGACGCGCCGCTGAACTCCGACATCCCGACCATCGTCGGCCCCAACTCGCTGTGGGTGAAGTCGGCCGACAGCCCCGACAGCGTGGCCGACATCGCCGCCGAGGCGATCGAGGCGAGCTATGGCCCGCCGGGCGGGCCGGTCAGCCTGATCCTGCCGGCCGACTCCGCCTGGCTGGAGACGCAGAAGGTGAGCGCCAAGGCGGTGCGGCCGGTGCGCGCCGCCCCGGCGGCCGGCGCAGTCGAGGACGTGGCCAAGGCGGT
>MEEW01000169.1 GCA_001724985.1 Phenylobacterium sp. SCN 69-14
CGTCATGCGCGCCCAGGGCGTCAACGCCAACATCATGTCGCTCGGCGGCATCGCCATCGCCATTGGGGCGATGGTCGACGCCGCCGTGGTGATGATCGAGAACGCCCACAAGAAGATCGAGCGCTGGGAGGAGGATCACCCGGGCGAGCCGCTGAAGGGCGACACCCGCTGGCGAGTCATTACCGACGCCGCGGCCGAGGTCGGGCCGGCGCTGTTCTTCAGCCTGGTGATCATCACCCTGTCGTTTGTGCCGGTCTTCACCCTCCAGGGGCAGGAAGGCCGCCTGTTCTCACCGCTGGCCTTCACCAAGACCTACGCGATGGCGGGGGCGGCGATCCTGTCAGTGACCCTGGTCCCGGTGTTGATGGGCTACCTGATCCGGGGCCGCATCCCGCGCGAGCGCGACAACGCCCTGAATCGCTGCCTGACCGCCGCCTACAGACCGGCCCTGGATTGGGTGATGGACCGGCCGCGGACCACCCTGGTCATCGCCGCGCTGGTCTTCGCCACGACCGCGTGGCCGCTCAGCCAGCTCGGCGGCGAGTTCATCCCGGCCATGGACGAGGGCGACCTGCTCTACATGCCCTCGGCCCTGCCCGGCCTCTCGGCGCAGAAGGCCGGCGAGTTGCTGCAGCAGACCGATAGGCTGATCAAGACCGTGCCGGAGGTGAAGACCGTGTTCGGCAAGGCCGGCCGCGCCGAGAGCGCCACCGACCCCGCGCCGTTGGAGATGTTCGAGACCACCATCCAGTTCAAACCGCGCAGCGAATGGCGGCCCGGCATGACGCCGGACAAGCTGGTCGAGGAACTGGACCGGACCGTGAGGGTCCCGGGCCTGGCCAACGTCTGGGTGCCGCCGATCCGCAATCGCATCGACATGCTGGCCACCGGCATCAAGAGCCCGATCGGGGTGAAGGTTTCTGGCCCCGACCTCACCGAGCTCGACCGCATCGCGCGTGACGTGGAGACGACCGCCAAGGCCGTTCCGGGCGTGAGCTCGGCCCTGGCTGAACGGCTGACCGGAGGGCGCTATGTCGATGTCGATATCGACCGCGCCGCCGCGGCCCGCTTCGGGCTCAACATCGCCGACGTGCAGGAGATCGTCGCCGGGGCGATCGGCGGCGAGACCGTCGGGCAGACCATCGAGGGCCTGGCCCGCTATCCGATCAATGTCCGCTATCCGCGCGAGATCCGCGACAGCCTGGAGGGCCTGCGCAACCTGCCGGTTCTCACCCCGGCCGGCCAGCAGATCACGCTCGGAACCGTGGCGAAGATCGAAATTGCCGACGGACCGCCGATGCTGAAGACCGAGAACGGCCGCCCCTCCACCTGGGTCTATATCGACGTCCGGGGGCGCGACCTGACGTCGGTCGTCACCGGCCTGCGGCAGGCTGTCGCCAAG
Organism: Phenylobacterium sp. SCN 69-14; assembly: GCA_001724985.1. Lineage (GTDB taxonomy): Bacteria > Pseudomonadota > Alphaproteobacteria > Caulobacterales > Caulobacteraceae > Phenylobacterium. The sequence goes on from MEEW01000169.1 coordinate 1,403, forward strand.
GACGTGAAGCTCTCGCCGGGGGTCTCGATCGCCTATTCAGGCCAATTCGAGTATCTGCAGCGCGCCGTCGAGCGGCTGAAGCTGGTCGTACCGGCGACGCTCCTGATCATCTTCGTGCTGCTCTATGTGATCTTCCGCCGCTTCGACGAGGCGGCTCTGATCATGGCGACCCTGCCGTTCGCGCTGACCGGCGGCGTCTGGGCGCTTTACCTGCTCGGCTATCACCAGTCGGTCGCCACTGGCGTCGGCCTGATCGCGCTCGCCGGCGTCGCCGCCGAGTTCGGCGTGGTGATGCTGATCTATTTGAAGGACGCGCTGAAGGACCGAGGCGAGCACCCCTCCCCCGCCCAGGTCGAGGACGCCGTCCGCGAGGGAGCCCTGCTGCGGGTGCGTCCCAAGGCCATGACGGTCGCGGTGATCCTCGCCGGCCTCGCCCCGATCCTCATCGGCCACGGCGCCGGCTCTGAGGTCATGAGCCGGATCGCCGCCCCGATGATCGGCGGCATGGTGACCGCCCCGTTGCTTTCCATGCTGGTCATCCCGGCCGGCTACCTGCTGCTCCGCCGCAGGTCCCACCGCACATCTCTTCAACCCGCTTCCACCTGAAGGAGACTCCTATGAAGCGCACCACACTGACCCTGGCGGGCCTCGGCCTCGCGGCCGTTCTCACGGCTTGCAGCCCCAAGACGGAGGAAAAGGCCGTCGAGACGGCGCCGCCGCCCGAAACGCCGAAGATGGCCGAGGGCATGGCTATGGATGCATCGGCCGCCAAGTCGGTTAAGGCGACCGGAACGGTCACCGCCGTCGATGCGGCCGCCGGCGTGATCACCGTTGATCACACGCCGATCCCGGAAGCGAACTGGCCGGCCATGACCATGGGCTTCAAGGCCACCCCGGCGCTCGCTCAATCGGTGAATGTCGGAGACAAGGTGGCCTTCGATCTGACGATCAAGGACGGGGCGGGCGAGATCACCGCCATCCAGAAGCAATAGGTCCGTCGCGGGCGATGAGAGTCGCCCACGACACCCCCGCGTGGCCGGAGCAGAGCAGACGCCGAACCGCACCAACGCGCTGCGGTCCGACCCTGCTGGCGCCGGCCGCACGGGCGCCTGCCCCCATCGGTTCTGGAGAAGCGAGCCCGTGGCTCGGCGGGTGCGGACTAGGCCCGAATAGGCGCCGTCCGGCTGTTGCGAACAAAGCCGAACACCATCACCAGAAGCGTTGCAATCTGGGCCGCGACGCCCTGCCAGGTCGGATAAACGCCCAAGATCTCGATCCGCGGCAGTCCTGCAATCGGGCGGATCCCCAGAAGTCCGGCCTCCTGGAGTCCGGCCACGCCCTTGCCGGCGAGGACTACGGCGAGGATGGCGATGAGAACCGAGCTCAAGGCGAAGAACTGGGTGATGGGGAGCTTGCGGCTGTAGCGCAGGAGCCCCCAACCGACCGCGGCCAGGACCACGGCGCCCAATCCGGCGCCGGCCAGCATCGCCATATGCCCGCCCTGGCTCCAGAGCGCGGCAAAGAAGAGGATGGTCTCGAAAACCTCCCGGTAGACGACCAGGAAGGCCAGGGCGAACAGGAACCAAGCCGATTTCCGTGACAAGGCCTTGGAGAGCTTGTCGCGTATGTAGCGTTGCCAGACATCCGCCCGGCTCTTGCCGTGCATCCAGATCCCGACGGAGACCAGCACGACGGCCGCGATGAGAGAGCCAAAGCCCTCCATCAATTCGCGGCTCGCGCCGCTGATCGAGATCAGATAGGTGGCGGCGGCCCAGGTGAGGACGCCAGCCCCGAGGGCCGCGCTCCAGCCGCCGTGCACGTAGGGCAAGACGTCGGACCGGCCAGCTTTCCGCAGGAAGGCGACCATCGCCACCACGACCAGCAGAGCCTCAAGGCCTTCCCGCAGGAGGATCGTGAAGGCCCCCATGAACGCAGAGACTTGGCTGGCCTTTTCCGGTGCGAGCGCGCGCTCGGCGGCGTCCATGTAGGCGGCAAGCTGTTCGGCCTGACCTTGCACCGTCGCCGCCGGCTGCCCAGCTGCGATCGCCGACCGGTAGGCGCCCATAGCGGTCTCGATGCGGCCCATCAGCGCCGGATCACGCGCTTTCAGGAGCGGCTCGACCGGTTCGAAGCCGTCGAGATAGGCCGACAGCGCCAGGTCGGTCGCCCGTCGCCGGTCGCCCGCCGCATAGGCCGCAGCGCTCTGCGCAAGCCGTCCACGGGCGAGAGAAAGATTGGGGCCCTGGCCCGACAGCGCACTCGGCGTCTTGCGAAGATAGGCGGTGAGCGCCTGCGCCTTTTCCGGGCCGAAGTCGGCAGCCAAGGCCTGCGGCGTCGCCTGAGTGAGCGCCGCAAGGGTGCTGAACCTGGCGCGCACAGCCGCGTCCCGCCGCCAGAACTGCTCGCCGGCCTTGGCCTGGGCGTCGTTATAGGCAAGCCCGCCGACGTAGAACGCCAGGGCCCAGCGGTCAGCCTCCGAGAGGTGGGCGTAACTGGCCATAGCCGTGCCGTCCAGGCCCTGGCCGATGACCTGATAAAGACCAAACACGCTCCGCTGCTGCGCCCGCGCCATGTCGCTGAACGCGATCGGCGGCGGGTCAAGCCCCTCGGCGTTCGGACCATCGCCGCCGCCGGTGGGACCATGGCAGGCTGCGCACTGCTCGGCGTAGAGACTTGCGCCACGGCTGAGGTCCGGAGCCGAGCGCGGGGCCAGGGGCGTCGGATAGGCCGCAAGCAAGGCGCTGGCCAAATTGTGGGCGTCGTGGCTCACCTGCGCCGGCGGCGCCTTGGCCAGCACCGCCGCCTCCAGCGCGGCGGCGTCTCGCACGAGCTGCGGCTGGGCGGGGGTCGCGGGCAATGCAGCCAGGCGCGTGCGGACGGCGGCGGCGAACTCCACCATCTCCGCGTACTCGGCGGCGCTGACGACCTGGCCGTTGTCGACGGCGCCGGCATAATCCACCGCGACATAGTCCAGCAGTCGCCATGCCGTCTGCGCCGAACTGCTTTCCTGGGCCATGACTGGCGACGCGAGCAGGGTCAGCGCCGCGACAGCGGCCGAGAGGAGAATGGACAAAATGCGCATGGGAAACCGTGATGCTAGCAATTCTCCTTATCAGGGCGCTACGCCGCTTGGCGAGCCCGCCACCGCGAACCTGCATCGACGACAGCGGAGGCTTGATCCTCTAGCGACTTGAGGATGTACCCTCGCCGGTGATGTATTGGAGGACAGGTCGATGATCGCGCTTCGGGCAGAGACGGCTCCCACCCGCTCGAGCGAGCGCGCCTCGTGAGCACCGCCCTGATCCTGCGCGTCGATGGCATGGACTGCGGCGCCTGCGCGACGAAAATCGAGACCGCGCTCAAGCGGGTTCCCGGCGTCAGCGACATCGACGTCAACTACAGCCTGCAGCGGTTGACGCTGGCCTACGACGCCGATCGCACATCGCCCAGCGCCATTCGCGAACGCATTCGCGTCCTGGGCTACACGCCGAGCGGCGATAGCGATCCCACCTCGGAAGTCGGCGCGGCCAGCGACGAAATCTGGTGGCGATCGCGCAAGGCGCATCTGGCGCTAGCCTCGGCTTTGGCCCTGGCTGCAGCGTTCGTCATCGCGCGTCTCGCTCCCGGTTGGACAACCTGGGTCTATGCGATCGCGACCCTGGTCGGTCTGGTTCCCATCGCCCGGCGCGCGGCGGCCGGCGCGGTGGCCGGCACCCCGTTCAGCATTGAAACCCTGATGTCGGTGGCCGCCGCCGGCGCGATCGCCATCGGCGAGGCCGAGGAAGCGGCGGTGGTCGTCTTCCTGTTCGCGGTCGGGGAGCTGTTGGAGGGGGTGGCTGCCTCCAAGGCCCGGGCGGGCATTCGCGCCCTCGTCGATCTCGTTCCGCGATCGGCGTTGCGCGAACGCGAGGGCGTCGTCGAACAGATCGCCGCCGCCGAATTGGCGGTCGGAGATGTCGTGGTGATCCGCCCCGGCGACCGGGCGCCGTCCGACGGCGAGGTGATCAGCGGAACCTCCGAGGTCAACCAAGCGCCTGTCACGGGGGAATCCGTTCCGGTGACCAAGGAGCCCGGGTCGGAAATCTATGCCGGGAGCATCAACGGCAACGGCCAACTGCGGGTCGCCATCACGAAGGCCGCGGCCGACAACACGATCGCGCGCATCATCCATCTGGTCGAAGAGGCCCAGGGCGCCCGCGCGCCGATGGCCCGCTTCATCGACCGGTTCAGCGCCTGGTACACCCCCGCCGCCATGGTGGTCGCCGCCTTGATCATCGTGCTGCCGCCGCTCCTCCTCGGCGCCGAATGGCATACCTGGATCTATCGTGGCCTGGCGGTTCTGCTCATCGCCTGTCCTTGCGCGCTGGTCATCTCGACCCCGGCGGCGATCGCGTCCGGCCTCGCCGCGGGGGCGCGCAAGGGCTTGCTCGTGAAGGGCGGCGCAGCCCTGGAAACGCTCGGCAAGGTCACAACGGTCGCCTTCGACAAGACCGGCACGCTCACCATCGGCCGCCCCCAGGTCAGCGACATTGTGCCCTTCGAAGGAGGGGCCGACGAACTGCTGGCCAAGGCGGCAGCCGTCGAGAAGGGGTCGAGCCATCCTCTTGGCCTTGCGATCATCGCCCGCGCGGAAGCCGAAGGCCTGACCCTGCCGACCGCCTATGGCGTGACCGCAACCCCGGGCAAGGCGGTCACCGGCCGCCTCAAGGGCGGCTTCGTCTCTGTTGGCTCACCCCGCTTCGCCGCCGAGCAGGGCCAGTTGAGCGCCGAGCAAGCCGCGCGGCTGCAAGCGCTCGAGAGTGCGGGCAAGACCGTGGTCGTGGTGCTGGAATCCAAACGCGCGCTCG
>MEEW01000170.1 GCA_001724985.1 Phenylobacterium sp. SCN 69-14
CGGAGCGGGCGCGCGCCGGCGGCCGCCGCGCGGGGCGACCTGTTCCACCAGGGCGATGAAGCGGTCCTCGGCCGGCACGGCGAAGGACCGGCCGGGCCGGTCGTCCTCGACGCGGCCGGCCAGGGCGTCGAGCGCCGCCTCGCGGCTGGCGTAGGGCGGGCCGACCGGCTCGGTCACGAAGGCCACGGCCTCCCCGGCGGCGCGTTCGGCCTCGCGCTCGCGCGCCGCGCGTCCCATCGGCGCGCCGAACGCCTGGCCCGCATCCGCGGCCACCGGATAAAGGATGGCGGTCATAGCCTTCCGATCATCGCCCAATTGCACGGACCAAACTATGGTCCCTTGAGATGATTCGCCGTCTCGGGGGCGACGGAGCGCCGATGAGCGAGCAAGACCTGATCCTCGGAGCCGCCGCCGGCGCGGTGCTGCTGGCGCTGTGCGCGATGTTCTGGCTGGTCGACCAGCGGCGGCGCAACGAGACCCAGGTCGAGGCCCTGCGCGGGCGCATCTCCGAACTGGAGGCCGGGGCCGAAGCCGCCCAGGCCTCGGTCGAGGCCTTCGATTCCGCCCTGCTGGCCGTCCAGGACGGACATGCCAGCCTGACCTCCGGCCAGGAGAGCCTGACCGCCTGCGCCGCGGCCCTCGGCCTGCCGCCGGCGGCCGATCCCCAGGCGGTGGTCTCGGCCCTGATGCGGGCCGACCCGGACCATGCGCGGCGGCTGCGCGCCCTCTTCGAGCGGGGCGAGGCCTGCGCCTTCGAGGTCCAGGGGCCGGGCGGCGCCGTGGCGGTCGAGGGCCGCGCGGCCGGGGCGCTGGCGTGGCTGCGGCTGTCGGCCGTGGTCGGCCAGGACGCGGGCCTGCCGACGGCGCCGCGCTTCGCCGCCTTCCTCGACGCACGCACCACCCCGGCCTGGATCGCCGCGGCGGACGGCAGCCCGGTCTGGGTGAACGCCGCCTGGCTGGCGGCCACGGGCGCGGCGACCCTGGACGAGGCGGCGGCCAAGGGCCTCTCCTTCGACAAGGGGGCCGAGAGCCTGGCCAGCGAAGCCGCCAACCTGGGCTCGCGCCGCCAGAGCCTGCGCTGGACGACGCTGGAGGGCCGCCGGCGGGCGCTGCAAGTCACCGCCCAGCCGCTGGAAGGCGGCGGGGTCGGGGTCTGGACCGACGACGTCACCGAGACCGAGGAGCTGCGCGAGGCGCTGAGGCGCCATGTCGAGGCGCACGACGAGACGCTGAACCACATCGCCGACGCCGTCGCCATCTTCGGCGAGGGCAAGCGGCTGATCTTCCACAACACCGCCTTCGCCGAGCTGTGGGGCCTGGAGCCCGCCTGGCTGGCCGAGCGGCCGAGCCACGGCGAAGTCCTCGACCGCCTGCGCCAGCGGCGGCGGCTGCCCGAGACCGCCGACTACGGCAAGTGGAAGGCGGGCGAGCTCGACCGCTACGAGGACACCTCCTCGGGGCCGGACGACCTCTGGAGCCTGCCCGACGGCCGCACCCTGAAGGTGGGCCGCCAGCCGCACCCGATGGGCGGAGTGGTGCTGCTCTTCTCCGACATCACCGGCGAGCTGCGGCTGAAGGCCCAGTACAACGCCCAGATCCAGGTGCAGCAGGCCACGCTCGACAAGCTGAACGACGCGGTGGCGGTGTTCGGCTCGGACGGGCGGCTGCGACTGCACAACGAGGCGTTCGAGCTGTTCTGGAACGTCAGCGGCGACCAATTGGAACGCGCCCACGACTTCGAGGGCGTGGTCGAGCTGTGCGTGCGCCGCCTGCACGACATGAACTTCTGGCGCGAGCTGAAGGGCCGGGTCGCCGACCCCGATCCACAGGCCCGCGCCCCGATCTCCGGCGAGGTGAAGACCTCGGACTCGCGCATCGTCGTCTATCAGAGCCGGCCGCTGCCGGACGGGGCGACCCTGATCGCCTTCGCCGACGTCACCGACGCGCGCAAGCTGGAGAGCGCGCTGGCCGACCGCTCGGCGGCCCTGGCCGAGGCCGAGCGGCTGAAGCGCGATTTCGTGGGCAACGTCTCCTACGAGCTACGCACGCCGCTTACCACCATCATCGGCTATTCCGAGCTGCTCGAGCGCTCCGGCGAGAACCTTTCCGAGCGCGGCCGCGCCCACGCCGCGGCGGTGCGGACCGCCGCCACCCAACTGGCGCGGTCGATCGACGACGTGCTGGACATGGCCCAGATCGACGCCGACGAAATGGCCCTGGACCTGGCCGACGTGAACGTCGCCGAGTTGGTGGGGGACACCGCCGAGCGCTGGGCCAAGGAGGCCGAGGCCGCCCAGGTGTCCATCAAGGTCGAGCATCCGGGCGATATCGGCCTGCTGCGCGGCGACGCCCGCCGGCTGGCCCAGACCCTCGATCACCTGGTCGAGAGCGCGGTGCGACAGACCCCGCCCGGCGGGACCGTCACCCTGGCCGCGCGCCGCACCCTGGGCGAGGTGCAGCTTCAGGTCACCGACACCGGCCGGGGCATTCCCTTCCATGTCCAGGCGCACATTTTCGACCGCTTCGTGGGGCGAGAACGTGGCGGGCCGGGCCTGGGGCTGGCCCTGGTCAAGGCGCTGGTGGAGCTGCACGGCGGCTGGGTCGCCCTGGAGAGCGAGCCCGGCGCCGGGGCCACCTTCACCTGCCATCTACCCGAGGCGGCGCAAGGGGCCGCGGGCCACCCGGAGCTGAAGTTCTGAGGTTGCCGGTACGCTGCTCTCGGTCTCGTGAGCGGCAACAAGCGGAGCCTTTTGGCGTCTTGCCGCGTTTAGGCCACGAGGGGCGCGTAATGTCCCGGGCTTGAACGAAAGGCGACCTAATGAACCAACAGGCTCAAGCGGACCACGACTTCAAGATCGAGCTGACCGGATTGATCCCGCAGATGCGGGCCTTCGCCCGGTCGCTGTGCCGCGACGCGGCGGCGGCTGACGACCTGGCGCAGGACGCGCTGCTGAAGGCCTGGAACAATCGCGCGAGCTACCAGCCGGGCACCAACATGAAGGCCTGGACCTTCATGATCCTGCGCAACCAGTTCTATTCCGACAAGCGCCGTTCGTGGCGCTCCAGCCAGCTCGACCCGGAAGTGGCCGAGCGCACCCTGGAGGCCGCCTCCAACCCGATCGCCAGCCTGGAGCTGGACGAGGTGCGCCGCGCCCTCGCCTGCCTGCCCGACGACCAGCGCGAGGCGCTGATCCTGATCGGCGCCGGTGGGCTGTCCTACGAGGAAGTGTCGGAAATCTGCGGCTGCGCCATCGGCACCATCAAGAGCCGCGTCAGCCGCGCCCGCGACCGGCTGGCCGCCATCATCGAGTCCGGCGACTACGGCCAGGACGAGATCCGGCCCTCCTCGGCCATGTCGAACATCATCGCCCAACTCGACGGCCTGCGCGCCGTCGCGTGACGGAGAGTGGATGCTCCCCCGCTGAAGTAGGGCGAGCGCATACGATCGATGTCATCCCGGTTTCGGCGAAGCCGAAGACCGGGACCTATGAACACCTGGTCTTGAGGAAGGGGGCTCGGCCCAGCCCTTTCCGGCTTGATCCGGCGTGCATGGGTCCCGGTCTTGCTTCGCAAACCGGGATGACATCCGCTTGAGAGGCCGCCTGGACTCGGCGCCAGGATAACCGGCCCGGACTTCGAGCCCGCTACCGCAGGCCGCGCCGTGACCAGCCTGAATAGGTGAAGGTCGCGGGCGTGGGCATTTGCGCGTAGCAGTAGCCCATCAGCCCGCTGTCGCTTTCCAGCCGCACGCGCACCATTGCGCCGGGCGCGGCCTGTTGCGGCGAGAGGCGGAAGCTCCAGCCGACCGGGGGGCGGGCCGAGCCGGGAAAATGCTTCTGGACGTCGGGCCGCTCGCGCGCAGGGACGAGGCTCAGGACTTCCTCGCCATCCACGAAGACTCGCGCCGCGGCGATCTGCGCGCCTGGCGTGCGCTCCACCGCCCAGCCGGCGAACTCGACCTCGCCGGTGGGGAGGGTCGCGACCGTCTCGAAGCCGCCCATCGGCGTCGAGCCGAGCTTGAGGTCGCTGAGGTCCACGCCGAGGGCGCCGACGACGTAGAGGTCCTGGTTCTCGTAGAGGCCCTTGGGGAAGCGTCGCCAGGAGAGGCCCGGCCCCAACCGTTCGATCGCCCGGCCGACGAAGGCCTCGGTCACATAGGACATGCCGTAGATGTCCAGGTCCAGCGACCCGCTTTCGGAAAAGCGCAGGAAGTGGAAGCCGTCCGCGCCCATGGCCTCCCCGGCCGGCAGGATGGCTTCGTCGTGGACGCTGAAGGCCAAGACGCCGCGCGCCGAGACCAGGCTGTGGAGCTTGGCCAGCCAGGCGTGGAACAGGCCTTCGGGCAGGTGGGAGAACATCGAGCCGGCCAGCACGACGTCGTGCCGCCCGGCGTATGACAGCAGCGCTGGGTCCTTGGTCGAATGGACGCCCGAAACCCCGAAGGTCGCGACCTGCCAATCGATGGCGTCGTGATAGATGTCGGCCACGCTGATCTGCGAAAGCGGCAGGCGCTGTTCCAGATAGCGGGTCAGGCGGCCCCAGCCGGAGGCGAAGTCGAGCACCGGCCCGACCTGGTCGAAACCTCCGAACACGCCCTCCACGAGCTGGCGATAGGCCTCGCCCAGGCGGACGGTCGATTCCACGAACTTGAAGGCGGAGATGGAGGCGTCGAACTCGTAGTTCGGCAGGATCGCCTTGAAGAACATCTCGTCGCGGCCCGGCAGCGGGCGGGCGCGGAAGCGCTGCGGATCGAGATCGTGCAGGCGCAGATAGTCGTCGATGAATCCCGAAACGACGGGCTCGACCCGATCGAACGACAGATCGGGCGCAGTTACGCTTTCGTCCACTGGCAGCAGTCTCCGGTCCGGCGCCTTGCGCAGCCGGACCGGGCTATACCACACGCCCGCCGGGCTTAGTGCTGGCTTTCCGGCATCCGCACGACCAGGCCGTCGAGTTCGTCGCTGACCTTGATCTGGCAGGACAGGCGGCTGTTGGGCTCGACGTTCTCGGCGAAGTCGAGCATCGAGTCCTCCATGGCCGAGGTCGAACCCGTCTTGCCCTGCCAGGCTTCGTCCACATAGACGTGGCAGGTCGCGCAGGCGCAGGCGCCGCCGCAGTCTGCGTCGATGCCCGGGATATTGTTCTTCACCGCGCCTTCCATGACCGTCAGGCCGTTCTTCACATCGACGACGTGTTCTGTGCCGTCATGCTCGATATAGGTGATCTTGGCCATTCACTCCCCTCCGTCGCCCTTCAGGCGGCGACCTCTTTCATGGAAACCGTCGGATCGGCAAGCTTGGCCGGATCGACCGGCTTGCGGTTGGCGATGAGCTGTTTGCCCATCATGAATTCGGGGGGCGAATTGATCGCCTCCACCGATTGCACCTGATCTCCCTTCAGGTGGAACACGGCGAACTTCCCGCTGGCCGGGTCCCCGCGCAACAGCACGCGGTCGGCGTCGAACGGCAGTCCGGCGATCTGCAGCTTGATGTCGTACTGGTCGGACCAGTTCCACGGCACCTCGGGCGAGGGCTGCGCGCGGCCGGTGATGGCGCTGGCGGCCTGCTTGGCCTGTTCCAGGGCGCTGGGCACGCTCTCGGGACCGAACATGCGGTCGTAGTGCGGCATCGGGCGGTGGGTGACGTCGCCGATGGCGAACACCGCCGGGTCGGCGGTGCGGGCCTCCTGGTCGACCACGATGCCGCGGGCGCATTCCAGGCCGGCGTCGCGGGCGATCTCGTCGTTCGGCGTGGCGCCGACGCCCATCAGCACCACGTCGCAGTCGATCATCCGGCCGTCGGCCAGACGCACGCCGCTGACCTTGCCGTCATGGCCGACGAAACCGGCCACGCCCGCGCCCAGCACGAACTCGACCCCGCGGGCCAGGTGATAGTCGCGGAAGAAATTGGACAGCGGCTCGCAGGCGCTGCGGGCCAGGATGCGCGCCTCGCGCTCGATCACCACGGCGTCGGCGCCCAGGGCGCGGGCCGAGGCGGCGACCTCCAGCCCGATATAGCCGCCGCCGACGATGGCCAGCCGCTTGCCGGGGCCCAGGGCGGCCTTGATCGCCTCGGCGTCTGCGGCCGAACGCAGGGTCAGCACCCCGGCCAGGTCCGCGCCCTCGATCGGCAGGCGGATCGGCCGCATGCCGGTGGCGATGATGAGGATGTCGTAGGCCACGGTGGAG
>MEEW01000171.1 GCA_001724985.1 Phenylobacterium sp. SCN 69-14
CCAGCTTTTGCGCATAGGCCAGGGTGTAGGCCGGGCTGCTGGAGGGCAGGGTGACCAGGGCTGGACCCGCGGTCAGCACCCGCCGGCCGAGCTCGGAGGCCTTGCCGCCGTTGAACGCCACGGCGCGCAGGTCGGGCAGGGCGGCGCAGAGGGCGGGCAGGGCGTTCGGTTCGTGGTCGCGGATGGCGGTGTCCAGGCTGCCCGCACGCCGGGCCGAACGGACCACGTCCCACAGGCCGACGCCGGCTGTGAGCAAGGCCTGCAACCTCTCTTCATAGGGCAGGGCCGCGAGCTCCCGCCCGATCACCGCGCCGATCAGCCGCCAGAACTGGTTTTGCGGATGGGCGTAGTATTGGCTGCGCGCCAGCGACGCCTCGCCCGGCAGGCTGCCGAGCACCAGCAGCCGGGTTCGCGCATCGGCCACCGGGGCGAAGGAGGCCTTGCGGGCGTCGGGAAGGCGGGGCGCAGGCATGGCGGACTTATCGCCGGGCCTGGCTGGGCGGCCAAGGTCGGAAACCCCGCGGCGGCTGTCGCCATCGCCCGGAAAAGTCTGTTAGGTCGAGGGCAGGTTTCGGGAGCCCGCCATGACCGACTTCATCATCCGCAACGCCCATCTGCTGGACATCGCCGCCGCCGAGCGGCGGGGCGGGGCGTCCATCCGCGTCGAGGCCGGCAAGGTCGTGGAACTGGCCGAGGACGGCAAGGCGCTGACCGCCGGCGCCGATGTCGCGGTGCTGGACGCCGGCGGGCGAACCCTGACGCCGGGGTTGATCGACGCCCACGTCCATGCGGCGATCACCACCATGGACCTGGCGGCCATGGGGCGGCGCCAGACCTCCTGGATCGCCATCGAGACCAAGTTCATCCTCGAGGGGATGCTGCGCCGCGGCTTTACGACCGTGCGCGACGCCGGCGGCATGGATCCGGGCATCACCAACGCCCTGGATCGCGGCCTGGTGAAGGGACCGCGGGTGTTCCGCTCGGGCCGGGTCATCAGCCAGACCGGCGGCCACGGCGACTCCTCCGGCGTCAGCCAGCACCCGCAGCTCTGCGCCTGCGATATCAAGTCCTCGGCCTTCAGCCACGTCGCCGACGGGGTCGATGCGGTGCGAAAGGCGGTGCGAGAGGAGCTGAAGGCCGGCGCCCACCAGATCAAGGTGATGGCCGGCGGCGGCGTCGCCACGCCCTCCGATCCCATCGACATGGTCCAGTATACCGAGGCGGAGATCCGCGCGGCGGTGGAGGAGGCGGCCGCCCGCCGCACCTACGCCTTCGCCCACGCCTATATCCCCGAGGCCATCGAGCGGGCGGTGCGGGCCGGGGTGCGGTCCATCGAGCATGGCAACCTGATCGACGAGGCCTCGGCGAAGTTCATGGCGCAGCAGGGCTGCTACCTCGTGCCCACCCTGGTCACCTACGATCAGATCGCCGAGTTCGGGAAGAAGCTGCGCTTCCCCTCAGAAAGCCTGAAGAAGCTGGACGACGTGTTCGGGGCCGGGCTCGGGGCCTTGGAGATCGCCCGGCGCGCGGGCGTGAAGATGGGCTTCGGCACCGACCTGCTGGGCGAAACCCATCCGGCCCAGTCCAAGGAGTTCGTCCTGCGCGCCCAGGTGCTGCCGGCGGCCGAGATCCTGGCGTCCGCGACCCTGGTGAACGCCGAGATGATGGGCCAGGCGGGCAAGCTGGGCGTGCTGGCGCCCGGCGCCCACGCCGACCTGCTGCTGGTGGACGGCGACCCGCTGGCCGACATCTCGGTGCTGAACGGGCAGGGCGAGCGGCTGGACCTGATCGTCCGGGGCGGCGAGATCGCGGTGAACCGGCTGTGAGCCAGGTTCGCTCCGTCATCCGCTTTCGGGTGAAGCCAGGGCGGGAGGCCGACTTCGAGGCCGCCTTCCAGCAGACCGGCATGCTGACCCGCCCGCGGGCGATCGACGGCTTTTTCGGCGCCGAGCTGGTCGCGTCCGAGACCGGCGGGGATTATCTGGTGATCGGCGCCTGGCGCGACGCCGAGGCCTATCGCGCCTGGCAGGCGGTCTCGGCCGCCGACGCACCGCGCGAGGCGATGCGGGCCTTGCTGGACACCCTGGCCGACCCGCGTCCCGGCGCCGTCTACCGGATCGTTTCGGCCTCCTGAACGGGGCGCGGCCATGCCGGCCATGGCGCCCAGGACACGCTCACGGCCTTGCGATCCTCGCATGGCCGAACGCCGGTTGACTCGGGGGCGCCTCGCTTCCATGTCCCCGACGCGGCGCGACGGCGACCGGAGGTGGTGTGTCGGCCGTCGGTTCGCCAAGCGAGCCTGCCATATTTTAAGACCGACGTTCGTCCAATTTCGCTGCGTTGCAGCATAAAATTCGATTTGAAACTCGATTTTCTCGGCCGATTGCTTGGTCGAATTGTTGTGCACTGCAACACGACAGGCGCGGCCAAAGGTTTCTTGAGGCCGCGCCCTCAAGTATGCCCCCTTGACGCTTGGAAAAGGGGTTGCCAAAGGACCCCTGCCGCACGTCTAACATAGCGGTAAGACTTTGAGCTCCTCTCGAGGAGTCTGAAAGTCGCTCCCGTATCCGAACGCCCGGTTTCACGTACGTGAAAATTAGGCGCCACGGGTCGGGCGCAGCGAAGCGGCTCTCGCGTCTTGCCTGGTGCAAACCAGTCGTGACGACGGGCTTGTTTAGTTAGGGTGGGAGACGCTCTCGCGCGACGACCCTTCGGTCCAAACGTGCTAGACCAATCAGGAACTGGCGACAGATGCTCGACAATAAACGAAAGACCCCTTTCATCGCTCTCATCGGTGCGGTTGCGCTGATGGCGAGCGCGCCGGCGTTCGCGCAGGAAGCTGCCGCCCCGGCCGCTCCGGCCGCCGCCGAAGCTCCGGCCGCCGACGTTGCGGCCGTCCCCGTGGCTGACGCCGCCGCCCCGGCCGCCGAAGGCGCGGGCGACGTCGAACCCGCGAAGATCGAACATGCCGGCAAGCTGACCGTCATGCAGATGTTCCTTGACGCCGAACCGGTCGTTAAGGTCGTCATGATCGGCCTGGTGCTCGCCTCGGTCCTGTCCTGGACCCTGCTGGTCACCAAGCTCCTCGAGTTCGGTTCGCTGAACCGCACCTCGGACCGCTTCCTCGAAGCCTTCCGCGGCGCCAAGTCGGTCAACGACATGGGCCGTATCGCCGCCGCCGAAGAGTTCGAAGGCAACCCGCTGGCCGACATGGCCTCCGCGGCGACCCAGGAAATCGAACTGTCGCGTCAAGCTGGTCTGGCCGTGAACGGCGAACACCGTGAAACCACCCTGCACCGTGCGGAATCCGCGGTCGGCGCGGTTCAAGCCTCGCTGGGCAAGCGCCTGTCGAGCGGCATGCAGTTCCTGGCCTCGGTCGGTTCGTCCGGTCCGTTCATCGGTCTGTTCGGCACCGTCTACGGGATCATGAACTCCTTCATCGGCATCGCGAACACCAACACCACCAACCTGGCCGTCGTCGCCCCCGGTATCGCCGAAGCGCTGCTGGCCACCGGTATCGGTCTCTTCGCCGCTATCCCGTCCGTTATCTTCTACAACTACTTCCAGACCCGCATCTCCGCCTATGGCGCGCGCACGGAAGGCTTTGTTGCTGAACTGATGAACGCGATTTCCCGGCAGCTCGACAAAGGGGCGTAACCCACATGGGAGCCAAACTCTCAGGTTCTGGGGGTGGCAGGTACGCGGTCGACGCTAATAGCGAAATCAACGTTACGCCCTTCGTGGACGTTATGTTGGTGCTCCTGATTATCTTCATGGTCGCGGCGCCCATGGCCGCCGTGACCGTGCAAGTTAATCTTCCGCCCGCGGTCGCCAAACCTTCAACGAACCCACCGAAACCGGTCTATATTTCGATCCAGGCGGGCGGCTCCATCTATATTGGGGACAGCCGCGTGGAACTGGCCGACATCGGGGACACTCTGCGTACGACGATCGGGCAACGTAATCCGGAGAAGGAACGCATCTTCATTCGCGCCGACAAGGATGTTCTCTACGGGGACTTCATGGGCGTCATGAACATGCTTCAGGACAACGGTTTCTACAGCGTGGCCCTCATCGGCGAAGATAAGAACTAGAAGGGGGTGACGAATGGCTGAAACCACCGACACTACCCACGAACATCGCAGTGTCTTCGA
Source organism: Phenylobacterium sp. SCN 69-14 (assembly GCA_001724985.1). Classification (GTDB taxonomy): domain Bacteria; phylum Pseudomonadota; class Alphaproteobacteria; order Caulobacterales; family Caulobacteraceae; genus Phenylobacterium. The sequence continues at coordinate 4,155 of MEEW01000171.1, forward strand.
CGAGCCGAAGAAGAAGCGGAATAATGGCGTCACCGCCGCCATTATCGGCTCTCTCATCGTGCACGCCGGCCTTGGCTACTACCTGTACAAGTCGAAGTTCGAGCCGAAGTATCGGGAGTACTCGGACGATGTGACGGACGTGGCGCTCATCAAGCCCGCTCCGCCGCCGCCTCCGCCGCCCCCGCCGCCTCCGCCGAACACGCCGCCGCCTCCGCCGCCGAAGCTGCAACCGCGGCCTCCGGTGAACGTGCCGGCCGACATTCCGCAGATCCCGCCTCTGCCGGTCCCGCCGGTCGAGAAGCGGATCGAGACGCCGGAACCGCCGAAGGCCGCCCCGCCGGCCCCGCCGCGTCCGTCGGTGATTACGAACCCGGACTGGGCTCGTCGTCCCTCGGGCGATGACATCGCGCGGTACTATCCGGATCGTGCGATGCGGATGAACATCGAGGGCCGGGCGACGCTCAGCTGCTCGGTGACGGCCAAGGGCAGCCTCGAAAACTGCGAGGTCGTGTCCGAGGATCCGTCGGATCAGGACTTCGGGTCCGCGGCGATGCGTTTGAGCAAGCTGTTCAAGATGCGGCCGAAGACCCAGGACGGCGCCCCGGTCGAGGGCGGCACGGTTCGGATTCCGATCCGCTTCGTGCTTCCGAAGGGCTGATCCCCCTCGGAACGGTTCAAGGGACCAGGCCCCGGAGGTTCGCCTCCGGGGCCTTTTCTTTCGCCGCCACAAAAACTTGCGCCAGGGGGCCTCGCCGGGCGGCCTGGGCCTTGATCCCGGGGCGCCGTGCGACTAGAAGAGCCGCCTCGCAATGCGCCGCCTTAGCTCAGTTGGTTAGAGCGCTAGATTGTGGCTCTAGAGGTCCCCCGTTCGAACCGGGGAGGCGGTACCATTGCGGCACAGAAAAGCCCGGAGCTTCGGCTCCGGGCTTTTTCGTTTCCAACGACCGCTCAAAGGCTGAGGTTCAGCAAGGCCGGGTCGCCGCCCTGGGCGGCGATGTTGACGCTGACGGCGCGCTCCAGAGCGTAGCGCGACAGGGCGTTGGGGCCGCCGGCCTTGGGCCCGGTGCCCGACAGCCCTTCGCCGCCGAACGGCTGGACGCCGACCACCGCGCCGATGATCGAGCGGTTCACATAGACATTGCCGGCCGGGACCAGCTCGCGCACCTGCCGGGCGAAGGCGTCGATGCGCGAGTGGACGCCCAGGGTCAGGCCATAGCCCTGACCCGCCAGTTCGCCGGCCGCCTTGTCGAGCCGGTCCGGATCGTAGCGGACCACGTGCAGGATCGGCCCGAACACTTCGCGCTCGAGGAACTTGGCGGTCGGGATCTCGGCGAGGACGGGGCCGAAGAAGGTTCCGGCCGTGGGCGCCTCCAGGCGGTGCAGGACCTTGGCATCGCGCTGCAGGCGCTCCAGGTGGGCCTGGAGGGCGTTGCGGGCTTCCGCGTCGATCACCGGGCCGACATCGGTGGCCGGGTCGGCCGGATCGCCGATCACCAGGGCGTCCATGGCGCCTTTGATGGTTTCGATGACCTGGTCGGCGGTGTCCTTCGGCAGGAAAAGGATGCGCAGCGCCGAGCAGCGCTGGCCGGCCGACCCGAAGGCCGACAGCACCACGTCGTCCACGACCTGTTCCTTCAGCGCGGTGGTGTCGACGAACATGCCGTTTAGGCCGCCGGTCTCGGCGATGAACGGCACGATGGGGCCTTCCCGTCCGGCCAGGGTCTGGTTGATATGCCGGGCGGTGTCGGTCCCGCCGGTGAAGGCGACGCCGTCGCATTCGCGATGGGCGGTCAGAGCCGCTCCCACCGTCTCGCCGCGGCCTGGGAGGAGGGCGAGGAGGCCGGCGGGCAATCCGGCTTCATGGAACAGGGCCACGGCCTCGGCCGCGATCAGCGGGGTCTGTTCGGCAGGTTTGGCGACCACGGCGTTGCCGGCGGCCAGGGCCGCGGCGATCTGGCCGGTGAAGATCGCTAGGGGAAAGTTCCAG
>MEEW01000172.1 GCA_001724985.1 Phenylobacterium sp. SCN 69-14
GCCCGCCGCCAGGGCCTGGGGCACGAACTCGTGGCCGTCGCGCACCCCGGCCAGGGCGACGAAGAGGTCACCCGGCTCGATGCTGCGGGTGTCGATGGAGACGCCGTCCACGGCGAAGTCCGGGCCCTCCAGCCGCCCGCCGGTCGCCGCGGCGATCTCCGCGCTGGTCCAGAGGGGGTCAGACATCGGCGGCCTCCAGCGCGACGGCCACCTCGGCGACGTCGTCGAAGTGATGGACGACCCCGCCGATGATCTGGTGCTGCTCGTGGCCCTTGCCGGCCACGACCAGCACGTCGCCCGGCCCCAGCAGGGCGACGCCGGCGGCGATGGCCTGGCGGCGGTCGCCCACCTCGCGCGCACCGGGGGCGCCGGCCAGCACCTGGGCGCGGATGGCGGCCGGGTCCTCGCTGCGCGGATTGTCGTCGGTGACGATGGCGATGTCGGCGAACTTGGCCGCGGCGAGGCCCATCAGCGGGCGCTTGGTGTTGTCGCGGTCGCCGCCGGCGCCGAACACCACGATGAGCCGGCCCGAAACGTGCGGGCGCAGGGACTGCAGCACCGTCTCCAGGCCGTCGGGGGTGTGGGCGTAGTCGACATAGGCCTCGCCGCCGCGCGGGCCGGTCCCGACGCGCTGCAGGCGGCCGGGCGCGCCCTCCAGCCCCTCCAGGGCGGCCATGACGCCGGCCGCCGGCTCGCCCGCGGCGATGCAGAGGCCGGCGGCGACCAGCACGTTGGAGGCCTGGAAGGCGCCGGCCAGCGGCAGGCGGACGGCGTAGGCCTTGCCCCCCGCCTCGATCTTGAGCGCCTGGCCCTCAGGCGTGGGAAGGCGTTCCAGCAGCCTCAGCCCCTGCCCGCTCTCGCCGACCGAAAACACGCTCTTGCCGGTCGCGACGGCGGCGGCGGCGAAGGCGCCATAGGCCTCGCTATCGGCGTTCAGCACCGCCACGCCGCCGCGCGGCAGCAGTTCCTCGAACAGCCGCAGCTTGGCCTCGCGATAGGCCTCCATGGTGTGGTGGTAGTCTAGGTGGTCCTGGGTGAGGTTCAGGAACCCGGCCGCCTTCAGCTCCACCCCGTCCAGCCGGCGCTGGTCGACGCCGTGGGAGGACGCTTCCATGGCCATGTGGGTCACGCCCCGGGCGGCGAGGATGGACATCAGCTCGGCGACGTCGGCGGCGTCGGGGGTGGTGAGGCCGGGCGGGGTCAGTTGCTCGTCCAGGCCGCCCGGTCCCGTCGCGCGCACGCCGAGCGTGCCCATGCTGGCGGCCTTGTGGCCGAGGGCGTTGAAGATCTGGCGGCAGAAGGCGGCGACCGAGGTCTTGCCGTTGGTGCCGGTGACCGCGACCACCACCGGCGGCTGGGCGCCCCAGAAGGCGCGGGCGGCGAGCGCGTACATGCGGCGCGGGTCGGGGGTGACGATCACCGGGACGCCGAGGCCGGGCAGGTCCTGGCCGGCGATCACCGCCACGGCGCCGGCGGCCACGGCCCCCGCCGCGAACTCGCCGCCATCGACCTTGGAGCCCGGCAGGGCGGCGAACAGGAAGCCCGGCCCAACCTTGCGGCTGTCGGCGGTGATCCCTTCGATCTGCGGATCGAGGTCCAGCCGGCGCTGGACGAGCTCTGAAAGCAGCCTGCCCATCAGTGACCGTCGCCCAGCGGCGCGGCGGCGACCGAGCCCTCGCCGACCACCTTGATGAGATCGGGCTCGCGCTTGACGTGCAGGAACGGCGCGATGCGGTCGATGACGCGGCCCGCGGCGGGTGCGGCCACCCAGCCGCCGGTGGAATAGCCGTAGGTCTTGGCGGTGCCGTGCGGCTCGTCCAGCAGGATCAGCACGAAGTAGCGGTCGGCCTCGACGGGGCCGGAGGTCGGGAAGACCGCGGCGAAGGACGAGACCTGGCGCTGGGTCGAGTAGCCGCGGATCGCCGGGTCGTACTTCTCGCCGGTGCCGGTCTTGCCGCCGACGCTGAGGCCCGGCGCATTGGCGGACTTGCCGCTGCCGCCGATGACGTTGGCGCGCATGATCTGCAGCATCTGCAGCGAGGTCTGCTCGGAGATCGCCCGCTGGCCCTGCGGCCGCTGGCCCGGCTCCAGCTTCCTGATGGTCAGGGGCACCAGATAGCCGCCGTTCAGCAGGGCGCCCATGGCGCTGGTCACCGCCAGCGGGCTGACGTTCATGCCGTGGCCGAAGGAGGTGGAGGCGACGGCGTCCATGTCCCACTTGCGCGGGGTCAGGGGGCGGGCCGACTCCATCAGCTCGACCTTGGCCGGGCGGGTGAGGCCGAGGTCGGCGAAATACTTGCTGAGGCGTTCGCCGCCGATGCTCTCGGCCAGCTTGGCGGTGCCGATGTTGGACGAGTGCTGGAACACCTCGACCAGGGTCAGGATCTTGCGGGCGGCGTGGTAGTCCTTGATGGTCCGGTAGCCGAGCTGGAAGGGCTGGCGCGCATCGAAGGTCGAGGACGGGGTGGCCACGCCCGTATCGAGGCCGATGGCGACGGTGAAAGCCTTGAAGGTCGAGCCCATCTCGTAGATCGAGGCGGCGGCGCGGTTCAGCTTGGCGTCGTCGCTCGCCTTGGCCACCTGGTTCGGATCGTAGGTGGGATAGCTGGCCAGGCCGAGGATCTCGCCGGTGTGGACGTTGGTGACGACGCCGACGGCGCCGCGCGGCTGGAACTCGGCGGCGGCCTTGTAGAGCTCGTCCTCCAGGGCCGCCTGGACCCGCAGGTCGATGGAGAGCGGCACGGCGGCCTTGCCCGGCGCGCCGGCGCGGATGACGTCGTTCAGGGCGCGCTCGGCGCCGGCCAGCCCCACCCCGCCGGTGTCGGCGAACCCGATCAGGTGGGCGGCGGTGCGGCCCAGCGGATAGACGCGGCGCTCTTCCGGCTCGAAGCTGACGCCCGGCAGGCCCAGGGCGTGGACGCGGGCGCGCTGCTCGGGCGTCAGGCCGGCGATGACGAAGCCGCGCCGCTCGCCGCGCAGCACCTTTTCCAGCCGCTGGCGATTGATGTCCGGCAGGGCCGCGCGCAGGGCGCGGCGAACCTCGTCGGCGTCCCAGATCTCGCGCGGGTCGACATAGAGGCCGTAGTGCAGCAGGTCGGCGGCCAGCATGGCGCCGTTGCGGTCGACCAGGTCGGCGCGCGCCGCCCCGACCGCGCCCACATAGCCGCCGCCGCGGCCGGCGTCGGAGAACAGCGCCGCGCGCGTCGCCCCCACAGCCAGCACCAGGAAGGCGACGGCGAACAGGGTCAGGACGAAGAAGATGCGGATGCGGGTGTCGTCCTCGGCCTTGCCGGCGGCGCGGGCGCGCTCGAAGGCGTGCTCCAGCCCCCAGACCCTGGCCTTCAGCCAGCGCCAGCCGGGCGCTTCAAAGCTAGGATGGGCAAGGCTCACGGCGTCTTCTTCCCAAGGGCGACCTGGCCCAGATTGTCGAGGGTGGCTTCGTTGCGGGCCTGGACCGGAACCATGCCCAGGTGGGCGCTGGACAGCGCCTCGATGCGGGCCGGCTGCTCCAGGTGGGCGACCTCGGCCTGCAGGAGGCGGATGCGGGCCTTTTCAGCGTCGATCTGCTTCTCGACCGTGGCGATCTCGGCGCGCTCGCGGCCGGCGATGGTCTTGGCCAGATAGACCCCGAGGATCACCGCCGCCAGCACGCCGAGGGCGACGAGGTCGATGAGGCGGAAGCCCCGAATCTTGCGGTCGATCAAGCTCATGCCACCTCCTTCCACACCGGCGCGGCGGTGCGAACCCCCACGCGCAGTTTCGCCGAGCGCGCGCGTGGATTGGCCGCGGTTTCAGCCTCGCCCGGAGCCTGGGCGCCGTTGAACAGCAGCTTGAAGCTGGGCGGGGCGCCAGCCTCCACCGGCGGGGCGTGGCGCGAGCCGCCGGGAAGCCTGCCCGCCCGTTCGGCGAAGAACGCCTTGGCGATGCGGTCCTCCAGCGAATGGAAGGTGACGACGGCGAGGCGCCCGCCGGGCTTCAGCACCGCCTCGGCGGCGACGAGGCCGGCTTCCAGCTCGCTCAGCTCCTCGTTGACGGCGATGCGCAGGCCCTGGAACGAACGGGTGGCCGGATGGACCTTGGCGCCGCGGCGCCCGCCCAGGGCGCGCTCGATCACCTCGGCGAGGTCGAGGGTGCGGGTGAAGGGCTGTTCGGCGCGGCGGCGGGCGATGAAGGCGGCCACGCGGCGCGACTGCCGCTCCTCGCCATAGACGTAGAAGATGCGGGCCAGTTCCTGCGGCTCAGCGGTGTTGACGATGTCGGCGGCGGTGGGCCCCTCGGCGCCCATGCGCATGTCGAGCGGCCCGTCGCGCATGAAGGAGAAGCCGCGCTCGGCCTGGTCGAGCTGCATCGACGAGACGCCGAGATCGAGGGCCACGCCGTCGGCCGCCCCCTCCCCCAGCTCCTCGGCCATCTGCGAAAAGCGGCCGTCGACCAGGCGGAAGGCCTCGCCCAGCCCTTCGGCGAAGCGGCGGGCGCTGGGGTCGCGGTCGAAGGCGACGACGCGGGCGCCGGCGGCCAGGAAGGCGCGGCTGTAGCCGCCGGCGCCGAAGGTGCCGTCGACGATCAGCTTGCCGGGGCCGGGCTCAAGGGCGGCGACCACTTCGGCCAACAGGACGGAGGTGTGGGGCGCGCTCACCTCAGGCCGCTCCCAGGCGGGCGGCGCGCTGCTGGGCGCGCAGCTCGGCCAGGCCCGCGCGCGCCATGTCGCGCTGGGCGGCGCGGTGGGCCTGGAAGGCCTCGCGGTTCCATATCTGGAAGCGGTCGCCGAGCCCGACCAGGACGACCCAGTCGGAGAGGCCGAACTGCTCGCAAAGCTGCTCGGGCAGGGTGATGCGGCCGGCGGTGTCGAAGCTCATCCGCACCTGGCCGCCGAGGACCGAAAGCTCGATGGCCGAACGGACCGGGTCGCCGAACGGCAGCTCCTCGATCAGGCCCGTATAGCGGTCGAACAGGGCCTTGCCGCCGCCTTCGACGCAGTCGGCCTCGATGGAGGGAAAGACGACGACGCCGTCGAACGGCCCGAGGAGGAGCGCGCGGAATTCCAGCGGCACGACGATGCGCCGCTTGGCGTCCACCTGTTTCTCGAAGGTCGAGAGAAACATCCCGCCACGCCCCAGACAGCGACCCCGTGCGAGCCGCCAGACCAACCCCGTTTCGGACCATGATCGCCGCGTCGCGCGGCGCTCCATCCATCCTCAACGGATGCTGATTGGGTTAACATGGGATCAACTGGGATACAATGACTCCAAGCGGCGATTTCGGGGTATTTCAAAGGTGTTCCGCCGCGCCGCAACTTTCAGTCACAGACAATCCACAGAACATACAGCGAACTCGTTAAGTATAACCGCCGCCAATGGGGCGGGACGGGCGGGCGGCTTGGAAACTGGGGACCAGACGGCCTGTAAGCCGGGTTCTGTGCCGCCCGCAAGCGGGCGCGACGATCATTCCTCTGGACCGCCCATTGCTGGACGGTTCTCGCGACCTACCCGGACGCCTCGGGCCTATGACGGCCCTGCCCCTTGCGGGGCGCGGAATCCCTATTCGGTCTTGCTCCTGGCGGGGCTTGCCGTGCCGTCCCTGTCGCCAGGTCCGCGGTGGGCTCTTACCCCACCCTTTCACCCTTGCTCCGATCGAAACCGAAGCGGTCTGCTCTCTGTGGCGCTATCCCTGGGGTCGTCCCCGGCGGGCGTTACCCGCCGCCATGTCATAGTGGAGCCCGGACTTTCCTCGACCGCCCGAAGGCGGCCGCGATCGCCCGGCCGTCTGGTCCGCGCGGAACCTGACGGCCCGGGCGAGCGGGGTCAAGAGCCCCTAGAGGCCGGTTGCGTCCCAATCGGTCCCATTCGAACCACGAACCACACGAAGAGGGCGGCGCCGGGCTATTGGTGTCGCATATGCTGTCCAGTGTTCGGCCGGGGTCTTCAAGGGGGTGTCATCCCGGTTTCGGCGCAGCCGAAGACCGGGACCTATGAACACTTGATCTTGCAGAATAGGGCTCGGTCCATCCGGTGTTCATGGGTCCCGGTCTTCGGCTTCGCCGAAACCGGGATTGTCTGTTTGAAGTGGTGCAATGTTGTTGAGCCGGAAGCAGATCCGGGGCTGGCCAGCCCCG
>MEEW01000173.1 GCA_001724985.1 Phenylobacterium sp. SCN 69-14
CCAGTCGAGGTCGGGGGGAGGGGTGGAGGCCGCGGCGATCACCGCCGAGACCTCGGCCGCCGAGGTGACGCCGACCAGCACCTTGGCCGCTTCCACGCGCGAGAGGGCGAAGCCCAGCGCCGCCTGCAGCGGGTCCGAGCGGCCCTCGGCGATCAGCCGGCGCGCGCGAGAGATGCGGCTGGCGGCGGCCTTCAGATGGTTCGGCGCGCGGTCCGGCGGCAGGAACAGCAGGCCGTTCAGGAAGATGGAGCGCAGATGGACCTCGATGCCGAGGCCGGTCAGCGCCGCCAGGGTGCCGTCGATCAGCAGCCGCTGGTCCAGCAGCGAGGCCGGCGCCTGCATCACGTCCGGGCGGAACCGGCGGGCCACGCCCAGCGGATCGTCCGAAGCGAAGACCGCGACCCCGATCTTGCGGGTCAGGCCGGCGTCCTTCATCGCCCGCAGGCGGTTCCACAGCGCCATGCCATGTGGCCCGAACAGGTCGGCCGCGCAGGGCGCCAGTATGGCGTCCACCTGGTCGACGCCCAGCCGGCGCATGGTGGCGCGCGCCTCGGCCTCGACATGGTCCGGCCCGCGGTCCGGGCGGACGGTGGAGATCGAGATGTTGAACGGATGCGGCCGGGGCATCACCTCGCCCAGGGCGCTCTCGGCGCCGGCCGAATGGCCGTCGACGTCGAGCAGGGTGAGCTGGGCGCGCGCGGCGATGTCCAGGATGTCCCGGGCCTCGGCCTGGGGTGCGCGGCCGCGCACCAGGGCCGTCTGGTCGAGACCGAACTGGGCGGAGCCGAGGCCGAGCTTGGAAAGCGGTGAGGTCATGGGGCGGGACGCTGGATACCGAAACGATGAGCGCCCATCTTCGCGCCAATGCCTAAAGAAGCGGTGTCTAGGACCTTTCCAGGGAGTTAAGGTCGAGCCATGCGTGACCCGCTCCCAGACTGGCCGCTGTTCGGCATGGACGAGGATGTCCGGCCGGCCCTGCGCCTTGCCCGGCAAGGGAAAAAGCCGCTCGCCCTGGCCACCCTGGTCGCGGTCGAGGGCGGCGGCCCGCGCCCGCCCGGAACCCAGATGGTGTTCGCGAAGGGGATCGTCGCCGGTTACTTCTCCGGCGGCTGCGTGGAGAGCGACGTCGCCGACCACGCCTTCGCCTGCCTGGCGGACGGCGAGCCCCGGCGCCTGGTCTACGGCGCCGGCAGCCCCTGGCCCGACATCCAGCTTCTCTGCGGCGCGCGCATCGAGATCTTCGTCGAGAAGGTCGAGCCGGACGATCCGGCCCTGGCCGAACTGCTGGCCGCCGAGGAAGCGCGCCGCCCGACCACCTGGGTCAGCGACGGCCGCCGGCGGGTGTGCGGCCCCTCGCCCGTGGCCTGGGACGGCGCCATCGTCCAGGCCTTCGAGCCGGTCCCGCGCCTGATCGTGATCGGCGCCGACCCCACCGCCATGGCCATCGCCCAGCTCGGCGCCCAGGCGGGCATGGAGACCACCCTGGTCCGCCCCAAGGGGCCGCAGGCGCCGCCGCCCCTGCCGGGCGTGGCCTATCGGCGCGACGATCCGGCCGCCGCCCTGGCCGCCATAGGCGCGGACGCCTGGACCGCCATCGCCATCGCCACCCACAATCTCGAGACCGACCAGGAGGCCCTGGCCGCCGCCCTGCCGTCGGCCGCCGGTTATGTCGGCCTGCTCGGCGCGCGCAAGCGCCTCCCCGAGCGGCTGGCCCCCTTGCGCGCGGCCGGCTTTCCCGAAGCGCGGCTGCAGCAGCTCCACGCCCCGATCGGCCTCGACATCGGCGGCAAGGCCCCCTGGGAGGTCGCCCTCTCGGTGATCGGCGAGATCACCGCCCTGCGCCATGCGCGCGCCCTGACCACGCCGCGCCAGGCCCAAGCCAAACGCGAGGCGGTCTAGAGGCGATTTCCTCTCCCCAAGGCTTCGCGAAGGCGTAACCTCGCGGCCAGGTCCGCCGGTTCGTGCGGGCGGCTTGGGAGGCCGCAGTCTTGAGTACAGTTGAAGCCGCCGGCTCCGGCGCGGTCGCGGACCTGCCCATGGACGCCGAGGCCATGGACGCCGAAGTCGTCGGCGACGGCCGGCTGACGCGCGGCGGGGTCGCCTGGTCGCTGTTCGAGGGCGCCCGCAACCCCTACGTGATCCTGATCACCATCTACATCTTCATGCCCTATGTCGCCGGCGTGATGGTCGGCGACCCGGTGAAGGGCCAGGAGATCATCTCCCAGTGGAGCCAGTACGCCGGCTGGGCGGTGATGGCGACCGCCCCGCTGCTGGGCGCGTCCATCGACCAGCTCGGGCCGCGCAAGCGCTGGCTGGCCCTGATCGTGGTGCTGATGACGCCGATGATGGCGGCCCTGTGGTGGGCGCGGCCCGACGGCTCGGGCCTGTCGGTGACCGGGGTCATGCTGCTGACCACCGCCATCGGCCTGTTGTTCGCCTTCAGCGAGGTGCTGCACAATTCCCTGCTGGTGCGCGCGGCCGGGCTGTCGGGCGCGCACAAGGCCTCGGGCCTGGCCCTGGCGCTCGGCAACTTCACCTCGGTGGTGGCCCTGGCCTTCACCGCCTGGGCCTTCGCCTTGCCGGGCAAGGTCGACTGGGCCTTCGTGCCCAAGGCGCCGCTGCTGGGCCTCGACCCGGCCGCCCACGAGCCGGAGCGCGTCGTCGCCCTGCTGGCGGCCGCGATCTTCCTCTTCGGCGCCTTGCCGCTGTTCTTCTTCACCCCCGATGCGCCGAAGACCGGCACGCCGACCCTCACCGCCTTCCGCAACGGCGCGGTCCAGCTCGTGCGCATGGTGGCGACCGTGCGCCGCCACAAGGACGCGGCGGTCTATCTGGTCAGCCGGATGTTCTATGTCGACGGCATGAACGCCATCCTGATCTATGCCGGGCTCTACGCCATCGGCGTGATGAAGTGGGGCGCGCTGGAGATGCTGCTTTACGGCATCGTGCTCTCGATCCTCGCGGTGCTCGGCGGCTTCGTCGGCCGCTGGCTGGACGCGGGCCTTGGCCCCAAGGGCGCGGTGCGGGTCGAGATCTTCATGTCGCTGCTGGGCATCGTCGCCATGCTCGGCATGGCCCCCGACCGCATCCTCTACGCCTGGACCTACGATGCGGCCGCCCATGCGCCGATGTGGGGCGGCCCGGTGTTCCGCACCCTGCCCGAGTGGATCTTCATCCTGATCGGCTTCTCGAACGCGGTGTTCATCACCGCCCAGTACGCCTCCAGCCGCACCATGCTGACCCGCATCACCCCGCCCGATCAGACCGGGGCCTTCTTCGGCGTCTATGCACTGTCGGGGGTCGCCACCGGCTGGCTGGGGCCGATGATGGTCAACTGGGGCACCAAGCTGACCCGCAGCCAGCAGGGCGGGTTCGCCACCGTCACCATCCTGCTCGCGCTCGGCCTGGTCGGCCTGATGTTCGTCCGCGGCGGCGGCCGGCGGCTCACGAGCTAGACGCCCGCTACTGGATGATCGGGATCGCCACGCCCGAGCGGGGGCGCAGGTCCATCTTGTGCACGAAGGTGAAGGCCCCCGGCATCATCTTCTGGAACGGGGTCGAATAGGTGTAGCGCGTCTCGGCCCGCAGCAGCGCCGTGTTCGGCACCTTGAGCTGCGGCTCGATCGAGGCGACGGTCATCTCCGGCACCGAGCCGCCGTTGCTGCGCGTCCAGGCGATGGTGGCGTTGCCCGAGGAGTCGAACTGGACGCTGGTGATGCGGATGCCCAGGACGTTGTTGGTGCTGGGAAACGGCTTCATCACCGCCGCGCTCACCGCGAAGATGTCGTCGATGTCGGCCTGGCGGAGCTGCGCCGACTGGGTGGCCAGGTCGCCCACGGCGGTGGCGATATAGCTGGCCCGGCGATTGACCAGCAGGGCCTGGGTCGCCTCGACCATGCCGTAGTAGAGCAGCATCACCACCGGGATGATCAGGGCGAACTCGACGGCGGCCGATCCGCGCCGATCGCGTGCGAACCGCCGCATCAGCATCTGGCCCCTCCCGGCCGCTGGGCGGGATTGAACGGCTCGTTGCGGAACACCTTGGCCGTGCTCAGCAGCCGCGATCCGTCGCTGGCCGTCATCAGCAGGGGTTTCAGCAGCGGCGTGACGATCGGCCATTTGAAATAGGTCCGCACCAGCACGATGTCCTCGGGATTGCCCACCGACCAGCAGGCCGCGTCCGGGTCGACCGGCTCGGTGGCGGCCGGGGTCGATCCACCGGCCCCGGCGAAGGTGGCGAAGGTCTCGGCCTCGACATAGAGGTTGGTCTGGCAAAGCCCGCTCAGCCAGCTCATGTTGCGGCAGACCTTGCCCTTGTAGTCGTCCCTGGTGCTGGAGCCGCTCAACTGGAAGACGCCGGTGCGGATGTCGCGGGCGGTGAACTCGGTGGCGGTCTCCAGGGTGACCGAGACCAGCAGGATCATCCCCAACTCGATCAGGCCCAGGAACAGGATCAGCATCGGCACGCTGATGAGCGCGAACTCGATCGCCGTCGCGCCGCGGCGATCGCGGGACAGGCGGCGCGTCAAGGCGCGAAGTCTGTGGAGGCGACGAAGCATGCGGCGTCCGTGAATTCGGTCGCGCGAGCTTACGAAAGTCTGCCTAACCGGAGGTTTAAGGTTTAGCTGAATCCCCGCCGCTGCGCTGGTCGCGCTCGCAGCCGCCGGCGCAGGCGTAGTCGTCGACCTTGGGGCCGCGGATCACCGAGACGCGGCCGGTCTCCGGCGCGGCCACCACGATGCGCCGTTCCATCACCGTGCGGCCGAGCTGGTCGATGACGATCATGTTGGTGACGCCATAGCCCTTGCCCAGCACCACGGCCTTGCTGGCGTCCAGCACGTTGACGTCGGCGATGGCCGGGTTGCCGATCAGCACGTCGCGGGTTCCGCGCGGCAGGGCGACCGCCGCGCTCTGGTCGATGGCGACGACCATGGCCGGCGCCGCGGCGGCCGAACCGGCGGCCAGGACGAGGGTCAGGGCGCTGAAGAGGCCCGCTGCCGAACCGCGCATGGCGATACCTGCGAAAAATTTCCGTCGCCCGAGACTTGGAGTGGAATGGTCAACAAAGCCTGAATTTTCCGCCTACGCGGGCGCGCGAATCATTATGTCGAAAGGGCGGAAATCGGCCGTTTCGACGTCCATGGTTAACCCGCATTTACAGTAAACTTAAGTAAACTATAAGTTCGTAGAAAATTTATATTGGATATTTACTGCCAATTAAGCGCGATGTCGGAAGGTCTCCATGCGTTTCGGGGCGGGCAGACCATCACAGGTTTGATGCCTCAACTGTCTGCTCGCAAATAAAGGAGATCGAGCAATGTCGAAGTTCGTTTCGCGTTTTCTGAAGGACGAGTCGGGCGCCACGGCTATCGAGTATGGCCTGATCGCGGCTCTTATCGCCGTCGTGCTGGTTGCCGTCATGGGCACCCTGGATGGTGGCCTGAAGGCCGCTTTCGGTAACATCGACACTCAACTGAAGAAGACCAACTAAGTTGTCGAATGACCGCGAGAGCACGTGCTCTCGCGGTCACGGTTCCAAGGTTCGACGAGGGGAGTGTTCGATTGAAACAGCTATTCCGACGGTTTCAGACGAACCTCTCCGGCACGACCGCCGTCGAATATGCGCTGATCGCCGCCATGATCGCCGTGACCATGGTCACGGTGATGGGGCCGGTGGGCGAAGCCTTGACGACGGTGTTCAGCAATGTCGCCAACGCCCTCCCTCAGCCCTAGGCGCGAGCCGGGCTGATCCTGGGATCGAATTGAAGAGACCGCGACGCACCCGCGCCGCGGTCTCTTTCATTTCACGCTTAATTCACGGCTGCCCTGGCAGGTTTGGCGGACATGAACTTGGACGTCTCCATGCTCTTTGCTGTTCAGGCCGCGCTGTTGCTGATCTTCCCCGTCCTGGTGATCGTGGCTGCCTTGCGCGACGTCACCAGCTTCACGATCCCCAACTGGATTTCCCTCGCCCTGATCGGCGCCTTCTTCCCGGCCGCCTTCATCCTTGGTCTGGGCTGGCCGCAGATCGGCCTGCATGCCGGCGCCGGCGCCCTGGCCCTGGTCGCGGGCATGGCCATGTTCGCCCTGCGCTGGATCGGCGGCGGC
>MEEW01000174.1 GCA_001724985.1 Phenylobacterium sp. SCN 69-14
GCCCGCCGAAGCCGACGTCGACCAGCACGGCCGCCCTCATCCGCTCGGGATACGCGGCCGCGGCGTAGAACACCTGCGAACCGCCGAACGAGTGACCGATATAGACCGGCAGGCCGTTCTCGTAGAGCCCGGCGGCCCGCGCACAGGCCTCGGCGTCCTCGGCGAAGTCCTGGAAGGCGTAGGTCTCGCGCCAGTCCGACGCCCCCATGCCGGCCAGCGACATCGAGGCGACGCGATAGTCCTTGGCCAGATAGGGCGCGATGAAGCTCCACCAGTCGGCATGGGCCGAGTTGCCGTGCACCAGCAGCAGGCCGGGCTGGCCCAGCTCGCCCCAGGTCAGCAGTTCGATCTGCGTGCCCTTGGAGGTGACGAAGCTGCGCTCGGGCGCCTGGGCGACGGCGTCGATGAACCATTGCGGGGCGTCCGGCTCGCGGCCGCGGAACGGCAGCAGCGGCGCCTGCACCTCCGGCGGCAGGCTGCCCGGCTCGCTCGAAACCGGCCGGTCGTCGTCGTAATAGCCGACCGGCGCGCCTTCCTTGATGGCTGGATCCATCGCCATGTCTCTAAGCGCCCCCTCGCGCTTCCCGCTCGCCCGGCTTGCGCTGGATCGAGCGGATTCCCTTGAAAACGCCCGTGCCGGTGATCAGGGTGCGCTCGCCGCACCAGATCCGGCCGCGGACGGTGAACACGTCGTCCTGTTCGGCGATGATCTGGCTGGAGCCTTCGATCCACTCGCCCATGCGCGCGCCCGACAGGAAGTCGGTGGTCAGCCGCACCGTCACCCAGCCGATCTCGCGCTGGTTGGAGATCACCCGGCCCCAGGCCATGTCGGCGAAGCTCATCAGCATGCCGCCGTGGCAATTGCCCATGCCGTTGGCGTGGTGCTCCTCCACGCGGAAGGCCATCACCTCCTCGTTGGCGGCCTCGTCGCGTTTCGAATAGAACGGGCCGACCGTGCGGCCGAAGCCGCGCTGCCAGAGGTTGATGACAAAGCCGTCGGGAACGACGGCGGCCTGGACTTCGGTCAGATCATCGGACATCGCCGGATGCTGATGAACGGGCGTTTGAAAAATGGCAAGCGCCGATCCGCCCCGCCGGCCGTGGACCGACGTGCATTTTCGTGGCGCCATTGTCCCGCTTCATGCGTTCCCGCTTCGCCGATGCGCCCTATGGTGGTCGGGACAACATCTGGAGGACACCCATGCGTATCGCCCTGAGCCTTGCCCTCGTCGCCGTTCTGGCCGCCGCCTGCTCCAAGAAGGAGGACGCCGCCAAGACCGACGCCGCCGCGACCGCCGCCGCCCCGGCCGCCGCCGGGACCGAGATCGCCGCCGCCGACCTGGAAGGCCCCACTCCCGGCAAGTGGAAACTGACCACCGAGCTTTCCGCCGCGCCCAAGCCGGTCACCGTGGAGACCTGCGTCGCCAAGACCAGCTTCAAGGAGATGGAGGCCGCCCGCCAGCAGGCCGGGGTGAGCTGCTCCGAGCAATCCTACCGCAAGGAAGGCGCCGACATCGTCGGCCACACCGTCTGCGCGATCCAGGGCGGCATGAAGATCACCACCGACACCCGCATCTCCGGCGACTTCACCAGCCGCTACACCATCGAAGGCAAGACGCTCATGGACCCGGCCCCGACCCCGGCCATGAAGGAGACCACCATGAAGATCACCGCCGAACGCCTCGGCGACTGCTGATCTGCGCGGACGGCGGGGCCTGGCTGCGCCCCGCCGTTCCTTCTCAGGCCGCGTCCTCCGGCCTCAAGGTCTGGCGCAGTTCGCGCTTGAGGAACTTTCCGCTGGCGTTGCGCGGCAGCGGGTCGGGCATGAACCACAGGTACCGTGGGATCTTGTGCCTGGCCATCAGTTCGCCGAGGTGCGCGCGCAGGTCGTCCGGCGTCACGATCTCGCCCGGCCGCAGCACCACCGCCGCGCCGACCTCCTCGCCCAGCCGCTCGTCCGGCACCCCGAAGACCGTGACCTCGGCCACCGCCGGATGGCGGAAGATGCCGGCCTCGACCTCGGCGCAATAGACGTTCTCGCCGCCGCGCAGCACCATGTCCTTCTTGCGGTCGACGATGAAGATGAAGCCGTCCTCGTCGATGCGGGCGACATCGCCCGTGTGCAGCCAGCCGTCGGTGATCGCCTCGGCCGTGGCCTCGGGGCGGTTGATATAGCCCTTGATGACCGGCGCGCCCTTGACCCACAGCTCACCGAGCTGGCCGGGCGGAACCGTGTTCCCGTCGTCGTCCACGCACTTTGCCTCGAAGCTGGGCATGGCCGGGCCGCAACTATCGGGCTTGTCGACGAAGAAGTCGGCCGAGATCGCGGTGATGATCCCGCAGGTCTCGGTCATGCCATAGCCGGTGTTCGGCCGCGCGGTCTTCACCGCCCCGTCGATCTTGCCCACCAGGTCGGGCGGCAGTTGCGCCCCGCCGCCGCCCAGGGTCAGCAGGCTGGAGGTGTCGGCGGCCGCAAAATCCGGATGGCTGATCAGTTCGCGCGCCATGGTCGGCACGCCGCTCATCGCCGTCACCTTCTCGGTCTCGATCAGGCGCAGGGCCTCGCCGGCGTCCCAGCGGTACATCAGCACCATCTTGCCGCCGGCCGCGGTGACCGCATAGGCGCCGCAATTGTTGGCCGTGACGTGGAACAGCGGCGTGGTGATCAGGGCCACGGGGACCGGCGGGGCGACATTGGGATCGATAGGGACCCCGGTCGCCCGCGCGGTGGCCAGCGCCTGGACCTGGCCGGAAAAGCCCATGTTCATCAGGTTGTGGATGCAGCCCCGATGGGTCAGTTGCGCGCCCTTGGGAAAGCCGGTCGTGCCGGAGGTGTAGAAGATGCAGGCGTCGGCGTCCGGATCGACGCTGACCTGCGGCATCTCCCCGCCGCCGGCGATCACCTCGGCGTAGGGGATCGCGCCGGCCGGCGGATCGGTGCGCACCGCCACCACCTTGATCCCATCGACCATGGACGGGCGTTCGCGGACCCGGGCCAGCCGCTCGGCGTCGGCGAACAGCACCTTGGGCGCGGAGTCCTTGAGCGCGTACTCCATCTCGTCGACCACCCACCAGGCGTTCATGCCGACGGCGGCCACCCCGACCGACAGGCAGGCCCAGTAGACCAGCATCCATTCGGGATAGTTGCGCATGGCGATGGCCACGCGGTCGCCCGGCGCGACCCCTTGCGCGAACAGCCAGGCGGCGATGGCGTTCACCTGGGCGTGGGCCTGGGCGTAGGTCAGCCGGTCGTCCTGATAGACGATGTAGTCGCGCTCGGCGTAGGGGGCGGTAGAAAGCCAGAGTTCGCGCACCGACGGCGGCGCGGCCTTGAACGTGCGCATCGTGGCGCCGCGCACGGGAATTTCGACGACCTCGAAGGGCGCGCCCGGCGCCGTCAGTTCCGCCCACGCCTCTTTCAGCTCGCGATAGTGCATCGACTCCCTCCCGTTCTTCTGCGGCCCGCCGCGTCGAGGCGGCGGGCGCGATCCTGCGTTTCGACACGACAAGGGCCGACGCAGCGGAACGCAAGACCCAATCGAAGAGAAAACGCCCGGCCGCGCCTCAGACGCGGCCGATCAGCCGCGCCGCGTCGGCCGGCGGCGGCCGCTCGATCCGGCGATAGACCGCCCCGTCCGTGGTGCGGTCCAGCAGTCGGGAAATCACCAGCTCGCGCCGCAGCAAGGCGTGGTCGCCGAAATCGTGCAGCCGCGCGATGAGGCCGCTGATCCCCCGCTCATCGAAGGTCTCGCCCGCCGGCAGCTTCGACCACAGGCCCCAGAGGGCCAGGACCTGGTCCTCGCGCCGCGACGGCCAGCGCGACAGCCGGCCTTGCGCAAAGCAGCGCTCGACCCGCTCGATGCGGCGCAGGTCGGGCGGCTCGGCGGCTGGAGAGGCCGCCGGGACCGGCGTCTCCATCGCCTCGGCGCGCAGGTGCTGGAAGTTCCGGCGGCCGGCCGCGCGGGCCAGCATGTTGAGGATTTCGAGATGGCTGGGGACGTCGCCGCGCGCCAGCAGTTGCGCGCGCAAGGTCTTGGCCAGGTTCGAGACGTCGTCCGCCTGGAACGGGATGGCTGTTCTGGACATGATCTTCCCTCGCGTGCCGAGGTGAGCGGTGGTCGCCGTTCCGATCGGGCACGGGAAGGTGTCGATCGATCAAGTCGAATGCAGGTTTAGCTTGCCCTGGCGGGCGGCGACGCCTCGGTGAACTGCAGACCGTTCCTAGCGATAGGCGGCGGGGACTCGGCCGTCAAGCTTGGCTCGCCCCCGCCCTCACACCAACTCGTCGAACTCGTCGACCAGCCGCTCGAGCTGGCTCATCCCCGCGGCCCAGAAGGCCTTTTCGCGCGGATTGAGCCCGAAGGGCTTCAGCGCCTCGACATAGGTCCGGGTGCCGCCGGCGGCGAGCAGGTCCTCGTAGAGCGGGGCGAAGGCGGCCGGGTCCTCGCGGCGCTTCTCCATCAGGCTGCGCACCAGGAGATCGCCGAACGCATAGGCGTAGACATAGAACGGCGCGTGCACGAAATGGCTGACATAGGCCCAATAGTGCTCGTAGCCGGCGTTCAGCTTCACCGCGGGCCCCAGGCTCTCGGCCATGACCTCCAGCCACAGCGCGCTGATGTCCTCGGGCGCCAGCTCGCCCTCCGATCGCAGGGCGTGGAACCGCGTCTCGAAGCGGTGGAAGGCGATCTGGCGCACCACCGTATTGAGGCCGTCCTCGATCTTGCCGGCCAGCAGGCCCAGCCGCTCGTGCCGGGAGGCGCCGGCCAGCAGGCGCTCGAACACCAGGCCCTCGCCGAAGATCGAGGCGGTTTCGGCCAGCGTCAGCGGCGTGTCGGCCAGCAGGGTGCCCAGCGGCGCGCAGAGCGTCTGGTGCACCGCATGGCCCAGCTCGTGCGCCAGGGTCAGGACGTCGCGCCGCTCACCCATATAGTTCATGAACACATAGGGATGACGGTCGGCGGTGACCGGGTGCGAATAGGCGCCCGACTGCTTGCCGGTGCGCGGCCGTGCGTCGATCCAGGGCTTGGCGAAGAAGGCCTGGGCGGTGTCGGCGAACTTGGGCGCCAGGTCGGCGAAGCTGGCCAGCACCATGCCCTTGGCCTCGTCCCAGCCGTAGGTGCGCGGGGCGGCGGTGTCGAGCGGGGCGTTGCGGTCCCAGTAGTCCAGGCTCTTGCGGCCCATGACCTTGGCCTTCAGCGCATAGTAGCGGTGGCTGACCGAGGGATAGGCCTCGACCACCGCGTCCTCCAGCGCCTGCACCGCATCGGCGTCGACCTCGTTGGCGAGGTGGCGCGCGGCGGCTGGGTTCGGATAGTTGCGCCAGCGGTCCTCGACCTGCTTCTCGAAGGCCAGGGTGTTCATGGCCAGGCCCAGGATCGGCGTGCGTTCCTCCAGCGCCTTGGCGAGTCCTTGCGCGGCCTGCTTGCGGCGCGCCCCGTCCGGGTCGGACAGGCGGTTCAGCGCCTCGGGCAGGGTCAGGGTCTCGCGCCCGACCTTGGCGGTCAGGCGGGCCAGGGTCTCGTCGAACAGCCGCGTCCAGTTGGCCACCGCCGGGCCGCGGTCGATCAGCAGGCGCTCCAGGTCCGGCGACAGCTCGTGCGGCCGCGACAGGCGCACGCGGCGCATCCAGGGCCGCCAGCGCGCGGCCGGCGCATGCGCCTTGAACGCCATCTCGATCTCCGAGTCCTCGAGCTGGTTCAGCTCCAGGGTGAAGAACAGGCTATCGGCGGCGATCTGCGAGGAGCGGGCGCGCAGGTCCGCCTCGAACTTGGCCCAGGCCGGATCGTCCCGCGCGACCGAGGCCGACAGCGCCGCATAGGCGCCGACGCCCCACAGCCCGTTGGTCGCGGTCTCGTAGAGATGGATTCCGTGATCGAGCACCTCGCCCAGGTGCAGCGGATCGCCCCGCAGGGCCAGGAACCGCCCCTTCAGCTTGACCAGCTCGTCATTGGCGGCCTTGGCCGCGGCCAGATCGGCTTCGATCCTCGGGTCCTCACGGCCGGCGTAAAGGTCGGCGAGGTCCCACTCAGGCAGGGTGTCCAGTTTCACAGGCGCGTTCATGGGCGGAGAGATAGACGCTAG
>MEEW01000175.1 GCA_001724985.1 Phenylobacterium sp. SCN 69-14
CAACGACTTCGTCGAGCTCTTCACCATCATGGAGGGGCTGCCGGTCACCATCCGCCTGCTCGACCCGCCGCTGCACGAGTTCCTGCCCCACACCGAGGCGGATCTCCAGGCCGTGGCCGACGCCACCGGCCTCGACGCCGCCAAGCTGATGCGCCGGGCCAAGGAGTTGCACGAGACAAACCCCATGCTCGGCCACCGTGGTTGCCGCCTGGGCGTCTCCTATCCGGAAATCTACGAGATGCAGGTCCGGGCCATCTTCGAGGCCGCCTGCGAGATTGCCGAAAGCGGCAAGGCCGCCCCGATCCCGGAGATCATGCACCCGCTGGTCGCCAAGGGCGAGGAGATGCGCTTCCTGCGCCAGCTCACCGACCGCACCGCCCAGGCGGTGCTGAAGGAACGCGGCCGCGAGATCGAATACCAGGTCGGCACCATGGTCGAGCTGCCGCGCGCGGCCATCCGCGCCGGCGACCTGGCCGAGAACGCCGAGTTCTTCTCCTTCGGCACCAACGACCTGACCCAGACCACCTTCGGCATCAGCCGCGACGACTCCGGCCGCTTCCTGGGCGCCTATCTGGAAAAGGGCATCTTCGAGAAGGACCCCTTCGTCAGTCTCGACCAGGACGGCGTCGGCGACCTGATCCGCATCGCCGCCGAACGCGGCCGCGCCGTCCGCCCGAACGTCAAGCTCGGCATCTGCGGCGAGCATGGCGGTGACCCGGCCTCGATCGAGTTCTGCGAGAAGGTCGGCCTCGACTATGTGAGCT
The DNA here is from genome assembly GCA_001724985.1 of Phenylobacterium sp. SCN 69-14. Taxonomy (GTDB): domain Bacteria; phylum Pseudomonadota; class Alphaproteobacteria; order Caulobacterales; family Caulobacteraceae; genus Phenylobacterium. The sequence goes on from MEEW01000175.1 coordinate 765, forward strand.
GCTCGCCCTTCCGCGTCCCCATCGCCCGCCTCGCCGCCGCCCAGGCCGCGGTCGGCGGCATGGAAAAGGACCGCTAGGCGCCTGCGCTTCGAGCGCGCTAGGCTTGGGCTCCACAGGAAGGAGCCGGCCATGGCCGTTGCCTCGCGCGCCCGTCGCCAACCCGCTATCCGTCCGGCGGCGCCGGTCACCCGCCCGCGCGGCCGGCCGCTGCTGGTCGCCCCGCGCGCCACGCCGGCCGGGGCGGTGGGGCTGGGGGCCATGGGCAGCGTCGCGCTGGGCGCCATCGCCCTGGGCGCCTTTGCGGTCGGCGCCCTGGCCATCGGGCGGCTGGCCGTGGGCCGCGTCGCCGTCGGCCGCGCGCGCATCCGCAGCCTGGAGATCGACGAGCTGACCGTGCGCCGGCTCACCGTTCTCGACGCCGGCGAACCGCCCAGATAGGGTCCGGCCAAAAGCCGCCGGAGGGGCGGCGTTTCCGGAGCTGAACCCCAGACATGCGTAGGTTCGTTGCGCCGCTGATCGCGGCCTTTTGCCTGCCCGCCGCGGCCATGGCCGCATCCCCCGCCGCCGACGACGGCCTGGCCCGTATCGAGATGCAGGTCGAGACCGGCTTCCTGTCCGCCCAGGAGCGCCAGGTCGTCAATCTGCTGATCCAGGCCGCCGGCGAGATGACCGCCATCTACAAGCGCCAGGCGGCCGGCGAGGGGCCTGGCCACGGCTTCTACCCGCCCGGCATGACCAAGGCCGAGCTGGACGCCTACATCGCCGCCCATCCGACCGAGAAGGCCGCCCTCATGGACGGCTACACCGTGGTCAAGCGCCAGGGCGATCGGCTGGTCACCGTCCCCTACAGCGTCGAGTACAAGGCCGAACTCGCCCGCGCCGCGGCCCTGCTCGACAAGGCCGCGGCCGTCACCGCCAATCCCAGCCTCAAGCGCTTCCTGACCCTGCGGGCCAAGGCGTTCGCCACCAACGACTATTTCGAGTCCGAGATGGCCTGGATGGACCTGGCCGGCACGCCGATCGAGGTCGCCATCGGCCCCTACGAGACCTATACCGACGAACTCTACGGCCAGAAGACCGCCTTCGAAGCCTTCGTCACCCTCAAGGACCCGGCCGAGAGCAGCGCCCTCGACAAGTACAAGGGCTACCTCCGGGCCATGGAGGAGAACCTCCCGGTCGCGGACCGCTACAAGAACTTCCAGCGCGGCGGGGAATCCCCCATCGCCGTGGCCGAGCAGGTGCATGGCGGCGGCGACAACACCGTCGGCCCGCAGACCATCGCCTTCAACCTGCCCAATGACGAGCGCGTGCGCGAGGCCAAGGGCGCCAAGAAGGTCGTGCTCTCCAACGTCCTGGGCGCCAAGTACGACCGCATCCTGAAGCCCATGGGCGAACGCGTGCTGGTCGCTGACCAGGCCGCCCTGGTCAGCAAGCAGTACATGACGCTCGAGACCCTGTTCCACGAGCTGTCGCACAGCCTCGGCCCGGGCTCGATCACGGTCGACGGCCGCGCCACCACCGTCTCGGCCGAGCTGAAGGAGATCGGCGGCACCGCCGAGGAGGCCAAGGCCGACGTGATGGGCGTCTACAACATCCTCTTCATGATGGATAAGGGCGAGCTGCCCAGGGCCGAGCGCGCCCAGCTCTTCGCCACCTACATGGCCGGCGTCTTCCGCGCCGTCCGCTGGGGCGCAGGGGAGGCGCACGGCCGGGGCGCGGCCCTGCAATACGGCTATCTGAAGGAGAAGGGCGCCTTTACCTGGGATGCGGCGGCCAGACGCTATCGCGTCGATGACGAGGCCATGCAGGCCGGGATCGCCGCCCTGGTCGCCGACCTCGTCAAGCTGCAGGGCGATGGCGACTATGCCGGCATGAACGCGTTCTTCGACAGGTACGCCAAGCTGGACGAGGAAGCCGAAAGCGTGATCGCCACCTTGAAGGACATCCCCGTCGACATCGCCCCGGTCTATCCGGAGAAGATCTGAGCATGGAGCAGGAGATCGCCGCCGACGTCGGCTCGCTGGCCAGTTTCGAGCTTGTCCGCCTGGGCAAGACCTCGATCACCGCCGGGTCCCTGGTCGCGGCGATCCTCATCGTGGCCGCCGCCCTGGTCGCCGCCCGCCTGGCGGCCGGGGCCATCCGGCGTGTCCGCGGCCGGGCCGCGGCCCAGGCCGCGCCCTCGATCTATATCTTCGAAAAGCTCAGCACCTACGGCCTGATCGTCTTCGGGGTGATCGCCGCCTTCTCGACGCTGGGCCTCGACCTTTCGTCCCTGACCCTGTTCGCCGGCGCCTTGGGCGTCGGCCTGGGGTTCGGCATGCAGGGCATCGTCAAGGAGTTCATCTCCGGCCTCGTCCTCCTGTTCGACAAGCTGATCCGCATCGGCGACTACATAGAGCTGCAGACCGGCGAGCGCGGCGTCGTCGCCGAGATCGGCCCGCGCGCCACCCGCATCCGCAACAACGACGACCTCGACGTCCTGATCCCCAATTCGCGGCTGATCGAGGCGCCAGTCACCAACTGGACCCACCAGAACGGCGCGCGGCGGATGCACATCCCCTTCCGCGTGGCCTATGCCGCCGACAAGGAGAAGGTGCGCGAGGCGGTGTTGCGCGCCGCCCATGCCGTGCCCTTCACCATGAAGGACACCGCCGCGCGCAGGACCCAGGTCTGGCTGATCGGCTTCGGCGAGAACGGCCTCAGCTTCGAACTGGTGGTCTGGCCGGCCCTGGAGGCGGTCAAGCGCCCCAACGCCACCCACGCCGCCTACACCTGGGCCATCGAGGACGCCCTGCGCGGCGGCGGCTTCGAAATCCCTCTGCCCCAACGCGAACTGCGGGTCCGCACCGTCTTCGGCGAGGAGGGCGAGGACGCCCGCGAAATGCTGGGCCTCAAGGGCCACGTCGCCACAGAGCCCCATGCGGCCGCGCCCAGCACCAACGACGCCGCCGAAGACCTGGCCCGCGGCGCGGCGCAGGACGCCGCCGAACTCGCCGCCGAACAGGCCGCATCGCCCGGCCGCTGAGGACGGTCAGCGCTTCCTGACGAACACCGTGCCGGCCGAATAGCCGGCGCCGAACGAGCAGATCAGGCCGGTCTCGCCGCTCTGGAAGTCCTCGCTCGCCTTGTGGAAGGCGATGATCGAGCCGGCCGACGAGGTGTTGGCGTATTCGTCCAGGATGATGACGTTCTCGCCCGGCGCCGGCTCGCGCCCCAGCACGCGTTTGCCGATCAGCTCGTTCATGTTGATGTTGGCCTGGTGCAACCACATCCGCTTCAGGCTCTTGGGATCGAGGCCGAGGTCCGCGGCATGGGCCACGATCATCTCGCTGACCATCGGCACCACCTCGCGGAACACCTTGCGGCCCTCCTGCACGAACAGCTTGTCGGCGCTGCCGATCCCCTCGGGCGCGGCGCGGTTCAGGAAGCCGAAATTGTTGCGGATATTGTTCGAGAACTGGGTCTTCAGCCGCGTGCCCAGGATGTCCCAGCCGCCTTTTGCGCCTTCCTCCTGCTCGACGATCACCGCCGTCGCCACGTCGCCGAAGATGAAGTGGCTGTCGCGGTCGCGGAAGTTCAGGTGGCCCGAGCAGATCTCTGGATTGACCATCAGCACCGCCCGCGCCGACCCGGAGGCGACGAAGTCCGCCGCGGTCTTGATCCCGAAGGTCGCCGACGAGCAGGCGACGTTCATGTCGAAGGCGAAGCCCTCCAGGCCCAGCGCCTGCTGCACCTCGATGGCCATGGCCGGATAGGCCCGCTGCATGTTCGAGGCTGCGCAGATCACCGCGTCGATGCGAGCCGGATCGCCGCCCCAGCGGGCGATCGCCTCCCTGGCCGCGGCCACCGCCATCTCGGCCAGGATCGAGATCTCCTCGTTCGGACGCTCGGGCAGGATCGGGGCCATCACCTCCGGGTCGACCAGGCCGCTCTTGTCCATCACGAAGCGTGACTTGATGCCCGAGGCCTTCTCGATGAACTCGGCGGAGGAGGGGGTGAGGGCGGCGATCTCGCCAGCCGCGATGGCCTGGGCGTTGGCGGCGTTGAACCGCTCTACATAGGCGTTGAAGGTCTCGACCAGCTCGGCGTTCGAGAGGCTGTTGGGTGGGGTGAAAAGGCCCGTGGCCGCGATCACGGCTTGATGCAAAGCGCTGTCTCCTGGGCTCCGCCGATGCGGGAATCCGCCGGCGGGAGCGTTCGGCCTACTGATAGCACGTCCGTTTACGCCGTCAGCCTTTCGGCGCCTTCAGGCCAGCTTCGCCAGCGCCGCCGCGCCCCTCTGGGTCAGCATGGCCGCGGCGTAGTCGAACGGCGCGGGCTGGGAGGACAGCTTGGCGATGACGATCCGTCGCGCGATGTCGACGAACAGGTTCTGGCCGTGGATGCCCATGGCGAACAGCGTGCCGGGCGTGTCGTGCGTCACGTACCAGCCGGCGCGACAGCTCATCTGCCGGTGGACCTTGGTGAACAGCCCGCCCCATTCGCCCTTGGCCCAGGCATCCTTGTCGCCGCCGCGCATCAGGTCTTCGATCCAGGCCTGGGGGACGATCTGCGCCGCGCCCGCCCGGCCGCCGTCGGCCACCACCTGGCCCAGCCGCGCAAAGTCCTGCAAGGTCGCGCAGACCCCGCCGGTGCAGCGCGGGGTTCCGTCCGGCGCCAGGGTGATCCAGGCCGGCGAGGCCGCGCCCATCGGTCGCCAGATCAGCTCCTCGATCAGCTCGGCCACCCGCCGCCCGGTGCTCTCCTCGATGGCCAGGCCCAGCAGGTCGATATTGGCCGAGACATAGGCGAACGGCCCGCCATGCTGCGCCGGCGGTCCTTTCAGGCCGGCGAAGAACCCGGCCAGCCCGACGCCCTCGAACCCCGAGGCGGGCGGGTCCCAGCCGCAGGCCCCGGCGTAGAGCGCCGCCTCTTGCGGACTCAGCCGCACGCCGGCCCGCATGTCCAGCAACTGGCGCACGCTGGCGCCGGCGAACGGCCCGCCGGCCGCTTCCCGCGCCAGGGCCTCGATCGGCGCGTCCAGGTCCAGCAGGCCCGCCCCGTGCAGCGCCCCGGCCAGCAGGCCGATCACCGCCTTGGTCGCCGACATCAGGATGTGCGGCCGCTGCGGCTCCAGGCCCTGCCGATAGGTCTCGAAGACCGCCCGCCCGTCCTTGAGCACCAGCAGGCCGTCGGTGTCGGTGGCGGCCAGGAAGCCTTCCAGGTCCAGCGCGCCCCCGCGCCCGTCCGCCACGCTGAAGCCGGCCAGGCGTCCGGCGTCCGGCGCCGTCTCGGCGGGCGCGGCCTCGCGCGGCGCG
>MEEW01000176.1 GCA_001724985.1 Phenylobacterium sp. SCN 69-14
ACCGGGTGCTGGTAAGCCCCGGGATGCCGGCCAGCGCCGTCTCAAGGGGATAGGTTACCTGGCGCTCGATCTGCTCGGGCGCGAGTGCTGGGGCGACCGTGGTGATTTGCACCTGACGGTTCGTGATATCCGGGACTGCGTCGATCGGCAGCCGGGTGAGTTCGAAGAGGCCGACGGCGCAGACCAGCGCCACCGCCAGCACCACGAACCATCGAAAGCGAACGGACGCTTCTATGAGAAGTTTGAACATGCGCGCCCCCTAGTGCCCGTGCTCGGCTTGGCCCTTGGCGAGCTCGGCTTTCAGCAGGAAGGCGTTGGCGCCGGCGATCCGTTCGGACCCATTCAGCCCTCGCAGGATCTCGGTTCGGCCGCCCGCTTGGCGACCGGTGAGGACGGGCACAGCCCTGAAGCCCCCAGCCGTTTGGAGGAAGACGACGCTTCCGCCCTCGACCGTCTGCACGGCCTCGGACGGCACCGTGACGCCCCCTGTCGCGCCGCCGATGACGACGGCCGCGGTGACCGGTGACCCAACTGGGGGCGCTGCGCCCCCGCTTGGGCGTGCGCGGACCACGGTCGCGCCGGTCGAAGCGTTGGCGGCGGCGGCGACCCCGGTGACGACGGCGTCAAATTCGCCGGCAGGACCGTGGACACGAATGGACGCACCGACGCGCAAACCCGTCGCGATTGCAGGCGGCGCATTGAACACCAACTCCACGCGCGCAGGGTTGGTGACCTCAGCGACTATGCCGCCCTGGGCGACGAAGCCGCCCGGCCCCACCGCGACGCTGGAAACAACGCCGGAGATCGGCGAAGTCACGCTGGTTCGGCCAGATGCATTGGGGCCTCCAGCCGCGGCCGACCGCGCACGCGCAGCTCGAGCACTGGCCTCCGCGCTCATCGCTTGAGCACGGGAGGTTTCCACCTCTTGCCGCGCGACCACGCCTTGTTCGCCAAGGCTCCGGTCACGGTCGTAAGCGCGGCGGGCGGCAGCGCGATAGGTCGCGGCGTCGCCGCTGACCAGAACGATCAATGGTTGCCCGGCGCGCACCGACTGACCAGGAGCCACAAGGACCTGCTCGATGCGACCGGCGACGGCAGCGCCGACACTGGCCCGCGCATCGATGACGGGCTCCACCCGGCCCGAGAGCCGCGTCTCACCACCACCACCCTGGCCGACCGCCACGATTTTGATGCCAGCTGCCTGCAACTGGTCCGGCGTCAAGGCGACGACGCCCTCTTCATCCTTCTCGGCGCCGCCTTCGGCGTGACCACCCTCTTCGGCGTGACCGGCTTCTCCGGCTTTTCCATCTTCAGCGTGCCCGGCCTCGCCTTCCTCCCCATGGCTTTCAGAGGCCTTCGCCGCCGCGGGGGCGTCGTTGCGATTGAGCAAGGCGGACAGGCCAAAGCCCGCGCCGCCAGCGATTACAGCGGCCGCAGCCACGGCGCCGAAGAGGCGCTGCTTGTCTTTGGTCATTGGGGTACTCCGGTCTCGGCGACGCCCGTCAATCGGACAAGGGCGGCCTGGGCGCCGATCCGCTCTACGGCGGCAGCGATGGATTGGGCCCGCGCGTCCGTCAGAGCGCGGCGGGTGTTGAGAAGCTCGGCGAGATCGATCTTGCCGGCCTCGTAGCCAATGCGGGTCAGCCGGTAGGCTTCCTGGGCGACTCGTTCGCCCTCAAGGGCGGCCGAAAGCCGGGCTTCGGCTGCGGCGATCCGGGCCGTCCCCGAACGTACGGCGGCGGCGGCGTCCAGACGTGCAGCATTGAGCCTTGCCTCGGCAGCGTTCACGTCGGCCCGCGCCGCACGGACATTGCCCTTGTTCCGGTCAAAGAGCGGAAGCGGCGCTGAGACCCCAGCGACCAACGCGGTCGAATCTGACTCAGAGAAGCGCCGTACGCCGACTGAAACGGATAGATCGGGAACAGCCTGGCGGCGCTCCAAAGTCACCCGCCGCTGCGCTGCCTCGCGCTCGGCCTCGGCGACCAAGATCGCAACGCTGTGCTCCGGATCCAGCGACCGCCGCCCCAAAAATGAGGCGCCCTGGTCGAGCAGGCTCGTGGGGATCGAAGTGAACGGTGTGGCTGCTCCGGCCAGGGCGGTCAGGTTCGAGAACGCCGTCGCCCGCGCCGCTTGCGCCTCGTCGAGCGCAGCAAGCGCGCTCTGCAGGGATGCCTCGGCCTGGAGCCGACGCAATTCCGGCTCCCTCCCCGCCTGCACGAAGGCTCGCGCAATGGCGGCATCCTGCTTGGCGGCCGCGAGCGTGTCCTCGGCGAGGATGAGTCGCCGGTCGCTAGCTTCGGCTTCGGCGTAGGCGAGGGCCAAATCGAACCGGAAATCAGTCCGCGCCTGCGCTTCGCGCCTCCGGGCGGCGTCCAGCTCGGCCCGCCCCACCCCGATGCGGGCGGACCGCTTGCCGCCGAGCTCCAGGGTTTGGCCAAGGGTCGCCGTGGTCTCGGCGACGCCCGACCCGCTGTAAGGTCCGGTGCCGGAAAAGTTCTCCCGATCGACTCCGATCGTTGGATTTGGAAAGGCGCGGGCCTGCAGCGCCAGGCCTTCGGCCCGGGAGACCGCGGCGCGGGCTTCGGCAAGGCGCGGCGCGGTTGCATCAGCTTGCGCCACGAGATCGGCGAACGGCGGAACAGGCTCAGCGGCGGGCGCGCCGACAAAGAGCCCCAGGGCCGCCAGCCCTGACGCGGCCGCAAGCAGCGGCCCTCGATGGTAAGACACGATAATCCTTCTCGATTGTGATGACGGAAGGCGCGGGGAGGCGCCGGGTCATCACGCGCGAGGCGGACGTTCTAGGCTGGAAGGATCGAAGTCGGGATGCAGGCGCGCGAGCGCCCAGCCGTGCGGCTCCGAGGATCGGGGCGCACTGGCGTCCTGGCCCTGGGCGAAGCCCAGCCCGAGGTGGTGGCAATGGCCGTGGGCGCAGGTTTCGACTGCGCTGTGGATCGGATCGGGTTCGGAGTCGTCAGCGACGAGGACATAGTGCAGGTCGCCAGCTACGCCGACCGGGCTGCCCTCGTCCTGGCAGGCGACGGCGTCAACCGCCGACCCCGCCACAAACGCCATGGCGAAGGCGACGACCATCAGGCCGCCGAGTGTCCGCCACCATGTGCGTAGAAGCGCCATTGGTCGCCCTATAGACGCCGGCCTGCGCCGTGGGAATGTGTTATAAGATCACGTTGAGGCACAGTCTAAATGGCCTTCCTCGCTCGGTGCGTGGCAGGGGCTTGGACGATGATCCGGCAAGCTAGGCGAAGATGCGGACGGTGACCAAGCCGCCCTCGTGCGGCCTTCGCGCGCCGACTGGTCCCGACTAGTTGAAGGCCAGCCAGGCCATGCTCGCGGTGAATGTCATCGATACGATGAACAGAAGCACTGCCCACCATGACGGGCGGCCCTCACGGCCACCCCTCCTTTCGCTCGTCACAGCACTCCCCCTCTTGCTCCAGGGCTGCTTCCTCCAGGGCTGCTTCGCTCCGCCGTCATGCTCGGCAGGATCACCAGAGGATTCAGCCGTCCGCCGCTGCGCCCAGTGAGTTCAAAATGGACATGATTGGTCATGCCCGCGCCGTAGCGCACGGCAAGGTCTTGCACCCGTCCGATCAACTCACCAGCGGCGACCATCGTCCCCGGTGCGACTTGGGAGCCGACATAGAGGACACGCGCTACGTAGCGTGTCTCAGGGTTGGCGATTTCGACATAGGTTAGTGCGGCGCTGTCGCTGTAGGCCGCGCCAACCCGGGTCACCCGGCCGGAAATGGGTGCGCGCACCGGCGTCCCCGGTGCGGCCACCAAATCCACGCCACGATGCTGGCGGCGGCCGCCATCGCGGGCCGCGCCGAACGCCCCCGAGCCAAAGGCATCGGTTCCACGTAGATTGCTGTCCACGGGAGCCGCGACATCCAAGCGGCCATCGGCGTCGAGGTCGAGCCCACCCGTCACGGACAGTGGCGGAAGAGCCGCAAGGACAGGATCTGTCGGTCGCGACGGCGTCGTCACTGCGCCAGCGTTCCGTCCGATGGCCAGACCAAGCGCAAGTCCGACGACGATGATTGCCCAAGGCATCGCACGTCGGAGCCGCTCCAACCGACGGTCCAACCGACGGTCCAACCGCCGCAAGGTTTCCGCATGATCAAACGTGGTGGTCACGCTGATTTCTCCTTAGTCAAAGGTAAGTGGGCCAAAATCGATGCCCCCTCGGCGTCACGATTGGGGCCGCATCCCGGGCCATGCCTGCAGGCTGCGACGGGGAACGAGCCCTAGCTGGGATGGCCATCCCTTCATCAGGTCCGTGGTTCAGCGCGGTGGCCGCCATAGCGCAGCACCTCAACCTTCTCGAAGGTCACGAGCCCGATGTCTGTCAGGTCAGCGAGGGTGGCGAGGAACGACCGCAGTCGGAACTCCTCGTCGACGATCTCGACCACCACAGGCAGGTTGTCACTGAGGTCAAAGGGGCGGACCTCGTGGAGCCGCGCGGACTCGCCAAAGCCCATCCGGCCACGGAGCACCGTGGCGCCCGCAAGGCGGGCCGCCCGTGCACGCTTGACGATGACGCTGATAAGCGATTCCGCGCCGCTGAGCGCGTTCTCGTCAGTGTAGATGCGGAGCAGGACCGCTTGACCAGGAATCTGCATTAGGGGGTCTCCTCTAGTGTTGTGCGAAGGTGCGGGTCCGGCCAGCCGGCAGGATCAGGAGCGTGGCGTACGCCTCGCGGTCGTCGTTGGGCGTTTCCATTCCCGGGGAGCCGAGGGGCATCCCTGGCACGGCTAAACCGACAGCGCCTCTCGGTCGTCTCGCGAGCAAGTTGGTGACGTCGCTCGCCGGCACGTGGCCTTCAATGGCGAAGCCGGAGACTACGGCCGTGTGGCAAGCGGCCAGCGCATCTGGCACCCCGAGCCTTCGGCGGACGGCGGCGAGGTCATCGGCAATGACGCTTTCTAGGCGATATCCGGCCCGGGCCATGTGTTCGATCCAAGCACGGCAGCAGGTGCATGAGGGGGAACGAAACACCTGTCCGCTTGTCGCTGCGGCTGGGAAGGCGAGCCCAGCGCCGGTAACGCCGAGCGCCAAGACGGCCAGCGCGCTGCGTCTGGAGTAGCCGGTCATCGCCGCGAGACTCCAAGAGGCGACTGGGCATCCGAGGGATGCACATTCAGCTGGAAGTCGTGTCGATGGTCGGCCTCCACGATGCTCAAGCGATCGCCGTCGACGGGCGCCCCTGCGATGTCGCGTGAGCGCCAGTTCAGTCCGATGGGCTCGAAGTGAGCGCGAACGCCGTCCGCAGCCGACAGAGTGATCGCATTGGCGGGCGGTGGAGCGACGGGTTCGCCCCCCGCGCCCAGGAAGGCAATCGTCAGGCGGCCGTCTGTCTCGTGGCGGATCTCGATGGCGAGGCCGCGTGCGTCTGCGCGCCATATTCGGCTGGCGACCTGTTCGACCACGAGGGTCGTAGGCGGCGCCGCGACGCTTGGACAGCCGGCCAGCCAGAAGCCGAGGACCATGACTAGCGCGGCGGTCCAGCGCCCCTGAAGGCGGTCAGTGCGTCGCATCGGGCGACCTCCTGGTTGGGGAGGCGCTGATCGCCGGGTCTTCGGCCGTGTTCGGCGACGCAGCCGATCGAACGAGATTCAGGATTGCGCGAGCGTTGAGCGCCATGACTCCGGCGGCCAGGGCTAGGTAACCCCCTGCGACCAGGGTGAGCGCAGCGATGTCGCGCGATGGGTCGGCCCGCAGGGCGAAGGCGACCGCGAGCTGCGCCACGAACAGGACAAGCAGCGCGACAGCGCCCGGCAGCGAAAGCCGCCCGCGGAGCAGCAAGGCGAGCCCAAAGAGGGATTGCGCGGCCGTGAGGAAGAACTCCTCGTGCTGGCGCGCGTCCAGCGGCATCGCCATCAGCCTGCCAGCGCCAAGGCTCATGGCCAGTGGCAGCATGCCCACCAGCAGGGTCCACTGATTGATCTTGTCGCTGATCATCGCGACCAGGCCGGCCGCCGCGCGACCAGCGAGGACGAACAGCACTGCGATCACTACAGCGGGAGCCTCGCTGGCGATCGGCGCAAGCCATTGGATGAGTAGGAACTGATCGATCCCGAGCGCTCGCCCGCCATCAATCATCGACTCTGCGAATGGTTCGGCGACGGCGAGGATGACCCCTGCAGCAATCGCGGTCATGCCGATCATCACCGGCCAGCGCAGAGCCGGCCGCATCTGAGCGATCACGGCGCCGGGCCCCGGCTCGTCCTCTTCGTCCTCGTCCGCAGCCTTAGGGACGCGGCTGACACGCCAGAGGTAGGCTCCGAACACACCGATCAGCACCAGCGAGTCCCAGGCGCTGATCGTATTCTTCCAAACAATCAGGAAGGCATAGGCGCTGGAGACCGCCAGCGCGATGATCTCCACGGCGTTGGTACGCGCCAGCTGAATGCTCTGTTGGCGACTCCGCCACCAGTGCAGGAGCACCATGGCCGGCCAAGCAAGACCGATCAGCAATCGATTGGCGCCGGTCATATTGGCCGCGGCGAAGGCGACATATCCCTCGTCCGGCGCGCGCCCTGCCTGAAAGGCGTAGTAGATGTCGACTGCGTACTCCGGCAAGACGGTGACAAGTGCGACCGCGGCCAGGATCAGGCCCTGTGAGATGTACTTCTCGGCCGCCTCAGCGCCCCAAGACAGCAGGAAGCCCGCGGCTAGGATCGCCGCGCCAAACACCGCCATGTCGAGCACAGCATTGGGTCGCCAGCCCTCAATGCGGAGCGCCACGGCCGGGAGCATTGCGGCCACGGCGATGGCTACGGGAATCCACAATTGGCGAGGCTGAGCTTTGGAACGGGTCACGCGTACTCCTTCCGATGATCGGGCCTGGTTGGCGCCGGCGCGGAGGTGGGCCACGCCGGCGCCCCCAGTCACGGCGCTATGGGGGTGAGCGCCGCCGGGCTCTCCGCGGGGTCGGCTCGGCGTCGGCCCAGGCGGAGGATCAGTTGAGAGATGGCGGG
>MEEW01000177.1 GCA_001724985.1 Phenylobacterium sp. SCN 69-14
CGGGCGCGGCGCGGTCGACATAGAAGACGATCGGCTTCTTGACCGGCGAGCGGGCGGAGGCGGGATCGACCTTCTCCAGCCGGAAGCGGTTGGCGAGCTGATAGACGATCTCCTCGCCCAGCGGGGCGGCGTAGTCGAGCACCGTCGTCGAGAAGGTCCCGCCGCGCGGGTCGAAGCGGCGCGGCGCGTAGCCCGGCTCGGGCAGCTTCACCAGGCTGTGGCGGATCTGCAGGCTGATGATCCGCGGGTCCGGGGCGATGTTGCGCACCTCCGGCCCCGGCGTGTCGGAGGCGAAGGTCTGGCGCGCCTCGAACTCGATGTTCTCGGGAAACACCTTCACGGCCGCCGGATCGGCGAGCGAAAGGTCGGGAACCAGCTTGTAGCCCGCCTCCCCGGCCTGCTTCAGCGCCTCGGTCACGCCGATGGCGTCGCGGGTCAGGAAGCTGGCGACGTCGACCAGGATGCGTCCATCCGGCGCGGTCTCCAGCACCTCGCCCGCCCAGACGGTGGAGACGGCGAAGGCGTCGCGGGCGGCGGCCTGCTCGTCGGCCGGCGCGCCCTGCGCCCGGAAGCGGTGGTTCTCGAACTCGGCCACCACCTTCCTGCCGATGAGGCGGAAGGCCAGGACCTGGGTGTCGCCCAGCCGGGCCCGGTCGAGGCCGACCGGCGCCGAGCCGAGGCCCGTCCGGAGCGCGGTGACGTAGAGATAGCGGCCGCTGACGCCATCGGCGTCCGGCGCCGGCAGGGAGAGCAGGATGCGGCCTTTGGCCTTGTCGACATAGACCGGCAGCAGGCCGTCGTGACGCGTCGCCCCGGCGCTGGCCGCGGGGGGCTTGTCCGGCGCCGCCGCCAGGGCCGGAAACGCCAGCGACATCGCCGCAGCCAGCACCGCCGCCGAAGCGGCCGACCTGAGACCGGATCGAACCATGAGAACGCCCCCTCTTTGCGGGGCGCAGGCTAAGGTTGCGGAGCCGCCTCGGTCCAGCGGTCTTCTAAGTTACCGGCGATCACCTTGACGTAAACGGAAGCATCGACTTACGGTGTCAGCCGATAGAAACATGCGTCCAGGGAGGGCGCCGCATGCACGCCGACCTTCGCCGGCCCCACCGCACCTTCACCATTCGCCAGTTGTGCGTGGAGTTCAAATGCACGCCGCGGGCGCTGCGGTTCTATGAGGACAAGGGCCTGCTCTCGCCCGCGCGCGACGGTATGAACCGGGTCTATTCCTACAAGGACCGGGCGCGGCTCCAGCTCATCCTGCGCGGCAAGCGGGTCGGCCTGGCCCTGGCCGAGATCCGCGAGATCCTCGACCTTTACGAACTGGACGACGGCGGGGCGACGCAGAACGCCAAGTCGCTGGTCAAGTTCCGTGAACGGATCGTCGCCCTGGAGGCCCAGCGCGCAGACATCGACCAGGCCATCGAGGAACTGCGCCGCGGCTGCGACGCGCTCGAAAGGCATCTGGCCCAGACCCGGCCCGACCTGCTGCCGCGCGCCGCCGACTACGACCAGGTGTTGCGCGAGCGCCTGGGCGACCTGGAACACGCCAAATAGCCGCATCGCCGTCGCCACGCGCGGCCGGCCGACCTAATCTGCCAGGGCTTGCGGCGCGGCCGCAGGCCCTTCTTCCGTGATTGGAGCCCCCATGCCCTATCAGCCGCCGGTCCGCGAGCATGTCTTCCTGCTGCGCGAGGTGCTACAGATCGAGACCTACGCCGACCTGCCCGCCTTCGCCGACGCCTCAATGGACGTGGTCGAGCAGATCATTGAGGAAGCCGGGCGGTTCACCGGCGAAGTCCTGGCGCCGCTCAACCGCGCCGGCGATCAGGAAGGCTGCACCTGGAACCCGGACCACACCGTCACGACCCCGACCGGCTTCAAGGCGGCCTACGCCCAACTGGTCGAGGGCGGCTGGCCGGCCCTGGGGGCCGAGCCGGCCTACGGCGGCCAGGGCCTGCCGCATGTGGTGAACCTGTCGTTCTCGGAGATGAGTTCGTCGGCCAATATGGCGTTCTCGATGTATCCGGGCCTGACCCACGGCGCCTATTCGGCGATCCTGAACGGCGGCTCGGACGCCCAGAAGGCGCTCTACCTGCCCAAGCTCGCCTCCGGCCAATGGGGCGGCACCATGAACCTGACCGAACCGCATTGCGGCACGGATCTCGGCCTCCTGCGCACCAAGGCGGTCCCGCAGGGCGACGGCAGCTATCGGATCACGGGCGGCAAGATCTGGATCTCGGGCGGCGAGCACGACATGGCCGAGAACATCGTCCATCTGGTCCTCGCGCGGATCGAGGGCGCGCCGGAGGGCACGCGCGGCATCAGCCTGTTCATCGTGCCCAAGTTCATCCCCGACGCCGAGGGCAAGCCGGGCGCGCGCAACAGCGTCTATTGCGACGGCCTGGAAGAGAAGATGGGCATCCACGGCAACGCCACCTGCGTGATCCGCCACGAGGAGTCGACCGGCTGGCTGGTCGGCGAGGAGAACAAGGGCCTGTCGCTGATGTTCGTGATGATGAACGAGGCGCGGATCGGGGTCGGGCTGCAGGGCGTGGCCCAGGCCGAGGCCGCCTATCAGGCCGCCGCGACCTTCGCCAAGGAGCGCCTGCAGGGCCGCTCCCTGACCGGGCCGAAGAACCCGGACGGCCCGGCCGACCCGATCATCGTCCACCCGGACGTGCGGCGGATGCTGATGGACTCCCGCGCCCTGATCGAAGGCGGCCGCGCCTTCCTGTTCTGGACCGCGCTGCAGGGCGACCTGGCCCACGCCAGCCCCGACGAGGCCGTGCGCCAGAAGGGCGCCGACTACATGGCGCTGATGACCCCGGTGGTGAAGGGCTACCTGACCGACAAGGGGCTGCAGGTCTGCTCCAACGCCGTCCAGGTGCATGGCGGCTCGGGCTTCACCGAGCATTTCCCGGTCAGCCAGTACATGCGCGACGTGCGCATCGCCCTGATCTACGAGGGGACCAACGGCGTGCAGGCGCTGGACCTGGTGGGGCGCAAGCTGGCGGCCCAGGGCGGCCGGGCGGTGATGAGCTTCTTCGCCGAGATCGACGCCTTCGTGGAGGCGAACGGCGCCGACGCCGACCTCAAGCCGTTCCTGGACGGGCTGGCCGGCGCCAAGGCCCAGTTGCAGGAGGCGACCATGTGGCTGATGCAGAACGGCCTGATGAACCCCGACAACGCCGGGGCCGCCTCGACCGACTACATGCACCTCTTCGGCCTGACGGCGCTGGCCTATATGTGGGCGCTGATCGCCCAGGCGGCGAACGCCAAGATCGCGGCCGGCGACACCGACCCCTTCTATGCAAGCAAGCTGGTGGTCGGCCGCTATTTCGTCGAGCGGCTGCTGCCGGACACGGGCGCGCACCTGGCCAAGCTGAAGACCGGATCGGAGCTGATGATGGCCCTGCCGGCCGAGGCGTTCTGATGGCCAGCTACACCGCCGACATCGCCTGGAGCCTGCGCGACGGCGAGGACTTCGCCAAGGGCCGCTACAGCCGCGGCCACGTGGTCAGCTTCGACGGCGGCCTGATCGTGCCGGCCTCGGCCTCGCCGCACGTGGTCGGCAAGTGGGCGGTCGAGGAGGCGGTCGATCCCGAGGAGATGTTCGTCGCCGCGCTCTCCAACTGCCACATGCTGACCTTCCTGCATAAGGCGCGGCTGGCGGGCTTCGTCGCCGTCGCCTATCGCGACCACGCCAGCGGGACGATGGAGGAGATCGCGCCCGGCCGGATGGCGGTGACCAAGGTCGTCCTCTCCCCTCAGATCGAATGGCGGGGCGATGCGCCGAGCGCCGAGCAACTGGCGGACCTGCACCACCAGGCGCACGAGGACTGCTTCATCGCCAATTCGGTGAAGACGCAGGTGACGGTGGCGAACTGAGCGCTCCGCTCGTCCCAAGCGAAAGCCGGGATCAGCTTTCCTTCCTCCCCTGCGAAGCGGGGGAGGAAAGGTCATTCGCCAGCAATCCCTGCAGCCGCGCCGTCAGCGCCGCGGCGTCCTTCAGGTCGCATTCCCAGATCGTCTCGACCCGCCAGCCGGCGGCGGCCAGGTCGGCGGCGGCGCGGGCGTCACGGGCGACGTTGCCGGCGACCTTGGCCGTCCAGTATTCGCGATTGGCCTTGGGTACGCGCGATCCGCGCGCGCAGTCATGGCCATGCCAGAAGCAGCCGTGGACGAAGATCGCCAGCCGCCGCCCGGCCATGACGATGTCGGGCGACCCGGGCAGGTCCTTCCGGTTCAGCCGGTAGCGGGCGCCGAGCGCGGTGAGCGCCCGTCGCACCTTGAGTTCGGGCGAGGTGTCCCTGCCCTTCACCCGGCGCATCACCGCCGAGCGTTTCTCCGGGGTGAAGACGTCGGTCAAAGCCCGTCGAACAGCGCGGTCGAGAGATAGCGCTCGGCGAAGCTGGGGATGATGGTCACGATCAGCTTGCCGGCGTACTCATCACGCGCGGCGAGGTCGAAGGCCGCCGTCAAGGCCGCGCCCGACGAGATCCCGACCGGAATCCCCTCCTCCTTGGCGATGCGCCGCGCCATGGCGAAGCTGTCGTCGTTGGAGACCTGGACGATCTCGTCGATCACGCCGCGGTCGAGGATCGAGGGCACGAAGCCCGCGCCGATGCCCTGGATCTTGTGCGGCGCCGGCTGGCCGCCGGACAGCACCGCCGAGGTCTCCGGCTCGACCGCGATCATCTTCACGCCCGGCTTGCGGGCCTTCAGCACCTGGCCGATGCCGGTGATGGTGCCGCCGGTGCCGACGCCGGAGACCACCGCATCGACCTTGCCGCCGGTGTCGTTCCAGATCTCCTCGGCGGTGGAGACCCGGTGGATCAGCGGGTTGGCCTCGTTGTCGAACTGCTGGGGCATGACCGCGCCGGGCGTGGCCTCGACCAGCTCCCGGGCGCGGGCGACCGCGCCGGCCATGCCGCGCTCGGCCGGGGTCAGTTCCAGCTTGGCGCCCAGGATGACCAGCATCTTGCGCCGCTCCATCGACATGCTCTCGGGCATGACCAGGGTGATCGGATAGCCCTTGGCCGCCGCCACGAAGGCCAGCGCGATGCCGGTGTTGCCGCTGGTCGGCTCGACGATCGAGCCGCCGGGCTTCAGGCGGCCGGTCGCTTCCAGCCACTCGACCATGGCCACGCCGATGCGGTCCTTCACCGAGGCCAGCGGATTGAAGAACTCCAGCTTGGCGACGACCTCGCCCTTGGGCTTCAGCGCCGCGGTCAGGCGCGGCAGGCGCACGATCGGGGTGTCGCCGATCAGGTCCAGGACCGAGTCGAAGATCTTCCCGCGGCCCGAACGCTGGTAGCGGGCGGCGTCGTAGCTGGCTTCGGTCATGGCGTCCTTCCATCGGGTCTGGCTTGCGTGGCGCTAACCTATTCGCCCGAACGGGATTTGGAAGCGCACTTCTTCTGGCCGGCGGCCCAGCCCGGCTATTCGGCCGCCGCCGCGACGGGCGGGGCGAGCAGCGGCTCGAGGATCTGGGCGGCCAGCCAGCGCACCGCCGGAACCGCGACCCCGTCGCCCACCACATGCAAGGCGCCGGTCGCCGCCCGCGGCAGGCGATAGCCGTCCGGCAGGCCCATCAACCGCGCGCCCTCCCGCGGCGAGATCAGCCGCGAGCGGACGCGGCCGTCCTCGATCACCACCAGGGTCTGGCGCGAGGAGCCGCCGCGCGGCGTGCGCAGGCAGCCGGCCAGGCCGTCGAACCGCACCTCGGCCCGCTGGACGCGGACGCCGTTCTCGACCCGCATACGCCGGAAGACCGCGCCGACCCGCCGCTCGCCGGCCGCCCGGGCCGCTTCGATGCGCGCCAGATGCTGCGGGGCCATCAGCGCCAGCAGGGCGCGGGTTCGCGCCTCGTCCTGCCAGGCGACCGCATCGTCCGGCTCCAGCAGACTGGCGAGATCGGCGTTGCGCGCCGGCGGCGCCTCGCCGCGCCACCAGACCCACCGCCGCGCGAGGTCGCCCGGCAGCCGCGCCTGCGCCTCGCGGACCGCGCGCGTATGGAAGGGGCT
>MEEW01000178.1 GCA_001724985.1 Phenylobacterium sp. SCN 69-14
CAGCGCCCCGCACGGCGCGGCCGAGGCCCATCGCGGCGCGCCCCTGCCGGCGGAGGAGGAGGCTGCGCGCCTGGCCGCCGGCGATCCCTTCGCCTGGCGGCTGTCGCTCGACGCGGCCGAGACCGCCCTCGCCGGCCGGCCCCTGAGCTTCCTCGAGCAAGGCGCCGGCCCCGGCGGCGAGCAGGGCCGGGTTCCCGCCGACCCGGCGCAGTCCGGCGGCGACATCGTGCTGGCCCGCAAGGATGTCGGCGTCGCCTATCACCTCGCCGTGGTCGTCGACGACGCCCTGCAGGGCGTGACCCACGTCATCCGCGGCCAGGACCTGTTCGAGGCGACCCACGTCCAGCGCCTGCTCCAGGCCCTGCTCGACCTGCCGACGCCGACCTATCGCCACCACCGCCTGCTGACCGGCCCGGACGGCAAGCGTTTCGCCAAGCGCGACAAGGCCGAGACCCTGCGCGACCTGCGCGCCCGCGGCGTCTCCGCCGCCGAACTGAGAGCGGAGCTGGGCTTTGAGTAGGACCTCCCGCGATTCCGCCGGCGCGCAGCCCCTGGTCGTGCTGGTGTTCGGCGCGGCGGTGATCGGCCTGGCCCCGATCCTGGTGCGGCTGGCCGACGCCGGCCCGGCCGCCATCGGCTTCTGGCGCGTCAGCTTCGCCTTGCCACTGCTGGCGCTGCTGGCCCAGCGCGCCAGCGGCGGGGTCGGCGCGCCCAGCCGCTTCGCCGTGGCCGCGGGGCTGGCTTTCGCCTGCGACCTGGCCGTCTGGCACTACAGCATCCGCTTCACCTCGGTCGCCAACGCCACGGTTCTCAGCAACCTGACCCCGGTGGTGGTCACCGCCGCGGCCTGGATATTCCTGAAGCAGCGGCCCGCGCGGCTGTTCGTCGCCGCCGTGGCCCTGGCCATCGCCGGCGCCTGGATGATGGCCGTCGGCCGCGGCGCCCATGCGCCGGGCGCCGATCCGCCGCTCGGCGACGCCCTCGCCCTCACCACCGCCTTCTGGTACGCGCTCTACTTCCTGGCGATCAGCGCCGCCCGCCGCGACGCCGGCGCGGCCCGGGTGATGTTCTGGTCGAGCCTGGTCAGCGCCCCGGCCCTGCTGCTCGCCGCGCTTGCCCTGGGCGAGCCGATCCTTCCCGCCAGCCGCGGCGGCTGGGCGGCCCTGGCGGGGCTTGGGCTCATGCACGTCGCCGGCCAGGGCTCCATAGCCTGGGCGCTGGGCCGCCTGCCGCCGGCCACCGCCTCGGTGGTGGTGCTGATCCAGCCGGTGGTCGCCGCGATCCTCGGCTGGCTGCTGTTCGCCGAAGCCCTCGGCCCGCTCCAGGCGCTCGGCGGCGCCGTCGCCCTCACCGGCGTCGTTCTGGCCCAGGCGGCGTCGCGCAGGCCCGCCTAGAGCGTGATCGGCTTCGATAGAATCGGATCACGCTCTAGACTCTTTGAATTTAGAACATTTTCTACGCCGAACCGGCAGCCACTTCGGCGGAAAATGCTCTAGAGACCCATCTGAGTCAGCCACCACTGGTTCATCTGCCAGATCGACCGCTCCAGGGGTGAAAGCCGCCCCTGGCCCGTCATCGGGGCGCTCATCCCGCGCCACACCAGGTCGTTGACCGCGATGTCCTCGGCATGGATCGCCGCCGTCGCCTGTTCGAGCGCGGCGATGATCTCGTCTGCGCCTTCCAACTCCAGCAGGTAGCGCGGCGCGCAGATGTGAATGTTCAGCGTGAAGCGGCCCGCCGTCTGCGGTAACACCTGGTACCAGGCCATACCGTCGCCGTGCAGGGCGAACAGGAAGTGCGGGAAGGCGACCGCCGCAAACAGGCTCTGCGCCTGCCAGTCTTCCAGCCCCTGCACCAGGCGTTCGCGCGAGGCGTCCGGCGTGGCGGCGGGCATGTGGAGAATCGACCAGGGGCCGTCGCTGTCGGGAACCTCCGAATCCCGGGCGTGGAAAACCGGTTCCAGGGTCTGCGCATGGGCGGCCAGGTGATGGTAGGCCTCCATGAAGTTCTCAACCAGCACCTTCCAGTTCCAGCCGCTGTCGTAGGTCAGGGTGCGCACCACCGCCATCTCGCCCATACGGAAGGCCTGGAAATAGCTGCGCAGCGGCTCGACCTGCGGCGCGAACGGCGCAGCGTCCGGGTCCAGGTTGACCATCACGAAGCCTTCCCAGACCTCCGTCCTGATCTGTCCCAGCCGGCAATCTTCCGGCGCGAAGCCTTCCACACCGTCCATCAGCGGCGCGGCGACCAGCCGCCCTTCGGTGTCGTAGCTCCAGGCGTGATAGGGGCAGGTGAACAGCTTGCGCCGGCCAACGCCCTCGGCCACCGGCGCCGCCCGGTGCCGGCAGACATTGGCCATCGCTCGGAATCGCCCGTCCAGTCCGTGGACCAGCAGCACCGGTTGGCCCATGAAATCCATGGCGATGTAGTCGCCGGGCTCCGGCGCCTGCTCCGTCCGCGCCAACGGCGCCCAGCTTCGCCGCAGGATGCGCTCGACCTCGAGGTCGTAGATATCGGGCCTCACATAGGCCGCCGGCGGCAGAGTCCAGGCTCGCTCCAGAGGCGCCCGCGCCCGCTCGATCTCCTCAGCGCCGACGCCGGGCAGGCTGCTCTCGTCCATCTTCCCCTCCCTGAAACCGCCGGTCTGCGCCAACGCTCCAGCTCGATAGAGCGTAGCCGAAAGCGGAGTCAATTATTTTGATCGATCGTTTTAAATTAGACGGCAGGCGCTCGCCGCGCTAATCACGCTGGTCCCAAGTCGAGAACTATGACGCCGCCCGCCCGATCACGCCGCCCCATCGGCCGCCCCCGCGGCGACGGGCGTCCGCACCTGACCCGCCACGAAGCGCTGCTCGCCGCCGCGCGGCTCATCAGCGCCGAGGGCTATACCGGCGCCAGCATCCGCATGATCGCCCAAGAGCTCGGCGTGGCCACCGCCTCGTTGTTCAACCTGTTTCCGTCCAAGGACGCACTGCTGAACGAGCTGGTCGTCTACCTCGCCCAGCCCTCTCTCGACTTCTACCGCCGCCTTGGGGGATTTTCGCTGGCCCCCGACGTCGCTCTCTACAAGAGCCTCTACGAGGAGGCCTTCGTGGTCGCCTCGGTCGATCCGGCGCTGCCGGCGATCTTCTACCTTCCAGAGCTGCGCAAGCCGCAGTTCGGCCCGGCCCAGAAAGCGCGCGCCGCCCTCGTCGGCCATTACCGCGCCCTGATCGGCGCCGGCTGCGCGGACGGCGCCTTCGTCTGCGACCTGCCGGACCTGGCGGCCGAACAGATGTTGCAACTGACCGAAACCAGCGTCCTGGCCGCCCTGCCCGAGTCGCCAGCCGACCGCGCCCACGCCAGCGCGCGATTGGCCCTAAGGGGGCTTCTGGCCCGGCCCGAACGGCTGGACGCCGTGAAGGCTCAGGCCCAACGGATCAAGCTGACGATCCTCTGACCGCTCAATGCGAGGCGTGATGCTCGGCGTTGCGCTTGCGGGTGGCGGCGGCCTTCTTGGCCGAGGCCGAGCGGGCGGCGGCCGAGCGGCTGGCCGACGCCTCGCCGCCCTTCTTGCCGCCCTTGTGCGCGGCCGGATGGCCGGTGTGCTTGCCGCGGCCCGAGCCGCCGGGCGCCTTGCCGCCGCCGTCGTCCTTGTTGACGGTCGCCCAGGCCCGCCGCTCGGCCTCCTTCTCCGACACGCCCTTGGCCTCATAGCCTTCGGCGATGTGGTCGGCCTTGCGTTCCTGCTTGTCGGTATATTTGGACTTGTCGCCTCGGGGCATGATCGCTCTCCTCTGACACTGGAAAGCCAACCCGCGCAGGCGCCCCGAGTTCCTAGGGCCTAGCTCAGATCATAGGCCGCCCGCGCGGCCTCGATCCCCGCCAGCTTGGCCTGGAACGCGCTCCAGTCGTCCCGCTCGGCGATCGGCGCCCAGATCGCCTCGATCTCGTCATAGAGCAGCTCCTGCGGCTCGGCCCCGGCGAAATAGGGATCGGCCAGCCGCTCGGGCCGCTCGGCCTGGAAGCCCGCCAGCAGGCTGCGGAACTCGGCGAACGCCTCGCCTGCATAGATGTCGCCCCGCGGCGAGCCCAGCGCCCGCGCCTCGTCCCCGCAGAACCAGTCGAAGAACAGCGGTTCCCAGCGCAGCCGGTCCCCGCCCTCGGCGATGGCCCGGAACAGCGCATTGGCGAAGGCGACCTCGGCGGCCGCCTCGCCGCGCGCCAGGCCCAGCCGGTTCAGCAGCCCCCCGGCCAGCTCGCGCCGATAGGCCGGGCCGAAGCTGTTGAGCGCCTCGATCAGCGGGTCCTCGCCTGCGACCTGCGTCAGGCAGCCGGCCAGTTGCTGCAGGTTCCAGAACACGCTCTGCGGCTGGCGGCCGAAGCTGTAGAGCCCGGCGCTGTCGAAATAGGCGGCGGTGAAGTTCGGGTCGTTGCGCGGCAGGAAGCGATAGGGCCCGTAGTCGAAGCTCTCGCCGGTGATGTTCATGTTGTCAGTGTTCAGCACCCCATGCACGAAGCCGGCCGCCATCCAGCGCGCCGTCAGCCGCGCCGCCCGCGCCGCCACCGCCCCCAGCAGCGCCGCCGGCCGGTCCTGCGCCTCCGCAAGCTCGGGATAGTAATAGGCGATCACATGGTCGACCAGGCGCTCGATCTCGTCCTTGCGCTGGAAGAAGGCCTGGCGCTGGAAGGTCCCGAAGCGGATATGGCTGTGCGACAGGCGCGTCAGCACGCTGGACCGCGTCGGGCTCGGCTCGTCGCCGCGATAGAGCTGCTCGCCGGTCTCGACCAGCGAGAACGCCCGCGAGGTCGGCACGCCCAGCGCCTCCAGCATCGCCGCGGCCAGCACCTCGCGCACCCCGCCCTTCAGGGTCAGCCGCCCGTCCGCCTGCCGCGACCATGGCGTCTGGCCCGAGCCCTTGGTCCCCAGTTCCAGCAGGCGCCCGCCGCCGGCTTCGCGCATCTGGGCGAAGGTGAAGCCCCGGCCATCGCCCAGGTCGGGGTTATAAACCTGGAACTGGTGGCCGTGATAGCGCATGGCCAGCGGCTGGGGCAGGTTGCCGGGCAAGGGCTCGAACCGGCCGAAATGGGCCGTCCACTCCGCATCGGTCAGGGTGTCCAGCCCGACCGTCCGCGCCGCCCGGTCATTGCGGAACCGCAGAAGGGCCATCGGAAAATCGGCCGCCTCGACGGGATCGAAGAACTCCGGTCCCAGGTCCTGGACGTGCGGCTCGGGGCGATAGTCGGGCGAGACGGGCATGCCTCTCAGATGCGCGATCAAATCGGCGCCAGCAACGTCCGATTGACGTATTTCAGGCCTGCCGCCCATGCTAACCGGAGCCATGGCGCGCCGACTGACCCTGGATTTCCTCAAGACCGAAACCGCTTCCGGCGTCATCCTGACGACCGCGGCCCTGCTGGCCGTCGCCCTGGCGAACTCGCCCTGGGCGGACCACTACTTCGCCTTCATCCGGCACGAGATCACCATCCAGGTCGGCGCCTTCGCCGAGACCAAGCCGGTCTATCGGTGGATCAAGGAAGGCCTGATGGCGATCTTCTTCTTCGTCGTCGGGCTGGAGATCAAATACGAGATCCTGCGCGGAGAGCTCTCCAATCCCCGCCGCCTGGCCCTGCCGGTCCTCGCCGCGCTCGGCGGCATGGCCGCGCCGGCCGGGGTCTATCTGCTGGTCAACGCCGGCGCCGGGGGCGCGCCGCAGGGCTGGCCGACCCCGACCGCCACCGACATCGCCTTCGCCCTCGCCGCCCTGGCGGTCGCAGGCCCGCGCCTGCCGCCCTCGCTGCGCATCTTCCTCCTGACGCTCGCCATCGCCGACGACCTGGGGGCCGTGGCCCTGATCGCCCTCCTCTTCACCTCGGACGTCAACCTCTACGCCCTGGGCGGGGCGGGCGCCTGCATCGCGGTCATGGCCCTGATGTCGCGGTGGAAGAGCGCGCCCTACCTCTTCTACGCCGCCTTCTTCGTGCTTGCCTGGGCCTTCTGCCTGAAGAGCGGCGTCAACACCTCGGACTCGCAGACCGGGGT
>MEEW01000179.1 GCA_001724985.1 Phenylobacterium sp. SCN 69-14
ATGGAGCCATAAGGCCCAGACACGTTCCAAGGGAGACCGCGCCATGGCCCTCGACACCGGCGACCAGCAAAAGACCTTCAACTGGGAAGACCCGCTGGACCTCGCTTCGCGGCTCTCGGAAGAGGAACGCATGGTGTGGGAAAGCGCCCGCGCCTACGCCCGCGAGAAGCTGCTGCCGCGCGTGGTCTCGGCCTTCGCCCAGGAGCGGTTCGACCGCGAGATCATGACCGAGATGGGGGCCCTGGGCTTCCTCGGCCCGACCCTGCCCGAACAGTACGGCGGCGCCGGCGTCAACCACGTCGCCTACGGCCTGATCGCCCGCGAGATCGAGGCGATCGATAGCGGCTACCGCTCGGCGATGAGCGTGCAGTCCTCGCTGGTGATGTACCCGATCTACGCCTTCGGCTCCGAAGAGCAGAAGATGAAGTACCTGCCCGGCATGGCGCGCGGCGAGATCGTCGGCTGCTTCGGCCTGACCGAGGCGGACGGCGGCTCCGACCCGGCCTCGATGCGCACGGTGGCCAAGAAGGTGGACGGCGGCTACGTGCTGAACGGCGCCAAGATGTGGATCACCAACGCCCCGATCAGCGACGTCTGCCTGGTCTGGGCCAAGCTGGACGGGGTGATCCGCGGCTTCCTGGTCGACCGCGGCTCCGAAGGGCTCTCGACCCCGAAGATCGAGAACAAGCTCTCCCTGCGCGCCTCGATCACCGGCGAGATCGCGCTCAGCGACGTCTTCGTGCCGGAAGACCAGATGCTGCCGAACGTCACCGGCCTGCGCGGGCCGTTCTCGTGCCTGAACAAGGCGCGCTACGGCATCGCCTGGGGCGCGATGGGCGCGGCCGAGTTCTGCCTGCACGCCTCCAGGGAATACACCCAGACCCGCAAGGTGTTCGGCAAGCCGCTGGCCGCGCGCCAACTGGTGCAGAAGAAGCTGGCCGACATGCAGACCGAGATCGCCCTGGGCTTCGAAGGCGCCCTGGCGCTGGGCCGGCTGCTCGACCAGGGCGCCTGGGTTCCCGAAGCCATCAGCCTGATGAAGCGCAACAACTGCGGCAAGGCCCTGGCCATCGCCCGCGAGGCGCGCGACATCCACGGCGGCAACGGCATTTCCGGCGACTATCACGTCATGCGCCACGCGGCGAACCTGGAGACGGTGAACACCTATGAAGGCGCTCACGACGTCCACGCCCTGATCCTGGGCCGCGCCATCACCGGCGAAAACGCCTTCTAGGGGAAGGCGGCCCCGCGCGCGCGGCGGAGGCGCAACCCCCGCGCGCAGGAACCGCCGCGTCCACACGTTACGTTTACCGACCAGTGTTACCTCTCCCCCGGATTTCCGGGGGGCGTGGATGACCGCTCAGAGAACACCGCAGGAGACGGCGGCGATCACCGAATGGCTGTTCGAGAACAGCCGCGACGTGATGTTCGTCATCGGCGCCGACAAGCGGTTCAAGCTGATCAATCCGGCGTTCCAGCGCGAGACCGGCTGGAGCGCCGAAGAGGTGGTCGGCCGCCCCGCGCGCGACTTCATCCATCCCGACGAGGACGCCAGCGTCGACGAGCATGTGCGGCGGCTGGCCGAGCTGGGCTACAGCGACCACGCCTCGCGCATCCGCACCAAGGGCGGCGCCTGGCGCTGGTTCGAGGGCCGCGCCCAACTGACGCAGGCCGGCGAGATCATCGGCGTGGTCCGCGACGCCACCGAGGAGCGCGCCCGCGAGGCGCGGCTGGCCGAGGCCGAGCGCACCAGCCGCATGCTGTCCCAGGCCGCCGGCATCGGCACCTGGGCCTATGAGCCCGAGCACGACCAGGTGGAATGGTCGCGCGACATCCTGGCCATCACCGGCTATTCGCCCGAAGACATCGCCAGCGGCGCGCAGTTCGAGGACATCCTGCACCCTGCCGACCGCGCCTGGGTGCAGGAGCAGTTCATCGCCGGCATCGTGCGCGGGGAATCGCGCTCGTTCGAGCACCGGATGAAGACCAAGTCCGGGCGCTGGTCGCACTGGCGGGTGACGTTCCAGACCGAACCGCGGCCCGGCGGCGCCTATGCGCTGCGCGGCGTGTCGCAGAACATCACCGAACTGATCGAGGCGCGCGACGGCGCCCTGCGCAGCCGGCAGAAGATCCTGCAACTGATCGAGGATTCGCCGTTCGGCGTGGCCATGTTCGACCGCCAGCTTCGCTGCATGGTGGTCAGCGACACCTGGCGGCGCGCCTTCACCACCCCCGGAGGCGACCCGATCGGGGCGGCCCTGGGCGAGGCGTTCCCCAAGGTCCCGCGCCAGCTCGTCTCGGCCCAGAAGCGCGCCCTGGACGGCGAGGTGGTCCGCGCCCGCGAGCATCGCTTCGCCGACGTGCACGGCGACAAGCGCTGGTTCCGCTGGGAGGCGCGGCCCTGGCGCGACGCGCGCGGGCGGGTCCAGGGGGTGGTCTGCTATGTGGACGACATCACCCCCCTGGCCGAGGCGCGGCGCGAGGCCGAGGTCAATGCGCGGCGCCTGAAGCTGGCGCTGCACGCCGCCGACGCCGGGGTCTACGAGATCGACCACGTCCAGAAGACCTTCTGGACCAGCCCGGAATTCGAGAAGCTGGTCGGCAAGATGGGCGCTGGCTACGAGGAGGCCCAGACCCTCCAGTTCCCGCGCTTCCACAAGGACGACCTGGACCATGTGCGCCGGGCGTTCCGCGATATTCGCGACGGCAAGCGCGCGCCGGGCGAAGCCTTCGAGGCCAGGGCCCTGACACCCAGCGGCGAGCTGCGCTGGATCCGGGTCTTCCACCACCTGTCGACCGACCGGAAGGGCAGGTGGCTGAAGGGCGTGGGCCTCATTCAGGACTTCGACCAGCGCAAACGCCAGGAGCTGGAGCTGATGGCCGCCCAGCGCGCGGCCCAGTCGGCCAGCGAGGCCAAGGCCGCCTTCCTGGCCAATATGAGCCACGAGATCCGCACGCCGATGAACGGGGTGATCGGCGTGCTGCACCTGCTGAAGTCCGAGGCCCTGTCCGAGGACGGGCGGCGCATGCTGGAGGAGGCGCTCTCCTGCGGACACATGCTGTCCGAGCTGCTGAATGACGTCATCGACTTCTCGAAGATCGAGGCCGGCCATCTGGAAATGGCGCCCGAGCCGGTCGACCCCAAGGCGCTGATCGAGGGGGTGGCGCGGCTGCTGCGGCCGCAGGCCGAGGCCAAGGGGCTGAAGCTGGCGGTGGAGGCGGCCGGCGACCTGGGCTGGGTGGTCAGCGACCCGGTGCGGCTGCGCCAGGCCCTGTTCAACCTGGTCGGCAATGCGGTGAAGTTCACCCTGAAGGGCCAGGTCACCATCCACGCCCGGATGCGCGGCGGCGAGGCCGGCCAGATGCTGCGGCTGGAGATCGCCGACACCGGGGTCGGCATTCCCGAGGCCGTGCAGCCGCGCATCTTCCAGCGCTTCGACCAGGGAGACGCCTCGACGACACGCAAGTTCGGCGGTTCGGGCCTGGGGCTGTCGATCACCCAGCGGCTGGCCCGGATGCTGGGCGGCGACGTCGGCTTCGCCTCGACCGAAGGCGTCGGCTCGGTGTTCTGGCTGGAGGTTTCGGCTCCCCGCGCCGAACCGGCCGTGGCGGCCGAGGAGGCCGCCGAGCCCTGGCTGGACGGCCTGCGCGTGCTGGTGGTCGAGGACAATGCGACCAACCGCATGATCGCCACCAAGCTGCTGGAGACCCTGGGGGCGGTGGTGGAGACCGCCGCCGACGGCCTGCTGGGCGTCGAGGCCGTCTCGCGCGGGGCCTTCGACCTGATCCTGATGGACGTGCAGATGCCGGGCATGGACGGGCTGGAAGCGGCGCGCCGCATCCGGGCGATGGGCGGCGCCGCGGCGGCGACCCCGATCGTGGCCCTGACCGCCAACGTCCTCTCCCACCAGCGCCGCGCCTATCTGGAGGCGGGAATGGACGGGGTGGTCGGCAAGCCGATCTCGCCCGCCGCCCTGCTCGCCGAGATCGCCCGCCTGGCCGAGCCGCCGCTGGCGGACGAAACGGCGGACGCCGCTGTGGCGTAGGGATCGTCCGCCAATGGGTGTCTTCCCGGTTTGCGGAGCAAGACCGGGATCCATTGCCGCCTGATTGGGAAGAATGAGGCGCGGCCCAGCCGCATTCGGACCCATCCGGTGTTCATAGGTCCCGGACAAGCGCTGCGCGCTTTCCGGGATGACATCCTCGGGGACGCCCCCCTTCCCACAACGCCGTTCGCCGCGTTAGACCTTCTTCGAACTCGGGGGAGGACGGGAATGGCGGAAGTCGCCGTAGAGACGCCGGCCGGCAAGGCGCCGGCGTCCTTGCGCACCGTGGTGACGGCCTCGGCGGCCGGGACCGCGTTCGAGTGGTACGATTTCTTCGTCTTCGGAAGCCTGACCCAGGTCATCTCCAAGACCTTCTTCTCCGGCCTGCCGGAGACGGCGGGCTATATCGCCGCCCTGGCGTTGTTCGGGGCCGGATTCCTGTTCCGGCCGCTGGGCGCGCTGGTGTTCGGGCGGATCGGCGACCGGGCCGGCCGCAAGGGCGCCTTCCTGGTGACCGTGGTGCTGATGGGCGGGGCGACCTTCGCCATCGGCCTGTTGCCGACCTACGCCCAGGTCGGACTGCTGGCCCCGGCCCTGCTGGTGCTGATGCGGATCGTCCAGGGCTTCGCGCTCGGCGGGGAATATGGCGGGGCGGCGATCTATGTCGCCGAACATGCGCCCGCGGACCGGCGCGGCTGGGCGACCGGCTGGGTGCAGACCTCGGCGGCGTTCGGCCTGCTGGGCGCCCTGATGGTGATCCTGGCCAGCCGGCTGGTCGTCGGGGCGGCGTTCGGGCCGGAGGCCTTCGACGCCTGGGGCTGGCGCATCCCGTTCCTGGTCTCGGCCGGCCTGCTGGCGATCTCGATCTGGATGCGGCTGAAGCTGTCGGAAAGCCCGGCCTTCGCCAAGATGAAGGCCGAGGGCGCGGCGTCGAAGGCGCCCTATGCCGAGGCCTTCGGCCAGTGGAAGAACCTGAAGATCGTGCTGGTGGCCCTGGTGGCGATCATGTCGGCCCAGGGCGCGGTCTGGTACACGGCCTTCTTCTACGTCCAGACCTTCATCGAGCGGTTCCTGAAGGTCGCGCCCGAGACCATCAACCTGCTGATGCTGTCGGCCACGGCGGCCAGCGCCATCGGCTATGTCGTCTTCGGCTGGCTGTCGGACAGGATCGGGCGCAAGCCGGTGATGCTGCTGGGCATGACCCTGATGCTGGTCGCCTATTTCCCCGGCTTCCACATGCTGGCCAGGACGCTGAACCCGGCCCTGGCCGAGGCCGAGGCGCGCGTGCCGGTGGTGGTGGTCGCCGACCCGGCCGACTGCTCGCTGCAGTTCGACCCGGTCGGCAAGACGGCCTTCGTCTCGTCCTGCGACATCGCCAAGAGCGCCCTGGCCAGCGCCGGGGTCTCCTATTCCAACGAGGTCGGAAGGGCGGGCGCGCCAGCCGAGGTGCGGATCGGGCCGGCCAGCGTCACGGCGCAGGGCGCCAGGGGCCTGCCCGCCGACGCCGCCAAGGCGGTGAAAGCCAAGACCGAGGGCGAGATCAAGGCCGCCCTGGCCGCCGCCGGCTATCCGGCCGCGGCCGACCCGGCGCGGATGAACCTGGCCGGCGCGTTCGGGGTGCTGATGATCTTCGTGATCGCCGCCACCGCGCTCTATGGCCCGATCGCCGCCTGCCTGGTGGAGCTGTTCCCGACCCGCATCCGCTACACCGCCATGTCCCTGCCCTATCACATCGGCACCGGCTGGATCGGCGGCTTCGTGCCGTTCACCGCCTTCGCCATCGTGGCGGCGACGGGGAACATCTATGCCGGCCTCTGGTATCCCGTCGCCTTCACGGCGCTGTCGGTCGTCACCTGCCTGTTCCTGCTGCCCGAGACGAAGGGGCGGCCGCTGGACCTGTGACGGTTCAGGACCGCTCGCCGCGGGCGGCGCGGGCGGCCCAGCGACCGACGGCGTCGGAGGCCAGCACCGCG
>MEEW01000180.1 GCA_001724985.1 Phenylobacterium sp. SCN 69-14
AAAACATCCAGGCCCAGTTGATCGACGAACTGTCGACCCTGATGAGCGTCCAGATCTCCAGCAAGCCGACCGGCGGCGTCATCATCCGCTCGGCCGAGGGGCTGCTGCTGGCTGGGGAGGGGCGCGCGGCGACCCTCAGCTACAATCGCACCGCCACCACCAAGGGCTATATCGCCGTCGAACCGGAGAGCGGCTCGGGCTACCCGCAGCCCATCCAGATCAAGGGCGGAGAGATCCGCGGCCTGATGGACCTGCGCGACACCCGCCTGCCGGCCATGGTCGAGCAACTGGGCGAGTTCATCTCGCGGGGGGTGGAGCAGATCAACGCGGCGCACAACAAGTCGACCTCGTCGCCGCCGCCCAAGGTGCTGAACGGCCGCGACACCGGCCTGGACCTGCCCACGGCGGTCGACGGCTTCACCGGCAAGACGACCATCGCGATCCTGGACAAGGACGGCCTGGTGCAGTCGACGGTGGACATCGACTTCGACGCCGGGACCATGTCGCCAGGCGGCGCGTTCACCCCGGCCAACTTCCTGGCGAGCCTCAACACCGCCATGGGCGGGGCGGCGACGGCCAGCTTCAGCAACGGCGCCCTCAGCATCGCCGGGGTCGGCGACAACCGCATCGCCATCGACGAAGGCACGTCGATGAAGGCGGGGCGCGCCTTCTCGCACTTCTTCGGCCTCAACGACATGATCCGCTCCAGCGGCATGCTCAGCTACGAGACCGGGCTGAAGGGGACCGACCCGCACGGCTTCACCGCTGGCGACACCATCAGCTTCAGCCTGGCCCAGGCCGACGGCAAGCCGATCCGCGACGTGACGGTCACCGTCCCGGCCGGCGCCGACATGAACGACCTGCTGGCGGCGTTGAACGATCCGGCGACCGGCGTCGGCCAGCACGGCCAGTTCACCCTGGACGCCAAGGGCGGGCTCTCCTTCAGCGGAAACCCGCCGCAGAACGCCACGCTCTCGGTCACCCAGGACCTGACCTCGCGCGGCGCCGGCGGGCCGTCGATGAGCCAGCTCTTCGGCCTGGGCGCGGTCGAGCGCGCGGGACGTTCGGGCCGGTTGAGCGTCGATGCGGCGATCTCGCAGGACCCGATGCGGCTCAGCCTCGGAACGCTGGACCTGACGGTCGCGGCCGGCAAGCCGGCGGTGACGGCCGGCGACGGGCGCGGCGCGCGCCTGCTGGCCGCCGCCGGCGACGTGACGACGAACTTCGCCGCGGCCGGCGCCCTGGGGCCCGTCACCATGACCCTGACCCGCTACGCCGCTGAGTTCGGCGGCTCCATCGGCCGTCAGGCGCAGGAAGCCGAGACCCGCGCCAAGGCCGCCGAGGCGGTCAACGCCGAGGCCAACGCCCGCCGCCAGGCGGTCGAGGGCGTGAACGTGGACGAGGAGCTTGTCCGGCTGACCACCTATCAACAGGCCTTCAACGCTTCGGCGCGCATGATCCAGGCGGCGCGCGAGCTGTTCGATGTCCTGAACAACATGATCTAGCGGAGCAGAAAGCCATGTACCGCGTGACGACCAACGGCAATTACAACCTGGTCCTGTCGAACATCATGCTGGCCCAGCAGAAGCAGATGGACGCCGGCAACAAGGTCGCGACCCAGAAGAACGGGTCGAACCTGAAGGAATATGCGCCGCACGCCGAGATGCTGACCGCCATGCGCTCGGTCGAGTCGCGGCTGGGCGGCTATCTGGACCAGAACAAGCTGATCGCCGACAAGCTGACCACCCAGGATTTCGCCCTGACCCAGCTTCACGACTCCGCGGCCGGCGCCAAGCAGGCGATCGAGGAAGCCATAGCCACCGGCCGCACCGACACCCTGATGCAGGAGATCGAGGCGCAGTTCCGCAATGCGGTCTCGGCCTTGAACTCGCGCTATGGCGGCAAGTACCTGTTCGCGGGCGGCAAGATCGACACCCAGCCGGTGAACGCCGACGCCCTGTCGGACCTGACCGATCCGGCCACGCCGCTGATCTCGGACTTCTTCGACAACGACGACTTCATCACCGAACACAAGGTCGACGACGCGACCATCGTGAAGACCGGCCTGCTGGCCGACAAGATCGGCGCGCCGCTGATGGCTGCGTTCAAGGCGCTGCAGGCCTTCGAGGAGGGGCCCGACGGCCCGTTCACCGGCAATATGACCGACGCCCAGCGGACCTTCCTGGAGGGCGAGCTCTCCAATGTCTGGGACAAGGTGGCTTCGGACATCGTCGACGTGACCGCCCGCAACGGCATGGTGCAGGCGCGCGTCGACAACGTGAAGGAAGACCTGGTGGCGCGGCAGAACAGCCTGAAGGGCATGATCGGCGACATTGTGGACGCCGACATGCCGACCGCCTCGGTGGAGCTGGAAAAGGCGACCATCGCCCTGCAGGCCTCGACCCAGGTGTTCCTGACCTTGCGCGACTCCTCGCTGCTCAATGCGCTGAAATAGGCGGCGAACCTCGCAAACCGCGGGGCGAGCGGCTAAATAGCGCGCCATGAACGCGCTCTTCACAGACACGGCGGTCGAAGCCGCCCGCGCCGCCGTCGGCCTGCCGGCGGGAACGCGGGTGATCGCGGCCATGTCCGGCGGGGTGGACTCCACCGTCACCGCCGCCCTGCTGGCGCGCGCCGGCTACGACGTGGTGGGCGTGACCCTGCAGCTCTACGACCACGGGGCCGCGATCCAGAAGAAGGGCGCCTGCTGCGCGGGCCAGGACATCCACGACGCGCGGACGGCGGCCGACATGATCGGCATCCCGCACTACGTCCTCGACTACGAAAGCCGCTTCAAGCAGCAGGTGATCGAGGATTTCGCCGACGCCTATCTGCGCGGCGAGACGCCGGTGCCGTGCATCCGCTGCAACCAGACGGTCAAGTTCCGCGACCTGCTGGACGTGGCGCGCGACCTGGGCGCCTCGGCCATGGCGACCGGGCATTATGTGCGGCGGGCCGAGGGGGCGGGCGGGCCGGAGCTGCTGCGCGCCGTCGATCCGGCCCGCGACCAGAGCTACTTCCTGTTCGCCACCACGCGCGAGCAACTGGAGTTCCTGCGCTTTCCGCTGGGCGGCCTGCCCAAGCCCGAGGTGCGCCGCGTGGCCGCCGAGCTGGGCCTGGCCGCCGCCGACAAGCCCGACAGCCAGGACATCTGCTTCGTGCCGGAGGGCCGCTACACCACCATCATCGACCGCCTGCGCCCGCATGGCGCCGAGCCGGGCGAGGTGGTGCACATGGACGGCCGGGTGCTGGGCCGCCACGAGGGGGTGACGCGCTACACCATCGGTCAGCGCCGTGGCCTGAACATCGCCGTGGGCGACCCGCTGTTCGTGGTCCGGATCGACGCCGACAGGCGCCAGGTGATCGTCGGCCCGCGCGAGGCGCTGCTGACCCGCGCCCTGACGCTCAAGGAAACCAACTGGCTGGGTGAGGGGCCGGACATGACCGACGCCGTCGGGCGGCCGGTGCTGGCGCGCGTGCGCTCGACCCGCGAGCCGGTCGCCGGGCGGCTGGCCCTGCGCGGCGGCCAGGCGGCGGTCGAGCTCGACATGGCCGAGGAAGGCGTGGCGCCGGGCCAGGCCTGCGTCCTCTACGCGCCCGAGCAGCCCGAGCGGGTGCTGGGCGGCGGCTTCATCGATGGGACCGAGCGGGCGCAGGCCGGCGCCTGACGCAGCGGAAGCGTTCCGTTTCGCCGGGGCGGGACTTAAGATCGGCGTCATGACCCAGCCCGCCGATCCCGTCGTCATCGCCGCCTACGCCCGCACCCCGATGGGGGGATTCCAGGGCTCGCTCTCCAGCGTGAAGGCCACCGAGCTGGGCGCGGCCGCGGTGCGGGCGGCGGTCGAGCGGGCGGGCGCGGCGCCCGAGGCGGTGGAGCAGATCTTCATGGGCTGCGTGCTGCCGGCGGGTCTCGGCCAGGCGCCGGCGCGCCAGGCGGCGCTGGGCGCGGGCCTGCCCAGGTCGGTCGAGGCGACCACGGTCAACAAGATGTGCGGATCGGGCATGCAGGCGGCGATCATGGCCCACGACGCCCTGGCCGCCGGCAGCGCCGACATCATCGTGGCCGGCGGCATGGAGAGCATGACCGGCGCGCCCTACCTGCTGGCCAAGCACCGGGGCGGGGCGCGGATCGGCCACGATGCGGTGCTGGATTCCATGTATCTGGACGGGCTGGAGGACGCCTACGAGCCCGGCCGGCTGATGGGATCGTTCGCCGACGAGACGGCGAGGGCCTATCAGTTCACGCGCGAGGCGATGGACGAATTTGCGATCTCGTCCCTGACCCGCGCCAGGGCGGCGACGGAAAGCGGCGCCTTCGCCCGCGAGATCGTCCCGGTGCAGGTCGCCACCCGCAAGGGCGTGGAGACGATCAGCCAGGACGAGCAGCCGATGAAGGCCGACCTGGCCAGGATCCCGACCCTGAAGCCGGCCTTCGGCAAGGACGGGGCGATCACCGCGGCGAACGCCTCCTCGATCTCGGACGGGGCGGCGGCGCTGGTGATGACCCGCGCCTCGGTGGCCGAGAAGCTGGGCCTGAAGGTCGTCGCCCGGGTGGCGAGCCACGCGGCTCACGCCCACGAGCCGGGCCTCTTCGCCACCGCTCCGGTCCCGGCCATGCGCAAGGCGCTGCAGAAGGCCGGCTGGAGCGTGGACGACGTCGACCTGTTCGAGGTCAACGAGGCCTTCGCCGTGGTGGCGATGATCGCCGAGCGCGAGTTGAGGATCGACCGCGCCAGGCTGAACGTCAACGGCGGCGCCTGCGCGCTCGGCCACCCGATCGGGGCCAGCGGCGCGCGCATCCTGGCTACCCTGATCGCCGCCCTGGAGGCGCGCGGCGGCAAGCGGGGCCTGGCCAGCCTTTGCATCGGCGGCGGCGAGGCGACGGCGATGGCGGTGGAGCTGGTTTGAGCTTCATGCCGCTCATCCCGGCGAAGGCCGGGATCATCCCCATCCCACAGGAGTTACAGATTCCATGACCCAACTCCGCAACAACACGGCGCAGAGCCGGTACGAGATGGACGAGCAGGGGATGACGTCCTGGGCCGACTATCGGCTTTCGGGCGACCGACTGTTCATCGACCACGTCGAGGCGCCGCCAGCCCTGCGGGGGACCGGCGCGTCGGGGCGGCTGATGGCGGCGCTGGCCGCCGACGCGCGCGACCGCGGCCTGAAGATCACGCCGATCTGCGGCTATGCGGCCGCGTGGCTGCGGCGCAGCCCGGAATTCCGCGAGCTGGTCGGGTAGTCAGCTCCGCCCGGCCAGGGCCTTGATGGTGTTGCCGCTGGCTTCGCAGTCGTCGGCGAGGCGGCGGGCGATCTCGCGCACCCCGACCGGATAGGCTTCGCCGCCGCCGGCGATCTCGGCCGACAGCCGCTCGACGTCGGCCAGGGCGTCTTCCAGCGCCTTGATGTGGTCGCGCGCGAGGTTGCGGGCCTGGGCCTGCAGGCGCTGAATCCGCTCGGCGACGCTGGGCGTGGCGGCTTGGGCGACGACGGTGAGGGCCGCCGGATTACGCATCCCCATTTCGAGGCTCCCGTTTCGGAACAATCCGGCGGCGTCGCTGCAGGACTCGCGCCACAGGAGAGCGGCCTTGCGCGGCGTCTCAGGCGCGCGAGGCGATGGCTTCCAGGGTCTGCACCTTCATCTCGCAGTCCTCGGCCATGCGCCGGGCGATGTCGCGGACCCCGACCGGATAGGCCTCGCCGCCGTCGGCGATCTCGGCCGACAAGCGCTCGACCTCCAGCAGCGCGCGCTCCAGGGCGTGGATGTGTTCGCGGGCCAGGGACCTGGCCTCGGCCTGCAACCTGCGAATGCGATCGGACAGGTCGTGAGGCGCGGCGGGGCGGGCAGGGTCGGCCGAATTGTCGGCCACCACGGAGAGCGGGGGCGTCATGGGACCATCCTTGCGAGATGCGTCAGCCCGCGGTCCCCAGCGGACCGCCTCGACTGCGCGTCCCGTTCGGAAGGTCTACGCGGAAAGCAGGGCTGTGGTTCCGGCCC
>MEEW01000181.1 GCA_001724985.1 Phenylobacterium sp. SCN 69-14
AAGGGCGTCTATCGGCTGCGCCTGCCGATGGAGGGCGACCAGCTTGCGGCGCCGCAGGCGGTGGACGCGCCCGACGCCTAGGGCCATATCGGCGGCCATGGGCCTGCCCGAACTCCTCGATGAAATCCGCGCCTGCCGCGCCTGCGCAGGCGAACTGCCGCACGAGCCGCGGCCGGTGGTGTTCCTGCGCCCGCAGGTGCGGCTGCTGATCTGCGGCCAGGCGCCGGGGCGGCGGGTGCACGAGAGCGGCCTGCCGTTCACCGACGCTTCCGGGGACCGCCTGCGCCAGTGGATGGGCATAGGGTCCGAGACCTTCTACGGCCGTCCGGAGATCGGGGTGGCGGCCATGGCCTTCTGCTTTCCCGGCACCAATCCCAAGGGCGGCGACTATCCGCCGCCGCCGCGCTGCGCCAAGCTCTGGCGGGCGCCGCTGCTGGAGCATCTGCCCAAGGTCGAACTGACCCTGCTGGTCGGCGGCTACGCCCAGACCTGGGCCCTGGGCGACCGAGCCAAGGCCAATATGACGCAGACCGTCCAGGCCTGGCGGGACTATGCGCCGGACTATCTGCCGCTGCCCCATCCGTCCTGGCGCAACACCGGCTGGCTGAAGCGCAATCCGTGGTTCGAGGCCGAGGTGACGCCTTATCTTCGCCAGAGGGTTCAGGAGATTCTCTGCGGGTGAGACGCCTCGCCGCCATAGCCGCCGCCTTGATGCTGGGCGCCTGTACGCCGCTGATGGTGCAGCAGGCGGGCGCGCCGCCGACGGGATTCGCCGGACCGCGGTTCGAGACGGACGCCTTCGTCAGTTTCGACGGCGCGCGGCTGGGCCTCACCCGTTGGGAAGCGCAAGGCCCGCCGCGGGTGGTGGTCGTGGCCCTGCACGGCATGAACGACTACGCCAACGCCTTCCACCTGGCCGCGCCCTATTGGGCCGAGCACGGCGTCACGACCTTCGCCATCGACCAGCGCGGCTTCGGGCGCTCGCCCCATCGCGGTGTCTGGGGCGGGGACGACCTGATGGTCCAGGACCTGCGCACCATCACCGCGGCGGTGCGGGCGCGGTTTCCGGGCGTCCCGGTCGTCGTGGCCGGTGAAAGCATGGGCGGGGCCGTGGCGATCGAGGCCTTCGCCTCGGACCAGCCGCCCGCCGCCGACCGCCTGGTCCTGATGGCGCCGGCCGTCTGGGGCTGGTCGAACCAGCCGCTGCCCTATCGGACCATGCTGTGGATGGCCGCGCATTTCACCGCCGGCAAGGTCTACGAGCCGCCGCGCTGGCTGACGAAGCGGGTGAAGCCGACCGACAATATCGAGGAGCTGATCGCCATGGGCCGCGATCCGCTGATGACCTGGGGGGCGCGGTCCGACGCGCTCTACGGCCTCGTCGGCCTGATGGAGACCGCCTGGAAGTCGACCGGCGAGATCAAGGTCCCGGTGCTCTACATCTACGGGGCCAACGACCAGATCATCCCCAGGGACCCGTCGTTCGAGGCCGCGGGGCGCCTGAAGCCCACCGATCGCTCGGCCTTCTACGCCAGGGGCTGGCACCTGATGACCCGCGACCGCCAGGGGCCGGTGGTGTGGGACGACCTGCTGTCGTTCATTCTCGACCCCGTCGCGCCCTTGCCCTCCGGCGCGCCGCGGATTCCCGGCTCGCCGACCCTGCCCAATGCGCCGATCTCGGCGCAGACGGCGACGGGACGAGGCCCAGGGGCTTAGAGCAGGCGCGGCAACAGGAAGAGCGCGGCGAGGGCCAGCGCCACCGCCGCCAGGATCAGGCCGGCGTGGCGGCGGCCGCCCAGTATCGAGCCGCCCGATTTCGCCAGCCGGGCGGCCTTTTCCCTGGCCGCCTTCTCGGCTGCGGCCTGGGCCTGGGCCGCCTTGCGGCGGGCGGCCAGGTCGATGATCTCCGGCTCCTTCTCCGGCCTCATGTCACTGATCCGGCATCGCCGCCGCCAGCCGGGCCTTGCGCGGCTCCTTCACCACCGTCAGCAGGATGATCAACCCGACGACCAGGAAGCCGATCGAGGCGCCGAAGACCACGTCGAAACCGTAGTGGTCGGCCACGAAGCCGCCGACCAGCGGGCCGAGCGAGGCCATGATGCCCTCGGCGGTCGAGGAGATGGCGATGCGCATCGGCATCTCGGCCCGCGAGCCGAACTCCAGGATCATGGTCTGGGCCGCCATCATGTAGCCGGACTGCGCCCCGCCCAGGCCGAAGAAGGCCAGGAAGATCGCCCAGGGATGGTGGTTGATCATCAGCAGCGCCGTCGCCGCCACCCAGGCGGCGAGCGAGGCGACCAGCACCAGGCGGAAGCCCGTCTTGTCCCCCAGATAGCCCCAGAGCAGGTTCGACAGGGTGTCGGCGCCCAGGAAGGCCAGGCTGAGCAGGCCCAGGGTCTTGCCGTCGAGCTGCATCGAGGACGAGACGTAGATGATGTAGAACGGGGTCGCGATCCGGCTGGCGGTGGCGACCATCTGCACCACCAGGAACCAGGCGTAGCCGCGGTCCGACATGATCAGGCGCGGGAAGTCCTTCACCCGGTCGCGGAACCTCGCCTGGGCCGGCAGGTTGGGCGGCTCCGGCTCGCGCAGCAGAATCTGCAGCGCCCACAGGCCCATGCTGGTCAGGAAGGCGGCCAGGGCGAAGGTGGTGGCGTAGCCGTTGCCGAACACATTGCCCTGGATGAGATATTTCCCGGCGGCCCAGGCGAGGATCGCGGCGATCAGACCCCCTGTGGCGTTGCGCCAGGCCTGGAGGCGGCCGCGCCGGCTGAGCGGGATCACCTTGGCCATCAGCAGGCCGAAGACCACCCGCTGGGTGCCCATGAACAGTCCGAACAGGAACATCAGGACCAGCATGGCCACGACCAGCGGCTTGTCCGACATGAACCATCCGGCCAGGGCCATGCCGACGATCTGGACGCGGGCCAGGCCACCCATCCAGATGGCCGCGGGCATGACCTTGGTGCGGTGTTCGATCTGGGTGGCGCCGAAGATCGGCGAGATCACGCTGCCGACCTGCTGCAGGGCCAGGCCCAGGCCCACGATGGTATTCGACCCGGAAATCATGTGCAGATAGGCGGGCAGGAAGGTCGGCGCGTTGATCAGGCGAAAGCCGGTCATGCCGAGCATGCCGTGCAGATAGTTGCCGATGTAGTTGCGCTTCAGATTGTCCCAGACGAACTTCTCATAGGCGGCTTCCTTTTCCGCCAGGGTCGGTTCGACAACGCCACGCTCGGACGCGGGGAGATCCGCGTCCTCCTTATCAATTCTTGCTTCCAACAGCGTTCCGCCCGCGCGCGGATCGCAAATGGGTCGCGCGGGCGACTCCCTAATTTTAACGGCTAAATATAATGCCGAACTCGTACCAGAGTCCGGCGCCGCAGGGGAAGGGCCGTCGGTCGCGCGGCCCTACCAATTGGCCTCGAGGATCACCCCCAGCACGCGCGGCGCGCCGAACATGGCCCGGTTGGAGAAGGGCTGGACGTACTGGACGTGGGCCTCGTCGAAGAGGTTGTTCCCGAAGGCCGAAAGCGTCCAGTGATCGGCCTGGTAGCCCAGCTTGGCGTTGACGATGGTGCGCGCATCGAGGCGCGAGGCGGCCTGGTCGACGCCGGTCACGCTGAAGGCGCCGCTGCGATAGCTGGCGTTGAGCCCGGCGAAGAGGCCGCTGTCCCAGCGATAGTCGCCGCCGACCGCGGCGGTCCAGCGCGGCGCGAAGGCGAAATCCGAATCGGAGAGGTCGGCGGTCAGGCTGCCGGCGGTCACGGTGAAGTCGTCGAACCGGGTGCGGCTGTAGCCGGCCGAGCCGTAGAGGCTCCACGTCCGGCTTGGGCGCCAGGCGGCCTCGATCTCGGCGCCGTAGAGGTGGGACGAGCCGGCGTTCTCGGTCTGGGTGTCGTAGATGCTGGCGCCCAGGTTCACTTGCACCTGCTGGTCGCTCCAGTCGACATAGTAGGCGTTGGCGTTCAGGGTCAGGGCCTGGTCCGGCCACGCCGTGCGCAGGGCCAGCTCGTAGTTCCAGGTGTATTCGGGGTCGTAGGCGACGATGGCGGCGCGGGCGACGTTCAGGCTGACCCCGCCCGAGCGATAGGCGCGCTGGGCCGTGAAGCTCAGCGAGGCGTCGTTGGTCAGCTCGTACTTCAGGCCGAGCTTGGGCAGGAAGGCCTCGAAATCGCGCGAGGTCTTCGGCTGCGAGGCGCTGGCCTGGGCGACATAGAGCGCCACGACCTGGTTGAGGCCGGCGATCACCGGCGCGATCGGGCCGAAGGCGGCGGGGTCCGGATAGGCGCCGTCGAAGCGGGCCGACTGGCGAACGGCCAGGCTGCTTTCCTCGCGGTCGTAGCGGAAGCCGGCCAGCAGCCAGGCCCTGTCGGTCAGGCGGAACCGGCCGTCGGCGAAGATCGCCGCGGTGGTCACCGTCTCGGGCGCATCGCCGCGGAAGTCGATGGCCAGGGCCGGGAGGGCGGCGACATAGGCGCCGGCCACGGCGTCGGCGTTGGCGAAGGGCAGGCCGAAGGGCGGGCTCATCAGCACGCCGACCAGGGTGGTCTGCGGCGTGGCGACATTGGTGAGCGAGGCGATGCGGTCGTTGCGCTCGCGGCGGCTGACATAGAGGCCGGCCAGGCCTTCCAGCCGCTCGCCCCGATAGTTGAAGCGCAGTTCCTGGGTGGCGGTCGAGACCGTCTCGTTCTCCACCGCATGGGCGATGTCGGCCGGCCCGCCGTCGATGTCGTAGCGGCCGTAGCTTTCCACCTTATTCCAGGCGCTCACCGACGAGAGGCTGAGGCGGTCGTTGAGCGCATAGTCGGCCGACAGGCTGATGAGGTTGGTGGTGACGTCGTTGTCGCTGGGAAAGTCGCTGTCGGTGGTGCGGTCGCCGAAGGCGTCGGGGCGATCGGTGCGGGCGTAGCTGTAGACGAAGCCGCCCTTGCGCTCGTCATGGATGGCGCTGGCGCGGACGGTCAGGCCCGGAGCCGCCGACGGGGTGAACAGCAGCTTGCCGCGGACGGTGGTGGCGCGGACCGGGTCCTCGTCGGTCTTGCGGGTGGTGTTGTAGATGAAGCCGTCGGCGTCGCGGTCCTGCACCGAAAGGCGGAAAGCGAGCTGGTCGGCGACGATGGGGCCGCCGAGGGCCAGGGCGTAGGACTGTTCCTGGCGATCGGACAGGAGGACGCGGGCCTTGGCCTGCCAGTCCCAGCTCGGGTCCTGGGTGTTGATGACCACCGCCCCGGCCAGGGCGTTGCGCCCCTGGAGCGTCGATTGCGGGCCGCGCAGGATCTCGACCTGGCGCACGTCCCACATGTCGAGCACGCCGGAGATCATGCCGCGCTCGGGGATGGCCGCGCCGTCGACATAGACGCTGGCCAGCGCGCCGGAGCCGCCGCCCGAGACGTTGGAATTGGCGATCCCGCGGATGGTGAAGCCTTCGCCGCCGCGCGTCTCGGCGACATTGGCGGTGCGGTTGAGGATGTCGGTCAGCGACTGGATGTTCGCCGCCTCGATGCGCCGGGCGTCGATCACCGCGACGCTGGCCAGCGTGTTCTGCAGGCTGCGCGGCGCCTTCTCGCCGGTGACGACCAGTTCCTCGACCGCGGGCGCGGCGTCCTGAGCATGGGCCAGTGCGGGAAGCAGGGTCGCAAGGACGCCTCCGGTAAGGGCGAGACGGAACATGGGAACAAACTCCAGGCGCGCCGCGCCGCCGGTCTGGCGGCAGGGCGATCGTCGCCGGAAGTGACGCGATCGGCCGTTCGGGCGCTGAACGGCGGGCGCAAAGTCTCCCAGATGGGTTAAGCCTTGGTCTTCAAGCCCGGCCCATCAATCCCAGAGGTCGCGATCGGCGATGGCGGCGTCGACGACCTCCATCACCGGGCCGAGCGGGATGCAGCGCCCGAGGCGCTCGGCCTCGTAGGTGGCGACATAGACGCCGATCCATTGCAGCAGGGTGCGGTCGCCGCGCTCGGCGCGCAGGGCGACGGGGCCGCCCGAACAGCCCGCCCCG
>MEEW01000182.1 GCA_001724985.1 Phenylobacterium sp. SCN 69-14
TCGCTGGCCGGCTCGACCTCGTCGATCGGGACCGGCGTCTCGTTGAAGTTGAAGCGCATCAGGCCGCGGATGGTCAGCAGGCGCTGCGACTGCTCATTGATCGTCTCGGCGAAGGCCCGGTACTCGTCGGAGCGGCCGCCGCGGACGGCGTGCTGCAGCTTGGAGACGCTTTCGGGCGTCCAGGCGTGGCTCTCGCCGCGTAGGCGGAAGGCGTACTGGCCGCCGACGTCCAGCATGTTGGCGTAGATCGGATTGTCGCCATAGGCGTCGCGGTGGCGGCGCACCGTTTCCTCGGCGATCTGGCCCAGGCCGATGCCCTCGATGGTGGTGGCCGTGCCGGTGAAATACTGCTCGATCAGGTCCGAGGACAGGCCGACGGCGTCGAAGATCTGGGCGCCGCAATAGGACTGGTAGGTGGAGATGCCCATCTTGGACATCACCTTCAGCACGCCCTTGCCGATGGCCTTGATGTAGTTCTTGCGGACCTCGTAGGCCGACAGGGCCACGCCCTGGCGCTGGCGCAGCGTCTCCAGGGTCTCGAAGGCCAGATAGGGGTTCACCGCCTCGGCGCCGTAGCCGGCCAGGACGCAGAAGTGATGCACCTCGCGCGCCTCGCCGGTCTCGATGACCAGGCCGGTCTGCATGCGCAGACCCTGGCGGATCAGGTGGTGGTGCACGGCCGCGGTGGCCAGGGCCGCCGGGATCGGGATGCGGTCGGAGCCGACGCGGCGGTCCGACAGGATCAGGATGTTCTTGTCGGCCAGGACGTTGTCGGTGGCCTCGCGGCAGACCCGCTCCAGCGCCCGCTCCAGCCCGGCCGCGCCCTCCTCGGCCGCCCAGGTGATGTCGAGGGTGGCGGTGCGGAACGACCCGTCCAGCAGTTCGCTGATCGAGCGGATCTTGCTCAGGTCCTCATTGGTGAGGATCGGCTGGGAGACTTCCAGGCGCTTGTGCGTGCCGGCCTGGCGGCCCAGCAGGTTCGGGCGCGGCCCGATCATCGAGACCAGGCTCATGACCAGCTCCTCGCGGATCGGGTCGATCGGCGGGTTGGTCACCTGGGCGAAGTTCTGCTTGAAATAATCGTAGAGCAGCTTCGAGCGCCGCGAGAGCACGGCGATGGGCGTGTCGGAGCCCATCGACCCGATGGGGTCGTCGCCGCTGACGGCCATGGGCTCCAGGAAGAACTGCTCGTCTTCCTGGGTGTAGCCGAAGGCCTGCTGGCGATCGAGCAGTTGGGCCGCGTCGTTGGACAGCGCCTCGTTGAAGGCGATCTCGGGCAGCTCCTCCAGCTTGAACTGGGTGCTCTTCAGCCATTCCTCGTAGGGCTCGGCCTCGGACAGGGAGCGCTTGATCTCCTCGTCCTCGATGATGCGGCCTTCCTCCATGTCGATCAGCAGCATCTTCCCGGGCTGGAGACGCCACTTGCGGACGATGCGCTCCTCCGGAACGGTCAGGACCCCGACCTCGGAGGCCATGATCACATTGTCCTGGTCGGTGATGATGAAGCGGGCCGGGCGCAGGCCGTTCCGGTCGAGGGTGGCGCCGATCTGGCGCCCGTCGGTGAAGGCCACCGCCGCCGGGCCGTCCCACGGCTCCATCAGGGCGGCGTGGTACTCGTAGAAAGCCTTGCGCTTGGCGTCCATCAGCGGGTTGCCGGCCCAGGCTTCGGGGATCAGCATCATCACCGCATGGGCCAGCGGATAGCCGCCGGCGACCAGCAGCTCGAGCGCGTTGTCGAGGCAGGCGGTGTCGGACTGGCCGTGCGGGATCAGCGGCCACATCTTGTTGAGGTCGGGCCCCAGCAGGTCGCTTTCCAGCGTGCGGCGCCGGGCGTTCATCCAGTTCACATTGCCGCGGACGGTGTTGATCTCGCCGTTGTGGGCGATGAACCGGTAGGGGTGGGCCAGCTTCCAGGACGGGAAGGTGTTGGTCGAGAACCGCTGGTGGACCAGGGCCAGGGCGCTTTCGCAGAGCTCGTTCTGCAGGTCCTCGTAGAAGGTCCCGACCTGGTCGGCCAGCAGCAGGCCCTTATAGACCACGGTGCGGGTCGAGAAGGACGGCAGATAGAGCTGGGTCAGGCCCGGCAGGTTCTTCCGGGCCGCCAGTTCGGCCAGCGGGTTCTGAAGCTGCTTGCGGACGGTGAGCAGCTTGCGCTCGAAGGCGTCCTGGTCCCTCACGTTCGGGCCGCGGCCGACGATGGCCTGGCGGATCACCGGCATCTGCGCCAGCACCGCCTCGCCCAGGCCCTCGGTGTTCACCGGCACGTCGCGCCAGGCGATCAGGTGCTGGCCCTCGACCTTCAGGAAGTGCTCGAACTGGCTGACGGCCACCTCGCGGGCGGCCTCGTCGCGCGGCATGAAGCACATGGCCACG
This sequence comes from Phenylobacterium sp. SCN 69-14, assembly GCA_001724985.1. Classification (GTDB taxonomy): domain Bacteria; phylum Pseudomonadota; class Alphaproteobacteria; order Caulobacterales; family Caulobacteraceae; genus Phenylobacterium. The sequence continues at coordinate 2,374 of MEEW01000182.1, forward strand.
GCGTATTCGCCCGGCGGCGGCAGGGAGACGCCGGCCTTGCCGGCCCAGTCGCGCAGCAGGCCGTCCGGGATCTGGATCAGGATGCCCGCCCCGTCGCCGACCAGCGGGTCGGCCCCGACCGCGCCGCGGTGATCGAGATTGATGAGGATTTCCAGGCCGGCGCTGACGACTTCGTGCGATTTTCGGCCTTTGATGTTGGCGACGAAGCCGACGCCGCAGGCGTCATGTTCGTTGCGCGGGTCGTAAAGACCTTGCCGTTCGGGAGCTCCCATGGGGACACCTCGCTCTCAATCACACAGGCACGCGGCGAGGCCGGTTCGAAGACCGGTGTTGTCGCGTAAAATCGGCGCGCATTTACTCGGCAAGATCAGCCCTTGTCGATGGGCCGAAACGACGAAAACGGAAAAGTTTTTCTACGATGCGACGTCTAGTAGCAGTTTGTCGGCGCTTGCCGCCGAAACGCACCCGGTCAGCACCATGGCGGTGGAAAGCTCCGAGCGGATCGTTCCCAGCATCTTCTCGACCATAGGCTGTCCGCCGGCGCCCAAGGCGTAGGCCCAGGCCCGGCCGAGGAAACAGGCCTTGGCCCCCAGGGCCAGGGCCTTCAGCACGTCGAGGCCCGAGCGAACCCCGCCGTCCATGAACACCTCCAGATCGCCGCCCACCGCATCGACGATGGCCGGCAGGGCCGAGATCGAGGAGCGCACGCCGTCGAGCTGCCGCCCGCCATGGTTGGAGACCACGAGGCCTTGCGCGCCCGCCTTCACCGCATCGCGGGCGTCTTCCGGGTCGAGAACGCCCTTGATGACGATCGGGCCGTCCCAGACCTCGCGCACGAAGTCGAGATCGGCCCAGGTCACCGAGCGGTCGAAGTTCCGGGCGATCCAGCCGAGGAAATCGGTGACCCGCCGCCCGCCGGTCACGGCGCTCTGGACGTTGCCGAGCGTGTGCGGCTTGCCGTTCGCGTAGACGTCCCAGGACCACCCTGGGTGGGTCATGCCCTGCCAGGCCGTGTTGAGCGCGCCCGAGAGCGCGGTCGCCCCCGAGAAGCCCGAGCGCACGTCCCGGTAGCGCGCGCCGGGCAGCGGCAGGTCGACCGTGAAGACCAGCACCCGGCAGCCGGCGGCCTTGGCCCGGCCCAGCAGGTCGCGCATGTAGCCGCGGTCCTTGAGCATGTAGAGCTGGAACCAGGGCGGGGTCCCGGCGGCGGCCGTCACCTCGTCCACCGAACAGACGCCGACGGTCGACAGGCAGAAGGGAATCCCCGCCCCGGCGGCGGCGCGCGCGGCCTGCGCCTCGCCCCGGCGGGCGTACATGCCGGCCATGCCGACCGGCGCCAGCCCGACCGGCATGGAGAGCTTCTCGCCGAAGACCTCGACCGAGAGGTCCAGTTGGCTCATGTCGCGCATCACCCGCTGGCGCAGGGCGATGGCCTCCATGTCGGCGACGTTCCGGCGCAAGGTCGCCTCGGCGTAGGAGCCGCCATCGATATATTCGAAGAACATCGGCGGCAGGCGCCGGCGCGCCAGTTCCCGATAGTCCGCGACCGATGCCGGTTTCATGCGCGCCCTCCCCTTGTTCGCTCGCTATTGGTAGCGGCCCTGCGTGCAAGCCGCTAGGCAATGTGCATGAACAAGCTCCGCCCCTACCTGTTCGCGGCCGCCGTCGGCGGCTTCCTGGCCGTCGGCTTCGGAGCCTTCGCCGCCCACGGCCTGACCGACCCGAAGGCCCAGGCGTGGATGCACACCGGAGCTACCTACGCCTTCATGCACGTGATGGCGGTGTTCGCCGCCGCCTTCCTGGCCAGCGGCGGCTCGCGCCGGGCGCGGATCGCCCCGCCGCTGTTCCTGGCGGGGATCGTGCTGTTCTCAGGCTCGCTGTTTTCCATGGCGCTGGGCGCGCCGCGGTGGCTGGGGGCGATCACGCCGATCGGCGGCGGCTGGGCGGTCCTGGCCTGGGCCTGCCTGGAGCCGGCGCGCGACTGACCGCCGTTCCGGCCGCTTGCCTTCCGCGCAAGGAAGCCTGGCATCCTGCCGCCCGAACCCTGGAGGAGACCCCGCATGTCGACCGCCCTCGACCGCCAGATGCCGCCCGTCAAGCACGCCCCGGTCAACGGGATCGACATGGCCTATTACGAAGTGGGCCCGCGCGAGGGGGTTCCGATCGTCTTCTGCCACGGCTTTCCGGAACTGGCCTTCTCCTGGCGCCACCAGCTCAAGGCCTGCGAGGCCGCCGGCCGCTGGGCGATCGCCCCGGACCAGCGCGGCTATGGGCGCACCTCGCGCCCGGAGGCGGTCACCGACTACGACATGGAGCACCTGACCGGCGACCTGGTCGGGCTGCTCGATCACCTCGGCGTCGAGCAGGCGGTTTTCGTCGGCCACGACTGGGGCGGCATCGTCGTCTGGCAACTGCCGCTGATGCACCCCGATCGCGTCGCCGGGATCGTCGGGCTGAACACCCCCTTCATGCGCCGCGCCCCGCTCGACCCCATCGAAGGCATGCGCAAGGTGTTCGGCGAGGACATGTACATCGTCTGGTTCCAGAAGCCGGGAATCGCCGACGCCGCCCTCGCCGCCGACGTCGACAAGACCATGCGCTTCTTCATGCGCAAGCCGGCCGCGATCGCCCAGGCGGCCGCCGCGCCGCCGGCCGGCGGCGCGACCTTCGCCTTCGGCGAGGCGCTGAAGGCCTGGGACAAGGCCGACACGGCCAACCAGTTGCTGTCGCCCGAGGAACTGGCCGCCTTCGTCGAGACCTTCGAGGCCACCGGCTTCACCGGTGGGATCAACTGGTATCGGAACTTCACCCGCAACTGGGAGCGCTCGGCCGACCTGCCGACACGGATCGACGGCGTACCCTGCCTGATGATCATGGCCGAGAAGGACGCGGTGCTGTCGCCCGCCATGGCCGAGGGCATGGAAGAGGTGATCTCCGACCTGGAGAAGGCGCTGATCAAGGACAGCGGCCACTGGACCCAGCAGGAAAAGCCCGACGAGGTGAACCGCCTCATCCTGGACTGGATGGACCGTCGCTTCCCGAAGTAGACTTGGCGGGATGGAACGCACCACCCCGCCCCTGGCCTTTTCGAGCACCGCTTACCGCCGGGGGCTGTTCCCGGACAACGAGCCCTACGCCTATGGCTGGCTGCCGACCGGCGGCCCGCACGAGATCTTCTACGAGGAGTGCGGCAATCCGGACGGCAAGCCGTGCGTCATCCTGCACGGCGGCCCCGGCGGGGCGATCAACCCGACCATGCGGCGGTTCTTCAATCCGGCCAGGTGGCGGATGGCGCTGTTCGACCAGCGCGGCTGCGGCAAGTCGCGGCCGAACGCCAGCCTGGAGGACAACACCACCTGGTCGCTGATCGAGGACATCGAGCGGCTGCGCATCCACCTGGGCGTCGAGAAGTGGACGGTGTTCGGCGGGTCATGGGGCTCGACCCTGGCGCTCGCCTACGCGATCACCCATCCGCAGCGGGTCGAGTCCCTGGTCCTGCGCGGGATTTTCCTGCTGACGCAGCGCGAGCTGCGCTGGTTCTACCAGGACGGCGCCTCGTTCCTGTTCCCCGACGCCTGGGCGCGGTTCTGCGCTCCGATCCCGCCGGAGGAGCGGGGCGACATGATGGGCGCCTATCACAAGCGCCTGACCCATCCGGACCGCCGCGTGCAGGCCGAGGCGGCGGCGGCCTGGAGCCAGTGGGAGGGCGACACCATCTCGATCCGCGGGCCGGAGGCGCGGCCCTCGAAGTTCAACGAGATCGACTTCGCCATCGCCTTCGCGCGGATCGAGTGCCACTTCTTCGTCAATGGCGGCTTCTTCAGGGAAGACGGCTGGATCCTCAACAACATCGACCGCCTGCGCGGCATCCCCGGCTGGATCGTCCAGGGGCGGTTCGACGTGGTGACGCCGATGGAAAGCGCCTGGCGGCTGAAGAGCGCCTGGCCGGAAGCCGATTTCGACATCGTCTGGGACGCGGGCCACGCCTCGACCGAGCCGGGCATCGTCGACGGCCTGGTCCGCGCGACGGAACAGGCGCTGAAGCTGTAGGCCCCCTCGCCTACATCAATGCGCCCTTGCCGCTGGTGACTTCCGAATAGCGGTGGACGCGCACGCCCTGCACCAGGCCAAAGCCGATCATCACCGTGACCATGACCGTGCCGCCATAGGAGAGCAGCGGCATCGGCACCCCGACCACCGGCGCCAGGCCCATCACCATGCCGCCGTTGATGAGGACGTAGAGGGCGAAGGTGGCGGTCGTGCCGGCGGCCGAGAGCCGGCCGAAATGCGAATGGGCCAGGGCCGCGGTCCGTAGCGCCATGAAGATCACCGCCCCGTAGAGGAACAGCACCGAGAAGCAGCCGAGGAAGCCGAACTCCTCGGCCAGGGTGGCGAAGATGAAGTCGGTCTGCTTCTCGGGCAGGAAGTTGAGCTGGCTCTGCGAGCCCAGGCCATAGCCCTTGCCGAAGAAGCCGCCCGAGCCGAGGGCGATCTTCGATTGCAGGATATGGTAGCCCGAGCCGGAGGGGTCGCTCTCCGGATCGAGGAAGGTCAGCACGCGCTTTCGCTGATAGTCGTGCAGCACGAACATCACGATCGGCGGCACCGCGGCCACGAAGGCGGCCAGGCCCGCGATGATGACCCGCCAGGAGAGCCCGGCCAGCACCACGATGGCGGCCCCGGTCATGGCGATCAGCATCGCCGTCCCCAGGTCCGGCTGGTGCATGACCAGCACCACCGGGGCGCCGATCATCACCGCCGGGACCAGCAGCCACCAGGAGAGCCGCGCCGCGTCGGCCGAGATCCCGTGATAGAAGCGCGCCAGGGCCAGCACGATGCCGAGCTTCATGATCTCCGAGGGCTGGAAGCTGAACGGCCCGAAGGCCAGCCATCGCTGCGCGCCCATGCGGACGTCGCCGATCACCTCCACCGCCACCAGCAGCAGCAGGCCGACCCCGTAGATCGGATAGGCCAGGGTGAACCAGACCCGCAGGTCGATCATCGCCAGGCCGATCATCAGCACCAGGCAGAGGGCGAAGCGCGTCAGGTGCTTGGCCGCCCACGGGTCCCAAGAGGACCCGGCGATGGAGAACATCATCAGGGCGCCCGTGCCGGCGATCAGGCAGAGGGCCAGACAGAACAGCCAGTCGATCTCGCCCAGCTTGACGATCAGCCGGTCGCGTTCGCCGGGCCGGGTCAGCGCGCTGACGGTCATACGCCGCCTCCGGTTGGCGTGGGCATGGGTGCAGGCGGCGCGGCCGCCGGCTCGGCGGGCGGCGGGGGCGTGATGGTGGGCGCCTCGGGCGCCACGCCCTCGGCCTCCATCGGCTCGGCGGCCTGCGGCATGGGCATCGGCTTTTCGATGCGCGAGCGCAGTTCGGGGTCCTTCAGCAGGGCCACGCGCATCACCTCGCGGGCGCGCGGCGCGCCGGCGGTGGCGCCGCCCAGGCCGCCATGCTCGACGATGACCGCCACCGCGTAGCGCGGATCGTCGACCGGCGCGAAGGCGACGAACAGGTTGTGGTCCTTCAGCCGCCAGGTCACCCCGGCGCTGCTGCGCGAAGCCAGGCCGGCATAGGAGCGCACCTGGGCCGTGCCGGTCTTGCCGGCCATCTGGATGTCGCCGAGCCCAAGCTGGCTCTGGCGATAGGCCGTGCCGCCGGTGTCGTTGGCCACGGCGATCATGCCGCCGCGGACATAGTCGAGGTGTTCCCTGCTGAACGGGAGGTCCGGCACGTCGTCGCCGTGCGGCAGTTCGACCCCGCCCACCGACTTGATGAGCCGTGGGTTCAGCGCCTTCTTGCCGTTGGCCAGGCGCGCGGTCATCACCGCCAGTTGCAGGGCGTTTACAGCCAGATAGCCCTGACCGATGCCGTAGCTGACCGAGTCGCCCGGATGCCAGACCGGATCGCGCTTGACCGCCTTGCGCTTCCATTCGCGCGATCCGACCACGCCCTTCTTCTGGCCCGGAATGCCGATATCGAAGATCGTGCCGAAGCCCATGGCGTGGGCCGCTGACGCGATCGGATCGGGGCCGATCTTGAGCGCGGTCTGATAGAAATAGATGTCGCACGAGTTCTTGATGGCGTCGTGCATGTTCTGCGAGCCGTGGCCGCCATGTCTCCAGCAGCGCCAGGTGCGGCCGCCCCAATACCAACTGCCGCCGCAATGGACCCTCACCTCCGGGTCGATGCCGGCCTGCAGCGCGGCCAGGCCCACGGTCGGCTTGAAGGTCGAGCCCGGCGGATAGGTGCCGGTCATCACCTTGTCGAGCAGCGGCTTGCGCTCGTACTGGGCCAGCGCCCGGTATTCCGGCCCCGAAAGGCCGCGCACGAAACGATTGGCGTCGAAGCTGGGGGCCGAGGCCATGCAGAGCAGGTCGCCGGTGCGGCAGTCCATCATGACGATGGCGCCGCTCTCGTCGCCCATCACCTCCAGGGCGCGGTTCTGGATGTCGACGTCGAGGGTGAGCTCGATGCGCTTGCCGGGCGTGGCCGGGATGTCGCCCGCCTCGTCCTGGCGGACCTCCCGCCCCCTGGCGTCGACCTCGACCTTGCGTGCGCCCGGCCTGCCGCGCAGATCGAGATCGAAAGCCTTTTCAACGCCTTGGCGGCCGATCCGAAACCCAGGATGCAGCAGGATGGAATCGGAGTTCGGCCCGGTCGGCGTCAGGTCCTCCTTGTTGACCTTGGCCACGTAGCCGATGACGTGGGCGAACGCCCCACCGTGCGGATAGACGCGCACCTCGCCCATGTCGGCGGTGACGCCAGGCAGTTCGGGCGCGCGGATGTTGATCGCCGAGAATTCCTCCCAGCTCATGTCCTCGGCCACCGAGACGGGCACGCGCTTGGGGGTCTGGCGGATGTCGCGCACCAGACGGGCCTGCCGGGCCTCGTCGATCGGGACATAGGTCGCCAGGGTCTTGAGCGTGGCCGGAACGTCCAGATCGTCCTCACGCGAGACCAGCAGGCGGAAGTTCGGGCGGTTGGAGGCCAGGATCGCGCCGTTGCGGTCGACGATCAGCCCGCGCGGCGGCGGCACCAGGCGGAAATTGAACTGGTTGGAGGCCGAGAGCTTCTCGTAGCGCTGGGTCTCGATGATCTGCAGATGGGCCAGCCGCGCGGTCAGGGCGGCCAGGCCCAGCCCCGCAAAACCGCCCATGAGGAACATGCGGCGGTGGAAGACCCCCTGCCGTTCATTGACCTCGGAGAAGAAGATCGACGGCTCGGCCATCGCTCCGGAACCCTATCGGAAACGCACGTCTGCATCCTCGAACCGGTCGATCAGCAGATGTGCGAAAGGAAACAATATGGCCGTCGCCAGGAATTGCCAGCCGACGGAGATCGGGTTGGCGCCGGCGTGCGCGCCCAGCATCGTGAAGAGATAGGCGCTGCCCATGGCCAGGCCGGTCGCCGCCGCGAACCAGGCCCACATCACCGGGAAGCTCTGCCCGGCCATCATGTTCCGCCCCAGGAGGGCCGCGCCGTAGACCAGCAGCAGGGCCACCGCCCAAAGCCCCATCGGCGCGCCCCAGACGAGGTCGAGGAACAGCCCCATCGCCAGAACCCCCAGCGGCCCCAGGATGGAAGGCCGGATGATCGCCCAGGCGAAGGCCGGGATCATCGGGAAGATCGGCTCGGGCAGGCCGAGCCCGAACGGCCTGAACGGCAGCGAGAACAGCACGGTCAGGATCAGGCACTGGAGAAGCGGAACTCCGATCCAGCGCCATGGGGCCAGGGGGCGCGCGCCGGCCATCTAGAACGGGACCTCGGACGCGGGCGGCGGCTCGACGGGCGGCGCGGCGGGCGCGGGCCTGGGCGTGGCGGGACGCAGCGCAGGCGGCTTGGGTGCGGGCGATTCGGGCGCGGCGGGCTTGGGCGCAGGGGTCGAGGCGCCTT
>MEEW01000183.1 GCA_001724985.1 Phenylobacterium sp. SCN 69-14
GCCGCGCCGCGCACCATCTTCAACTGCGCGATCACCAACCAGCGCACCTTCGCGACCCTCTCCCTGCCGATGGACGAGGTGAAGGCCCTGGGCAAGCGGGTGGGCGGCACCATCAACACCATCGTCATGGCGATGTGCAGCCGGGCGGTGAGCGGCTTCCTGGCCGACCGCGACGTGTTGCCCAAGGAGTCGGTGATCGCCCTGGTGCCGGTCAGCCTGCGCGCGGCCGACGACGACTCCATGAACAACCAGGTCACCATGATCCGCGTCGATCTGGCGACCGACATCAAGGACCTGCCCGAGCGGTTCAAGGCCATCCACGCCTCGTCGGAGGCCGGCAAGGCGGTGGTGCGCGAGCTGAAGCCCGTGCTGGGCGTCGATGTGCCCATGCTTGGCGCGCCCTGGCTGATGAGCGGCATGGCCAGCTTCATCGGCCGTTCGGGCATCGCCAGCCAGTTGCCGCCCTCCGGCAACGTCCTGATCTCCAACGTCCCGGGCCCGCCGGCCAAGCTCTATGTCGCCGGGGCGGAGATGGTTCACTACTTCCCGGTCTCGATCCCCTATCACGGCAATGCGCTCAACATCACCGTGCAGAGCTACGCCGGCCGGCTGGAGCTGGGCCTCACCGCCTGCCGCCGCGCCCTCTCGGTCGAGGAGGCGCGCGAGCTGATCGACCGCGCCCTGGCCGCCCTGCGCGAGATCGAGACGCTTCCCTCGGTCGAGCTCGCCGCCCCGGCCCCATCGGCCGCCATCGTCGCGGCCGCGAACCGCCGCCCGCCGGCCTCTGGCGACGGGGCGATCTCCGCGTCGGCCTAGCCAGCGCGGCCGGGGGTCAACGGCCGTCGATCAGGGCGGCGATCTCGTCGGCGTGGGTGTCCTGGATGAACCGGCCGCCGCCTTCGAACCTGACATGGCGCAGGCCCGGAAGGCCGCGCCAGGGGTCTTCGCCGCTCGCCGCGCCCCAGAGCGGATCGAGCGCGCCGGACACCACCGTCCAGGGCGCCGGCCCGGCGATCGGCGGCGGCCTCCAGTCGGGATAGGCGGTCTGTTCGGCGTTCAGCCCCTCGGCGGTCCGGGCGCCGCAGGTCAGGAGTTCGGCCACGGCGGCGCGCCGCCAGGCCGGGTCGGCGATCAGCGCCGCATCGGCCGGGTGGCGGGCGAACAGGCGCGTCATCAGGGTCTCGGTGAGCCGCACGCCGGCCTTGCGCCGCAAGAGGCCATAGACCGCCACGATGGCGCCGGGCCGCTCTGCGCCCATCCGCACCCATCCGTCGATCATCTTGAGGCCCGGCGGGGTGGCTCTGGGCGGGCGCGGCGAGATGAGCACCCCGGCCAGGATGCGGTCGGGATGACGCGCGGCGAAGGCGAGCGCGGCCGGCGCGCCGCCGTCGCGCGACAGCAGGCGCACCTGCTCGACGCCCATCTGGTCGAGGACCCGGGCCATGTCGTCGGCGGCCGCCTCGAACGGCGCCGTTCCGCTTGAGACGAAATCGGTGAGGCCGAACCCTGGCCGATCCACGCCGAGCGGCCGCAGGCCCCGCCTCTGCAACGCTTCCCGCAGGCGCTGGGCCACCCGGCGCGATCCCATTCCGCCATGCACGAACAGCACCGGGTCGCCCTGCGGCGGGCCGAAGTCGGCGGCGGCGATCTGGCGGCCCTGGGCGTGGAAGATGCGGGTCGCGCCGAGCAGGCCCTCCCGGTCCGAACGGCCGGTCTCGTCGGCCTCGGCGAAGGCGGTCAGGGCGCGGGCTTCGGCCAGGTATCGCGGCAGCTCGGCCATGCGCGACAGGCCGGTCCGGGCCAGCAGAGCCCGCGCCTGGTCGCGCACCGTATGGACGCTGAGGCCCAGCGTCGCGGCGGCCTCGGGCAGGGGACGGCCCTCGGCCAGGGCGTGGGTCAGGCGCATCTCGGCGGGCGAAAGCCCCAGGGCCCGGCGCAGGCCGACCTCCCGCGCCCAGTCGCAGACGCTTTCGTCGGCCACGAGCTGGGTGAGCCGGGCCAGCAGCGCCGCGCGGCGCGGCGCCCCGGTGCGCCGAAGCAGGCTGCGGACACGCTTGCGGGCGGCAGCCTCCAGAATGCCGAGCCGAGCCGCCGCCGTCTCCAGGTCCCGGGACTCGAGCAGTTGCTCCAGCAGGTCGTGCTCGGCGCCGCTCAGCCCGTGCGCGCGGGCCGCGAAGTCCGCAAAGCCGGCCAGCCGGGTCGGGGCGAAGGCCATGGCGATCACCGCGCCCTTCCGCTCGGGTTCGGCGGCGTCGCGCCAGGCGCTGGCGACCGGCCAGGCCGCGGCGACGGGCGCCCTGGCGAATGCGGTCAGCGCCGGCTGGCCGCGCCGGTCGGGCAGCGGCGCATAGGTGATCGCCGTCCTCGGCGGGCGCAGGGCGATGGGCGGGAGGCTCCCTTGGGCCTCGCCGAACAGGTCGCGCCAGGCCGGGCCGGTCCAGAGCGGCCGGTCTCCAAGAAAGACCGCTCCGGCCAGGCCCCAGCTCGGCGCCAGCGGGCGGCAGGCGGCCGGTTCCGCCTCGACCTGCCTGACCGCCGCGAGCCCCGCGCCATCCTGGGTCTCCAGGTCGTCCTCAAGCTGCTTCCAGAGCTCGAAGAAGCGCTCGGCCTCGAGCGCAGAACCGCGATCGTGTGGGCGTTGCACCAGGGCGACTCTTGGCGGCTTGCGGGGGACGGCCACCTTAGCCTTGCGCCGACGACCGCGGCCATAGGTATCCAATACGGGGATGCGGCGCCCGCGCGCCCTGGCCAGATTTGCCCCCACGGTTCGATCGAGGAGGGTGGACGATGAAGTGGTCGATGGGCGCGGCGGCGTTGGCGGCGGTGGTCATGGCGGGCGACGTGGCGGCGGCCCAGCGGCCGGCGGCGCTCGATGCGCCGATCGTGCTGCCGTCCCAGCCGCCGGCGAAATTCACCCGCAACGTGCTGGCCGGGGACAAGGTGCGCCCGCGGGTGTTCGTGCCCTCCTACCGTGTTTCGTTCATGGTCAGCGCCGGCGCGCGCGCGCGGACCACCGACACCACCGCCAGCGCCGAGACGGTGCTCAGCGGCGCCGAGCCCGAGTTGATCCAGGCGATCACCGACCGCGCCTATGCCGACTTCATCGAACGGCTGACCGCCGCGGGCTTCACCGTGGTCACCCAGGCGGAGTGGCGCGCCGCCGACGGCGCGGCCCAGCTCAAGGCCGGCTCCGGCGACATCGAAATCCAGTCCATGGGCGATCTCGGCGCCCGCCAGGCCTACGCCCTGGTGCATCCCACCGGCCTCGGCTCCTGGCCGGAGACCGCCATGCCGGTCAATCTCGGGCCGGTCCGCAGCATGACGCGGTCGCTCGATGCGACCATGGTCGCGCCGCGCTTCACCGTGAACTACGCCTATGTGAAGGCCGCGGGCGGAGGCCCGATGGCCATCATCGCCCGCGGCGCCCAGGCGTCCTTCGAGCCGAAGATACACGGCGGGCCGGTCATCGGCGGGTTCTCGATGGAGCCGTGGCGGGTCCGCGTCGGCCAGCATGGCGGCTTCATGGAATACAAGGTCGACGGCTCGCTCGAAGCGCCAGGAGCGTTCGGGTCGGTCAGTTCCGGACGCGGCCCCGCCATCTCCACCCTGGCCGGAGGCCGCGCGGTCGATACCTGGGACAACCGCCTGGGCTACGCCTCGCACGTCTCGGCGACGGGTCGCTTCGAGGTCGATCCCGAAGCCTATGCCCGCCTGGCCCTGCAGGCCCTGGCGCTCCAGAACCAGGTGGCCGTCGACGAACTGGCGCGCGCCCGGCGCTGACGCCTCGCCCGCGGCGGGAGGGGGATCCCGCCCGCGGGCGAATGGAGGGGGCGGGCCTCCAGCTCGGAACAGGTCGCTCGCCCCCTCCGCCTGCTGGCGCCGATGCCCCGGGACCGGGCGTCTAGGTCCGCGTAGGGATCATCACCTTCATCGTCTCGTAGCCCTTCACGAAGATCGAGTAGCTGCGCTTGGGCTCCTCCAGGAGGCGCACCTCCGGGAAGCGCTTGAGGATCTCTTCCCAGATGATGGTGAGCTGCAGCTCGGCCAGGCGGTTGCCGACGCAGCGGTGGATGCCGAAGCCGAACGACATGTGCTGGCGCGGGCGTTCGCGGTCGATGATGTAGTTGTCGGGGTCGCGGATGACCTCCTCGTCCCGGTTGCCCGAGACGTACCACATGACCACCTTGTCGCCCTTCCTGATCAGCTTGCCGCCGAGTTCGACATCCTCCAGCGCAACGCGCGACATGTGCGCCAGGGGCGTCTGCCAGCGGATGGTCTCGGCGACCATCGAGGGGATGAGGCCGGGGTTGGCCCGCAGCTTGTCGTACTGGTCGGGAAACCGGTTCAGGGCGAAGATCGAGCCGGAGATGGTGTTCCGGGTGGTGTCGTTGCCGCCGATGATGAGCAAGGTGATGTTCGAGAAGTACTCGTCCATCGTGCAGTTGCGCGTCGCCTCGCCGTGCGCCAGCAGCGAGATCAGGTCGCCCTGCGGCGGGGCGTTCACCCGCGCGTTCCAGAGGCGGATGAAGTAGTCGCGGCAGTCGGCCAGCGCGTCGCGCTGCTCCTGGTAGGTGGCGACCGGCCCGTGCCCCGGCGCGGTGGTCATGGTGTCCGACCAGAAGGTGAGCTTGCGGCGCTCGTCGAATGGGAAGTCGAACAGGGTCGCGAGCGTCATGGTGGTGAGCTCCTTCGACACCAGGTCCACCCAGTCGAAGGGTTCGCCGATCGGCAGGGAGTCGAGAATCACCCCCGCGCGCTCGCGAATCTGCGGGGCCATCTCGTGCAACCGGGCCGGGGCGACCGCGGGGCTGACCGTCTTGCGCTGCACGTCATGGTCCGGCGGGTCCATGCCGATGAAGCTCGGCGCCCCTTGCCGCGCCAGCCGAAGCTGCGCCTCCGGGGGCAGGGCGCTGAGCCTGGGGTTCAGAGTGATGCCGCTGGCGGAGGAAAAGGCGCCATGGTTTGAATCCACGGCCACGATGTCGTTGTACTTGGTGATCGACCAGAAGGCCCCGTAATTGCTGTCGGGGGTGTAGTGCACCGGGTCTTCGGCGCGCAAGCGCTCGAAATAGGCCCAGTGCGCATCGTCCCGGAAGGCCGAGGCCCTTGCCGGGTTCAACTCCTCGATCGGAACCTCGTATGCGCGCTGGCGTCCCAGCGCCTTGGCGTCTGCCAGGACGTCCGCATGACCTTCAGCCATCGTCTTCCTCCCTGACGCCTCGGCTCGCTGGCGCGAGGCGTCCTGTAAGAGAGGCGACCCGAACCATGTTCCGCAAGCGGCCGACCGTTGTCTCGGGTGGCGGCCTGCCTCAAGACTGTGCGCCGCATGAAGAAAGCTCGGCCCGTCCCCCGCGTCGAAACCACCCGCAGCCGGGCCTTGGAGGTCGCCGGCGAACTGTTGGGCGAGGGCGGTGTCGACGCCGTGCAGTTGCGGGCCATCGCAACCCGGATCGGTTCGGGGGTCGCGACGATCTACCACCACTTCACTGACAAGGAGGCCCTGCTCGCAGCCCTCGCCCTGGAGGGGTTCCGCCGCCTGGTCGCGGACCTGGAGACGGCGCTCGACGACGCGCGTTTCCCTCGGCCGATCGATGCGGTTTCGTTCGCCTATCTGAGGTTCATGCGCAAGAACATGCGGCTGTACGCCCTGATGCGGTCCGGCGAGATGCTCGGGCAGCACCCCGACGTCCGGGCCGCCGAACATGAGGCGTTCAAGGTCTTCCGCCGCGGGGTTGAGGCCGACCCCCGCGTGCCGTCCGCCCGCGTGGACGAGGTCTCGCTGGTTTGTTGGGTCTTGGGCCGCGGGATCGCCGATGTGCTTCAGGCAGGCGCGGAGCCGGGCGGCGGAACACCGGATTTCGTCGTCGAACAGGTGCTGAGCGGCTTTTCGTTCCTCCTCTCCGACAAGTTCTCCCCGCGTCGCTGAGGCCCTTCCCGGCCATCCC
>MEEW01000184.1 GCA_001724985.1 Phenylobacterium sp. SCN 69-14
GCGGAACGATGGAATGCAGATGGAGCACAACTCGCGCTGCTAACAAATCCCCACGCACCGTCAGGGGCTCTGTTCTCCCTTTCGGATATCAAACGGCTAGCATCCGCATTCCGCGGCGTGTTGTTGATCGATGAGGCCTACATCGATTTCGTCGACCCTTCCCTCCAGCAAGACACCATCGCACTCACCATCAAACATTCCAATGTTCTTTTGCTGCGAACATTGAGCAAGGGATATGCGCTCGCGGGATTACGCCTCGCCTACGGGATTGGCAGCACTGATCTCATTACGCCAATGGTCGAGAAAACCAAAGATTCGTATAACGTCGACGCGATCGCGCAACATCTTGGCGTCGCCGCGCTTCTGGATCGAAATTATGCGAGCGTCAGTTGGGAGCATGTCCGACAAGAGCGTGGTCGGATCCGGCACGAACTTGGGCTGCTCGGATTTGATGTAATGAAGTCGCAAACGAACTTCCTCCTCGCCTCTCTTCCCACTCAATCACGTTGGCCGAACGGCGCGAGCCTTCTCAATGAACTACAGGCCCGGAATATCTATGTCCGCTGGTTCAATGAAGACCGCCTGACTAGGAAGCTTCGGATATCCATCGGAACGCAGCAAGAAAATGACCTCCTGCTTGCTGCCCTATGCGATGCATGTTCACCGTAGCCAACCTTAACGCAACCGACCTAGGCCAGCGGCGAGCTGCAGTATTCCAGGCCGTCGTTCGTTTCCTGACGGAGTGAATATCTTGAACAGGTATAATGCAGATTTTAGAGCATCAACCCGCGCCGCTCGCTATCGAACGGTCGTCTTTGACCTGGATGGAACGCTTGCTGATACAGCTCCTGATCTGGCCGCTTCGATAAACGTCATGCTTCAGCAGATGAGGCGAAAAGCTCTGACCGTCGAACAGCTCCGGCTATTCATGGGTGACGGTGTTCACGAGCTGGTTCGCAGGGCAATGGCTGCGTCTGGAGGTTGTGCAGAAGACCTTTTTGCCTCCCACTACCCAGTGTTTCTAGACCACTATGAAAACCACCTCGCAGACCATAGCCACGCTTGGCCAGGTGTGACAGACGCCCTGCAAGCTCTCCTGTCATCCGGCGTGGCGTTGGCACTGTGCACAAACAAGCTTGAGAAGCTCACTATCCCTTTCCTGGAAAGACTCGGACTCGAGGACGTGTTTGCCGCGGTCATCTGCGGAGATACATTATCGACGTGCAAACCGGATCCAGCGCCATTGCTCGAAGCTGTCCGACGCGCCGCCCGGTCACCGGCCATTTTCGTCGGCGACACCGGGGTCGACATTGCAACTGCCGAAGCAGCTGGCCTGCCGATTGTCATCGCCGATATGATCGGCGGCTCTCCGGCGGCGCTTGATCCTCGGGTTCAAGCCGTCATATCGGACTTCTCGATGTTGGTAGACCTTGTGCTTGGCGACAAAGGTCCAGTCAGCAAGTGATGTAACGGGAAAAAGGTTGGCGCAAATTGCCGCCGATTCCATCCTATTCCGGACCAAAAATACCCGCCCTATTGATTCCGATATGATTCCTGACGTGCCCCTGAGAATTTCCTCCACGCGGAGCTAGAGTCCGGCCCTTGAAAGGACGGACGGAATGAAACGAGCGAGATTCACGGAAGAGCAGATCATCGGGATCCTGCGGGAGAACGAGGCCGGCGCCAAAGCGGGCGAGCTGGCGCGCAAGCACGGCGTGTCGGAGGGCACGATCTACGCCTGGAAGGCCAAGTTCGGCGGGATGAGCGTGTCGGACGCCCAGCGCCTCCGGGCCCTGGAAGACGAGAACGGAAAGCTGAAGCGCCTGCTGGCCGACGCCATGCTCGACAAAGCCGCGTTGAACGATCTGCTGTCAAAAAAGTGGTAGGGCCCGCGGCGCTGCGCCAGGCCGTCGCCCATCTGAAGGCGGCGTTCGGCGTCAGCGAGCGACGGGCCTGCTCCATCATCAAGGCGGACCGTAAGTCGGTGCGCTATCGCTCCTGCCGACAGCCGGACACGGCGCTGCGGGAGCGGCTGCGCGCCCTGGCTGTCGAGCGGCGACGGTTCGGCTATCGGCGGCTGTTCGTGCTGCTGCGGCGTGAGGGAGAACCCTCGGGCAAGAACCGGATCTACCGGCTCTATCGCGAGGAAGGCCTGACGGTGCGCAAGCGCCGCTCACGTCGTCGCGCCATGGGCACGCGCGCGCCGATCCTGGTCGAGGCCAGGCCGAACGCCCGCTGGTCGCTGGACTTTGTGCACGACCAGTTCGCCACGGGCCGCCGCTTCCGCATTCTCAACGTGGTCGACGACGTCACCCGCGAGTGCCTGGCGGCGATCCCCGACACCTCGATCTCGGGACGCCGCGTCGCGCGAGAGCTGACAGCGCTGATCGCTCGGCGGGGCCGTCCCGCCATGATCGTCAGCGACAACGGCACGGAGTTCACGTCCACCGCCATCCTGGCCTGGGCGCAGGATCATGGCGTCGACTGGCACTACATCGCGCCGGGCAAGCCGACCCAGAACGGGTTTGTGGAATCCTTCAACGGCCGGATGCGCGACGAACTGCTCAACGAGAGCCTGTTCTTCAGCCTGGATCACGCCCGCCAGAAGGTCGCCGCCTGGGCGCTGGACTACAACACCCGCAGGCCGCACTCGTCGATCGGCTACCTCACCCCGGAGGCTTTTGCCGCCAGTCTGACCGCAACAGGCCGACCCGCTGCGCAGGATGAAAGCTGCGCGGCCCGGCCTGTTGCTCACCCCACGCTGCGAGGCGTAACTAACCCAAGGACTCTGGTCGCCGCTGGATGAAAACTCAGGGGCACGTCAATCCCCAAACAAGTGCAGAAGGCCTATGCTGCGCAGCGTGCGAACGCGGTCACGGAAAAGCTCGACCCGCCCCAGGTGCTGCAGGAAGCCGCACAGGAGGACTGGAAGGATCAGCTTCTTTCCGTCCTGCTCCAGCTGGAGCCTTCCGCGTTCGAGCGGCTTTGCCAGCGCCTCTTGCGTGAATCCGGCTTCACCCGCGTCGAGGTGACCGGCAAAACCGGCGATGGCGGCATAGACGGAACCGGCGTCCTGCGCATGAACCTGCTGTCGTTTCAGGTCATCTTTCAGTGCAAACGCTGGCAAGGGTCCGTCGGCGCATCGACGGTCCGCGACTTCAGGGGCGCTATGGTTGGCCGCGCTGACAAGGGCCTGATCATCACGACCGGCACATTCACAAGCGAAGCTCGAAGAGAGGCGACACGCGACGGCGCTCCCGCAATCGACTTGGTAGATGGCGACACGCTCTGCGACCTGCTGAAGGAGCGCAGCCTTGGCGTATCCGTCCGCATGGTTGAGGAAGTCACAGTCGACAGCTCGACCTTCAGCGCCATTTAGAAAAACGACCGCCGTTCACCACGTCCGTTGATCGGGCGTTGACCACGCAGGGGCGATGCTGGCCGGGTTCAGACCTCCGTCCGTCGAAGGATCATCCATGATCTCGCCGCTCAGCACCGCCGCCGCCGGGATGCAGGCCGCCTCGGCCCGGCTGGAGGACAGCGCCCGCCGCGTCGCCACAGGCCGGATGGACGACTACGCCGTCGAGGCGGTCGAGCAGATCCGCGCCAAGAGCGAGTTCTCGGCCAACGCCGCCGTCGCCCGCACGGCGGATGAGATGACGGGAACCCTGCTGGATATTCTGGTCTAGGCCTCTATCCCGCCTTGTCCGGCAGGTGGAAGAAGTCGATGAACCACGCGAACGTCGCCCGGTCGCCCTCGATCGTCATCGCCCCCTCGCCTTCCAGCGCCTCTAGCGGAACCTTGCCGTAGACGGCGGCGGCCACGACCTGGGCCGGCGCGCGCACCACGACGTCGCAGCCCTCGACCTCGCCGCGCATGGCGTCGATGACGCCGCTCGCCACGCTTACGATCATCCGGTCCTCGCCCAGCGCAAAGCCCAGCCGCATCTCGGCGCCCTGCGCGCGGGCGGGATCGAACATGGTCTTGAACGACTGCATGATGGAGACGGCGCTGATCGGCAGGGTCGGGTCGTGCTGGGGCGAGCGCGCGGCCCAGCGGCCCAGCACCATGAAGACCGGCTCAATCTCATAGCCCCAGTCCGTCAGCTCATAGACCTGGACCGAGGCGGGCGGCGGCAGCTTGCGGCGCCGGACCACGCCCGAGGCCTCCAGCCCCTCCAGCCGCTGGGTCAGGACGTTGGCCGACAGGCCGCACAGGTCTTTTCGCAGGTCGCTGAAACGCCGCGGCCCCATCATGAGTTCTCTGATGACCAGCAAGGCCCACCGCTCGCCCACCAGGTCCAGCCCGTGCGCCGCCCCACAGGCGTCGTGATAGCGCCGGGATCGGGATTCGGACTTATTAGTTACTTTTTCTAACTTCATGGTTGATTAACATAACATCAAGGCGCAGAACGACCAACATCATAGGGCAGGCCGTCCGGGGAGGGAGGGCCACGCAAGGGAGGACCACCGCCGATGCCCAAGCTGATCTTCATCAACCTGCCGGTCGCGGACCTTCCGCGCTCCATCGCCTTCTATGAGGCGGTCGGCGCGACCATGAACCCGCTGTTCTCGGACGAGACGGCGGCCTGCATGGTCTTTTCCGACACCATCCACGCCATGCTGCTGACGCATGAGAAGTGGGCGACCTTCACCGACCGCGCCATTCCGGACGCGAAGAAGACGGCCCAGGTGCTGATCTGCGTGTCGGAGGACAGCCGCGAGGGCGTCGACGCCGTGGTCGATCGCGCCGCCGCCGCCGGCGGCCAGGCCGATCCCAACGCCAGACAGGACTACGGCTTCATGTACGGCCGCAGCTACGCCGATCCCGACGGCCACATCTGGGAGGTCATGTGGATGGACCCGGAAGCCGCCGCCCAGGGGCCGGAAGCCTTCGCCTCCCAGGTCGGCGGGGGTTGAGCCATGAGCGACCTCTACGAACTCAGCGTCAGCCGCTTCATCAAGGCCTCGCCCGAGACCGTGTGGCGGGCCTGGACCCGGCACGCGACCGAATGGTTCACTCCGCGCCCGTGGAGCACGGTGTCGGTCGACCATGACCTGCGCCCCGGCGGCCGCGCCGACGTCGTCATGCAGTCGCCCGAGGGCGAGCGGCATGAATATCGCGGCGTGGTGCTGGAGGTGGAGCCGGGCCGCCGCCTGGTGACGACCGGCGCCTTCACCGAAGGCTGGATTCCGCAGCCGGGCGAGATGAACTTCGTCCGCATCGACACCTTCGAGCCCGAAGGCGACGGCACGCGCTACACCGCCCGCGCCCGCCACTGGGACGAAAAGGCCATGCAGGCCCACCGCGACATGGGTTTCGAGCCCGGCTGGGGCGCCGCCGCCGACCAACTGGCCCAGGTCGCTGAAACCCTGAGCCCTCAGGAGAGCGCGCCATGAGCGACAAGATCATTCCCTGTATCTGGTACGACCTCGGCCAGGCGAAGAAGGCGGCCGAGTTCTACGTCTCGCTGGGCCTGCCCGACAGCCGCATCGAGCGCGTCGTCGCCAGCCCCGCCGACAATCCGTCCAGCCCCGAAGGGTCCGAACTGGTGGTCGAGTTCACCCTGGCCGGACGCCGCTACGTCGGCCTGAACGGCGGTCCGACCTTCCCCCAGACCGAGGCCGTGTCGTTCATGATCATGACCGACGACCAGACCGAGACCGACCGCCTGTGGGACGCCATCGTCGGAAACGGCGGGGCCGAAAGCGCCTGCGGCTGGTGCAAGGACCGCTGGGGCGTGAACTGGCAGATCACCCCGCGCCGCCTGATGGCCTTCTACGACGATCCCGACCCGGCCCGCGCCAAGGCCGCCTTCGAGGCCATGATGACGATGCACAAGATCGACATCTCCGCCATCGAGGCCGCTGCTGACAGGATCGGGTAGGCCAAGAAGCTAAGCTGTTCGATCTGTC
>MEEW01000185.1 GCA_001724985.1 Phenylobacterium sp. SCN 69-14
GGCGGCCGCCTCGCCGATCAGCACGGCCGGCACATTGGCGATCATCATGCCCAGCGTGGTGCCGGCCGCGACCACCAGGACCTGCTGGAACTTGGCCGCCAGGGCGACGGTGGCGACCTGGGTCTTGTCGCCCATCTCCACGAAGAAGAACGCGACCAGGGTGGTCAGGAACACGCCGGCCCGGTCCTTGGGCCGGTCGCCCTCGCCGAACTCGTCGGGAATCAGCGCCCAGGCGCCGAAGGCGATGAAGGCCAGGCCCAGCACCCACTTCATCCAGGGCCCTTGCAGGAAGGCGCCGGCCGCCATGCCCACCCCCGCGGCCAGGGCGTGGTTGGCGATGGTCGCGACCAGTATGCCGGCGATGATCGGGACGGGCCTGCGAAATCGCGCGGCCAGCAGCAGGGCCAGGAGCTGGGTCTTGTCGCCGATCTCGGCGATCGCCACGAGCCCGGTCGAGACGAGGAAGGCTTCCATGAATAAAGGCGTCCGGGCGAGGTCGAGGCATACCAATGGCCTTCCGCGCCGCCGACCCCGCATGAACCGGCGCACGAAAGCCAAAGGTCTCGCCAAGCGCCTGTCCGCCGAAGCGATCAGGCCATGCTGCCGGATCCGCCATGCCTTGGGCCCTGCGGCCTGCGGCAAGTCTGTTGACGGACCCCCCGATGGAGATTCGGGCGGCTACTCCCCAGTGACGGCGCGTGGATAGGCGGCGGCGAGGCTGTGGGCAAGTGCGAACGACTCGCGTCTTCTGCGGTCGCCCGTTTTCACATACGCGTGAGCAGACGCCTTGCCGGGCTTCGAGCCGTCTGTGGAAAACTGAGGGCGCGCAAAGCCCTGGCGGAGAAGGTAAATGAGGCGTTAACGAAATTCTCGTGGGGATGACCGTCTGAACCCGTTGACGAGTCATTAGCCTTGATGCCCCATATGTGGGTGTAACGCAGTCGGCGAGACACAAGATGTAGCGGATTAAGGGCGACGACGGGCGGGGGGCTCGAAGCGCCTGATAGTTATGGGTTTTGGGGCATGAGCAGCGGCGAAGCGGTGGTGCGGGCGGTTTCGGAAGCGAGCCAGGCGGCTCCGGAGCGGGCCGAGCGGCCTACGCTCCAGCTCGTGCGGAAGGTCCAGGTCGATCGGTCGCGCGACGCCCTGCTGACCGAATTCGGCAAGACCACCCTGGAGGACCGCTACCTGCTGGCCGGCGAAAGCTATCAGGACATGTTCGCCCGCGTCGCCACGGCCTATGCCGACGACGCCGATCACGCCCAGCGCGTCTACGACTACATCTCGAACCTCTGGTTCATGCCGGCGACCCCGGTGCTGTCGAACGGCGGGGCCGGGCGCGGCCTGCCGATCTCCTGCTTCCTGAACGCGGTCGGCGATTCGCTCGAGGGCATCCAGAGCGTCTGGAACGAGAACGTGGCCCTGGCCTCCAACGGCGGCGGCATCGGCACCTATTGGGGCGGGGTCCGCTCCATCGGCGAGAAGGTCAAGGGCGCGGGCCAGACCAGCGGCATCATCCCCTTCATCCGGGTGATGGACTCCCTGACCCTGGCGATCAGCCAGGGCTCGCTGCGTCGCGGCTCGGCGGCGGTCTATCTCGACGTGCACCATCCGGAGATCGAGGAGTTCCTGGAGATCCGCAAGGCGTCCGGCGACTTCAACCGCAAGTCGCTCAACCTGCACCACGGCCTCAACATCACCGACGAGTTCATGGAGGCTGTGCGCGAAGGCCGTCCCTTCGGCCTGCGCTCGCCCAAGACGAACGAAGTGCTGCGTGAGGTCGACGCCCGCAGCCTGTGGCAGAAGATCCTGGAAATCCGCCTGCAGACCGGCGAGCCCTACCTGATCTTCTCCGACACCGTGAACCGCGCCATGCCGCAGCATCAGCGCGAGCTGGGCCTCAGCGTCCGCCAGTCGAACCTGTGCTCGGAGATCATGCTCCACACCGGGACCGACCACCTGGGCCGCGAGCGGACCGCCGTCTGCTGCCTCTCCTCGGTCAACGCCGAGAAGTTCATGGAGTGGCGCGACCACCCGACCTTCATCGAGGACGTGATGCGCTTCCTCGACAACGTGCTGGAGGACTTCATCCGCAGCGCGCCGCCGGAAATGAAGAACGCGGTCTACGCCGCCCAGCGCGAGCGCTCGGTGGGGCTGGGCCTGATGGGCTTCCACTCCTTCCTGCAGATGCAGAACGTGCCGTTCGAGAGCGCCCTGGCCAAGAGCTGGAACATGCGGCTCTTCAAGCACCTGCGCCGCCAGTGCGACGCGGCCTCGCGCAAGCTGGCGGTCGAGCGCGGCGCCTGCCCCGACGCGGCCGAGAAGGGCGTGATGGAGCGTTTCAGCCACAAGCTGGCCATCGCCCCGACCGCCTCGATCTCGATCATCTGCGGCGGCACCTCGGCGGGCATCGAGCCGATCCCGGCCAATATCTACACCCACAAGACGCTGTCGGGCTCGTTCGCGGTGAAGAACCCCTATCTGGAGCGCCTGCTGGATGAGAAGGGCATGAACACCTCGCAGATCTGGGACTCGATCCTGGAGAACGAGGGCTCGGTCCAGCACCTGGACTTCCTGAGCCAGGACGAGAAGGACGTGTTCAAGACCGCCTTCGAGCTGGACCAGCGCTGGGTCATCGAGCTGGCCGCCGACCGCACGCCGGACATCTGCCAGTCGCAGTCGATCAACGTCTTCCTGCCGGGCGACGTCGACAAGTGGGACCTGCACATGCTGCACTGGCAGGCCTGGGAGCGCGGCTGCAAGTCGCTCTACTACCTGCGCTCCAAGTCGGTGCAGCGCGCGGCCCACGCCGGCGCCGAGGGCGCCGCGGCCATGGTGATCGACGCCCCGTCCGAGCGCACCGACTATGAGGAATGCCTGGCCTGCCAATAGGCGGCCCAGCGCCGGGATACACTGGAAGGGCGGTCCGTCGGGCCGCCCTTTCTGCATGTCGGAGCAGCGTGGAGCGGCTCACCTGATCTTGAGGTCCCGCCGGGAACGGAGAATCCGGTTGCGTCATTCCATCTTCGTGGAAGGATGCTTTTAGAGCTGCACGATCAGAGGCGGCCCGGGAGGTACGAGATGAGGCTGTTGGCTGGGTGGGCCATCGCCTTCGCATTCGGCGTCGTAACGGCGGGGCAGGCGCAGACGCCGCCCTCGACCAAGGCCGAGCGGCTGCGTCAGGCGGCGTTCGCGCCCGACCATGCGCCCAGGCGCCCGGCGTCGGTGACTGGCGTCGACGATTTCTCCGCCATCGCAGACCGCCAGCAGTTCACCGCCGACGGCCGCCCGATCGGCTGGCGCACCGAGACCGCTACGCTGCGACAGACGGCCAGGGGCTCGGTCGACACCCTGAGGCTCAGCCTAGGCGGGGCAGGGCGCACCCCGGCCGACATCCTCGGCGATCCGGCCAAGGCGCAGTTCGACGCCGACGCCTATGAGATCGCCGTCACCCGCGACTGGGCGCCGATGCGCTTCGACGCCGGCGACTACGATGTCGAACTGACGCCGCACACCGGCATCGGCGTGGCCAGCAGCGGCGGCCAGGCCGAGGCGGGCGCCGTCCTGACCCTCGGCCAGAAGCGCGACGTGGCCCTGGCCAGCCGTCTCAACGACCTGGGGGTGCGCGACGGCGCGGCCTATGGCGACCAGGGGCGCTGGTATCTGTTCGCCGCGGCCAGCGGCCGGGCGGTGGGGCTGAACATCCTGCGCAACGAGCGCGCCGGCTGGGACCGCGACGGCTGGTCGACCGACACCTCCAGCGCCCTGATCGGCGACGCCCATGTCGGCGTGGCCTGGCGCAAGGGGGCGATGCAGACCTCGCTCGGCTACATCCACCGCGAGGTGAAGGGCGAGCACATGATCTACGGCCAGCAGACCAAGGACGACTCGGTGGTGGCCTTCTCGTTCTCGATCAAGCCGAGGGAATAGGGGCGAGCGCCCCAAGCCGAAGGGAATCCGCCGTGGCGAAGAACACGATCTGCCTCTGGTACGACAAGGACGCCGAGGCCGCGGCCCGTTTCTACGCCGAGACCTTTCCCGACAGCGCGGTCGGCGCCGTTCGCCGCGCGCCCAGCGACTATCCGTCCGGCAAGGCGGGCGACGTGCTGACGGTCGAATTCACGGTGGCGGGCGTTCCCTGCCTCGGTCTGAATGGCGGGCCGGCGTTCCAGCACGACGAAGCCTTCTCGTTCCAGATCGCCACCGACGATCAGGCGGAAACCGACCGGTACTGGAACGCCATAGTCGGCAATGGCGGCCAGGAAAGCGCCTGCGGCTGGTGCAAGGATCGGTGGGGCGTGTCCTGGCAGATCACGCCGCGTGCGCTGACCGATGCGATGGCGGCCGGCGGCGAGGAGGCCCGGCGCGTGTTCGAGGCCATGATGACCATGACCAAGATCGACATCGCCGCCATCGAGGCGGCCCGGCGCGGCTGACACCGGCGGGGTCCGGCGCCGTGGACCACATATTCCGCATCCATGCTTCGTCCCCGTTTTTCACAATATCTTGCGGGCTGTGGATCAATTCACCCCTAGATGTTGTCGCTGATAGGTGGCTAACTGGCCTCGTCAATTCGATATCCAGATTCGAAAGCCGCCGCCGTGACTGCGCAATCCACCCTGCCTGGCCTGCTCACACCGTCCTACGCCTACAAGCCGTTCCGATATCCGTGGGCCTACGACTTCTGGAAGAAGCAGCAGCAGGTCCACTGGATGCCCGAGGAGGTGCCGCTGGGCGAGGACCTCAAGGACTGGGCCGCCAAGCTCAACGACCGCGAGCGCAACCTGCTCACCCAGATCTTCCGATTCTTCACCCAGTCGGACGTCGAGGTGAACGACAACTACATGGAGCGCTACAGCCGCGTCTTCAAACCGACCGAGGTGAAGATGATGCTGGCGGCGTTCTCCAACATGGAGACGATCCACATCGCCGCCTACGCCCTGCTGCTCGAGACGATCGGCATGCCCGATAGCGAGTTCACGGCGTTCCTCGACTACCAGGCGATGCGCGACAAGCACGACTACATGCAGCAGTTCGGCGTCGACAGCCACGCCGATATCGCCCGCACCCTGGCCATGTTCGGCGGCTTCACCGAGGGGCTGCAACTGTTCGCCAGCTTCGCGATGCTGATGAACTTCCCGCGCCACAACAAGATGAAGGGCATGGGCCAGATCATCTCGTGGTCGGTGCGCGACGAGAGCCTGCACTGCGAAGGCGTCATCAAGCTCTATCACGCCTTCAACAAGGAGACCGGCGCCGTCACCGCCTCGGTGGCCGACGACATCGTCGACTGCTGCAAGACCGTGGTGGGGCTGGAGGACCAGTTCATCGACCTGGCCTTCGAGGCCGGCGACGTCCAGGGCATGACCCCGGACGACATCAAGTCCTACATCCGCTTCATCGCCGACTGGCGCCTGCGCCAACTGGCCCTGCCGGAAGTCTACGGCGTGAAGGAGAATCCGCTGCCCTGGCTGCAGTCGATGCTGTCGGGCGTGGAGCACGCCAACTTCTTCGAAGCCCGCTCGACCGAATATTCCAAGGCCGCCACCAAGGGCCAATGGCATGGCGCCGAGGGCGTCTGGTCGGCCTTCGACACCCTGCTGGCCAAGCGCTCGGAAAATCAGCTTCCGGCGGAGTAGGCCTCAGGCCTTCACCGCCGCGATGAGGAAGCGGGGTAGGTCTTCCTCCGAACGCCAGATTTCGTTCTAAGCTTCCTCGGTGTCATCAAGTCAGTTGTTGGTGATGGTCGCGTAGTTTGGCGTTAGCGATGACGACGAGCTTTCTTGCGATGGCAGCGATGGCGAGGCGTTTTGGTTTT
>MEEW01000186.1 GCA_001724985.1 Phenylobacterium sp. SCN 69-14
CAGGAAGGAGGTCAGCCTGGCGGCGCGGTGGTGGACGAACGGGGCGGTGGAGGCGGCGGCCCGCGGGCCGACCAGCACGGTGGTCATGCCGAGATCGGCGGCCGGCTTCAGGTTCTTCTCGGAGTCCTCGAAGAACGAGGTTGCGTTCGGATCGAGGCCGTGGGTGTCGATCATGCGCTGGAAGCCCAGCGGGTCGGGCTTGGGCGCGAAGTCGAACGAGGCGATATGGAACACGTCGTCGAACAGGTCGCGCAGGCCCAGGTGCTTCAGCACCCGTTCGGCGTGGACGTCGTCGGCGTTGGTGAAGATCAGCCGCCGGCCCGGCAGCTTGGCGAGGGCCGCCAGCAGCTCGGCGTCGCGCGCCAGCACCTCCAGCGACAGGTCGTGGAACAGGGCGTGGAAATCGGCCGGGTCGACGCCGTGATGCAGCATCAGGCCCTTCAGCGTCAGGCCGTGCTCGGCCAGGTACTTCTTCTGGAGCGCATAGGCGTCGTCGCGCGGCAGGCCGGTGACCCTTTCCACGAAGCGGGTCATCCGGCCCTCGACCTCCCGCATGAACCCGGACTCCTCGGGATAGAGGGTGTTGTCCAGGTCGAAGAGCCAGGTGTCGATGTGGGAGAGGTCCGGGCTCATGCGCGGATGAGCGTACCCGATCCATGCTCGGTGAAGAGCTCGGTCAGCATGGCGTGTGGGCGGCGGCCGTCCAGGATGACCACGGCCTCGACGCCGGCGCGCACCGCGGCGATGGCGGTCTCGAGCTTGGGGATCATGCCGCCGGTGGCGACGCCGGCGGCGATGGCTTCCTGCGCCTCGGCGATGGTCAACTGGCGGATCAGCTCGCCGTTCTTGTCCAGCACGCCGCGCACGTCGGTCAGCAGCAGCATCCGCTTGGCGTTCAGCGCCCCGGCCAGGGCGCCGGCCACGGTGTCGGCGTTGATGTTGTAGGTCTCGCCCTCTTCCGACACGCCGATGGGGGCGACGACGGGGATGTAGTCCTCGTCGGCGTAGATCAGGGCCTCGATCAGCTTGGGGTCGATGCGGGTCGGCTCGCCCACGAAGCCCAGGTCGACCACCTGTTCGATCTGGCTGTCGGGGTCCTTCTTGGTGCGGACGGCCTTCTCGACGGTGATCAGCCGCGCATCCTTGCCCGACAGGCCCACGCCGCGCACGTCGGCCTCGGCGCCCGCCAGGGTGATCCAGTTGGCGATTTCCTTGTTGATGGCGCCCGACAGCACCATCTCGGCCACTTCCATGGTCGCTTCGTCGGTGACGCGCAGGCCGTCGATGAAGGTCGACTTCACGCCGGCCTTGTCGAGCATCCGCGAGATCTGCGGGCCGCCGCCATGCACCACGACCGGGTGGACGCCGAGCATCTTCAGCAGCACGGCGTCGGCCGCGAACAGCTTGGCGACGCTTTCCTCGCCCATGGCGTGGCCGCCATATTTGATCGTCACGACCTCGCGGTCGTAGATCTGGATGTAGGGCAGAGCCTCAGCGAGGGTCTTGGCGGTGGCCCAGCCCTGTTCTTCGGCGTCTTCGGTCAAGGCTTCGGCCCTCCAGGCAGCTACGGGCGCTCCGATAGCGGACCCTGGCGCGCCTGTCACCGCCTGGGCGCCCGTCAGATCGAGCGCGCCACCACTTCCTTCATGATCTCGCTGGTGCCGCCGTAGATGCGCTGCACGCGCGCGTCGCGCCAGAGGCGGGCGATGGGATACTCGTTCATATAGCCGGCGCCGCCGTGCAGTTGCAGGGCGATGTCGCAGGCTTCCCATTGCAGCTCGGTGTGGAAGAGCTTGGCGGCGGAGGCTTCGGCCGCGTTCAGCTCCCCGGCGACGTGGCGCTTGATCGCCCAGTCCAGGTGCGCCCAGCCGGCCTGCAGCTTGGCTTTCAGGGCCGCCAGGGTGAAGCGGGTGTTCTGGAAGTCGAAGATCGCCTGGCCGAAGGCCTTGCGGTCCTTGGTGAACTTCACCGCCTCGTCGAAGGCGCGCTGGGCGCCCGCCTGGCCGGCGATGGCGATCTGCAGCCGCTCCTGCGGGAGCTGGTTCATCAGATAGGCGAAGCCGCGGCCTTCCTCGCCCAGGCAGTTGGTGATCGGCACGCGCACGTCGTTGAAGAACAGCTCGGAGGTGTCGGCCGAGTTCTGCCCCACCTTGTCGAGGTTGCGGCCGCGCTCGAAGCCGGCGGTTCCCCGCTCGACCAGGATCAGCGAGACGCCCTTCGACCCCAGGCTGGGGTCGGTCTTGGCCACGACGATCACCACGTCGGCGTTCTGGCCGTTGGTGATGTAGGTCTTGCTGCCGTTCAGGACGTAATGGTTGCCGTCGCGAAGGGCGGTGGTCTTGACGCCTTGCAGATCGGAACCGGTCCCCGGCTCGGTCATGGCGATGGCGGTGATGATCTCGCCCGAGACCATGCCCGGCAGCAGGCGCTGCTTCTGCTCTTCCGAACCATAGTTGATGATGTAGTCGACGGTGATGTCCGACTGCAGGGTGACGCCCGCCGAGGAGCCGGCATAGGACAGCTCCTCCCCGATCACGGCGTTGTAGCGGTAGTCGAGGCCCAGGCCCCCGTATTCGACCGGAACCTGCGGGCAGAGCAGGCCGGCCGCGCCATAGGCCTTCCAGAAGTCCCGGTCGACGATGCCTTGCTCTTCCCAGCGGTCGAGGTGCGGGTAGAGCTCCTTGTCGAAGACCTTGCGCACCTGGTCGCGGAACAGGTCGAGATCGCTGTCGTAGGCGGTGCGGCCGGCTGTGGAGAGCATGGGGCGGTCCTGGCGTTGCTTCACCCGCCTTGTTCCATGCGCATGCGGCGCGGCAAAGACTGACCTGACGTCAGGTGCTCAGGGCGTCACCGCGCAGGCCGCCATGATCTCGGCCCGCAGTTCGGGCAGGCCGGTTCCCTTTTCCGACGAGGTGGCCAGCACGCGCGGATGGGCGGCCGGCCGCTTGCGGATCGCCGCCTCGGTGCGCAGGCGCACGGCCTCGACCTCGGAGGACTTCAGCTTGTCAGCCTTGGTCAGGACGATCTGGTAGGAGACGGCAGCCTTGTCGAAGGCGTCCATCGGCTCCTTGTCGACCTCCTTCAGCCCGTGGCGCGCATCGATCAGCAGATAGGCGCGCTTGAGGTTGGCGCGGCCGCGCAGGAAGTCGCGGCCGAGGTTCTGGAACTTCTTGACCTCGACCTTGGAGGCCCTGGCCCAGCCGTAGCCGGGCAGGTCGACCAGCCGCAGCTTGTCGTCCAGCACGAAGAAGTTCAGCTCGCGCGTGCGGCCCGGCTCGTTGGAGGCCCGCGCCAGGTGCTTGTGGCCGACCAGGGCGTTGATGAGCGAGGACTTGCCGACGTTCGAACGGCCGGCGAAGGCCACCTCCGGCAGGTCTCCGTCCGGCAGGCCGTCGATAGAGACCGCCCCCATCAGGAAGCTGGCCTGCCGCGCGAACAGCACTCGGGCGGCCTCCAGCGTCTCCTCGTCGTAGAGCGGTTCTTCGGTCACCCGACTTCCCTGGGCTTGCCGGTCAGCTTGGCGATGATCTGGTCGATCGGATTGTCGACCTTGAACCGGCGCATGATCACGTACTGCTGCAGGATGGTCAGGACGTTCGACCAGCACCAGTAGATCAGCAGGCCGACCGCAAATGGGGCCATGATGAACATGAACATCAGCGGCATGAACTGGAAGATCTTCTGCTGGATCGGATCGGGCTGCGGCGGGTTCATGGCCGTCGAGAGGAACATGGTCAGGCCGTAGAGCAGGGCCATCGGGCCCAGGTGCAGCAGGTCCGAATTCAGGATCGGGCCGACCAGCGGCACGGTCGCCGGATTGTAGGGCAGCAGGCCGAACAGGTTCCAGATGGTCAGCGGGTCCTTGGCCGACAGGTCCTGGATCCAACCGAAGAACGGCGCGTGACGCATTTCGATGGTCACGGTCAGCACCTTGTAGAGGCCGTAGAAGACCGGGATCTGCACCAGCATGGGCAGGCAGCCCGTCAGCGGGTTGATCTTTTCCTTCTGGTACAAGCCCATCAGCTCCTGCTGCTGCTTGGCCGGGTCGTCCTTGAATTTGGCGCGCAGCGCTTCGACCTGCGGCTGCACCTTCTTCATCTTGGTGAGCGACTCGTAGCTCTTGTTGGCCAGCGGGAAGAACAGCAGCTTCACCGTGACGGTCAGCAGCAGGATGGCGATGCCGAAGTTGCCGACCAGGTGGAAGAAGAACTCCAGCAGCATGAACATCGGCCGGGTGATGAACCAGAAGTTCCCCCAGTCGACGGCCGAATCCAGCCGGGGCACCCCCAGCTTGGCGTCGTAGTCCTTCAACACCGGCACGACCTTGGCGCCGGCGAACAGGTGGGTGGTCTGCACGACCTGCTTGCCGGCCGGGATGATGTGCGGGCGGCCGACGAAATTGGCTTCGTAGATGTCCGTCGCGCCGGACTTGGTGACGCGGTACTGGCCCTGGATCGCCTCGGTCTGCTCCGGGATCAGGGCGGTCAGCCAGTACTTGTCGGTGATGCCGGTCCAGCCGCCGGTGGACGAGACGGTCGGGCCGCCCTCCTTCAGCCACTTGGCGTACTTCACCTGGCGCAGCTCGTCGCCCAGCCAGCCGATGGCGCCTTCGTGGACGATCTGGTTGCGGCGGTCGTTCGGGATGCCCTGGCGCTGCACCGAGGCGTAGGGCGCCAGGGTGACCGAGCCGGTTCCGAGGTTGGCCACGGTGTCGGTCACCGTGAACATGAACTTGTCGTCCACCTCG
Organism: Phenylobacterium sp. SCN 69-14; assembly: GCA_001724985.1. Taxonomy (GTDB): domain Bacteria; phylum Pseudomonadota; class Alphaproteobacteria; order Caulobacterales; family Caulobacteraceae; genus Phenylobacterium. Next base: position 4,748 of record MEEW01000186.1, read on the forward strand.
ATCTTGCGGGTGAAGGTCAGGCCCTGGCCATTCTGCGTGCGCAGCACCAGCGGCTTGGCGGGGGCGAGGGTCGAGCCTTCCACCACCTGCCAGACGGTGTCGGCGTTGGGCAGGCCGGGCAGGTTGGCGCCGGTCCAGCCGAACTCGGCGAAATAGGCGTTCTCCGCGCCTTCGGGCCGCAGCAGCTCCACCGGCGGGGCGTTCTTCTCGACCGTCGTGCGGTAGTTCTTCAGATAGAGGTCGTCGATGCGCGCGCCGCGCAGCGAGATCGAGCCGGAGAGAGCGTCGGTGGCGATCGGTGCGCGCGGGCTGGCCGAGGCGGCCTGGGCGCGCGAAACCACCGTGGCCGCGGCGCTGAGCCCCGGCGCCGCGGCGGCCTTGGGCGCATTGGCCTGGGCCGAGGCCGCCGCGCGCTGCTGCTGCGCCAGCTCGGCGCTGCGCTTCTTGGCGGCGGGGTCCAGCACGAAGAACTGGTAGGCGATCAGGATGACGACCGCTGCGACCACAAAGATGATCGTATTGCGGCTGTTGTTATCTTGCATGGGAACGCGCGCTCGGCGGAGAAAGGTGGGGGCGCGCTGCTAGGCGCGGGACGGGCTGTCGCTTTCGGCCGCGAGGCTTATCAGCGCGGTTTTCACGTCGTCAAGCAAACGCGGCCATGCGCGCGTCGGGGCGCCGCCGCGAGCGATCAAAACATAGTCAAAGCCCGGCTTTCCAAGCTGCGGCAGAATCGCCTGGGCCGCGGCGCGCATCCGGCGCTTGGCGCGATTGCGCACAACGGAGCCGCCCACCTTGCGGGTGGCGGTGAAGCCGATGCGGATGACGGGCGACTGGTCGGCCCGGTCGCGGGCCTGCATCACCACCGCGCCCTTGGCGCACGAACGTGCCCGCGCGGCGGCGAGGAAGTCCGAACGCTTTTTCATGCGTTCGATGACGAGGGGGGCGTCGGTCACGCCGACACCATGGTCGTCATGACGCCGAAGCGTCTTAGGCGGTCAGGCGCTTGCGGCCCTTGGCGCGACGGCGGGCCACGACCTTGGCGCCGTTCTT
>MEEW01000187.1 GCA_001724985.1 Phenylobacterium sp. SCN 69-14
GCGCCTTCGCTGACCTGGTCGCCGGTGGTGACGGCGAGGGCGTCGACTTCGCCGTCGAAGGGGGCGGTGAGGGCGTGTTCCATCTTCATGGCTTCGAGGGTGAGGAGGGGCTGGCCGCGCTGGACCTTGTCGCCCAGGCTGACGGCGACGGCGACGACCTTGCCGGGCATGGGCGCGCGGATCGCGCCGTCGCCGCCCGCGCCGTGGGCGGCGTCGCGGAGCGGCGGGCGCTGGGCGAGGGTGAAGGCCTCGCCGGCGTCGAAGACCACGATCTCGCCGATATCGGTCAGCAGCACGTCGCCGGGCAGGTCGTCGCTGGCCAGCGGGGCGTCCAGGGCCTGGCCGTCCAGATAGAGCTTGAGGGCGCCGGCCGGCGGGGCGTTGAGGCGAAAGCCGGTCAGGTGGGTCCAGGGTTCGGGGGGGCGGTCCTCCTCGTCCAGGACCAGGGCCATGGCGGCGGAGGCCAGGGCGTGGGTGCTGGGCGGCGGGGTGGGGGCCAGGGCCTCGAGCCGCGCCTCGATGAAGCCGGTGTCGACCTCGCCGGCGATGAAGTCGGGATGGTCCAGGCAGCGGGCCAGGAAGCCGGCGTTGGTCTTGACCGGCCAGACCTCGACCTCGCTGGCCGCCTGGGCCAAGAGGTCGCTCGCCCCCTCACGGGTCGGGGCGTGGGCGATCAGCTTGGCGATCATCGGGTCGTAGAAGGGCGAGACCTCGCCGCCCTCCTCGACCCCGGTGTCGACCCGCACCAGGTCGTGCGGCAGGCGGAAATGCTCCAGGGTTCCGATGGAAGGCAGGAAGCCGCCGGCCGGGGTCTCCGCATAGAGCCGCGCCTCGATGGCGTGGCCGGTGAGCGCGATCTCCTCCTGGCGCAGGGGCAGGGGCTCGCCGCGGGCGATGCGGATCTGCCATTCGACCAGGTCGAGGCCGGTCACCGCCTCGGTCACCGGATGCTCGACCTGCAGGCGGGTGTTCATCTCCATGAACCAGATGCGGTCGGGCCTGAGCCCCTCGCTGGCGTCGGCGATGAACTCGACCGTGCCGGCGCCGACATAGCCGACCGCCTGGGCGGCCCTCACCGCCGCCTCGGTGACGGCCGCGCGCGCGGCGGCGCTCATGCCGGGGGCGGGGGCCTCCTCGATGACCTTCTGGTGGCGGCGCTGCAGCGAGCAGTCGCGCTCATAGAGGTGGACGACATTGCCGTGGGCGTCGCCGAACACCTGCACCTCTATGTGGCGCGGGCGGGCGACATAGGTCTCCAGCAGCACGCGCTGGTCGCTGAAGGCGGCGGCCGCCTCGCGCTGGCAGGCGGCGAGCGCCGCGGCGAAGTCCTCGCCCCGCTCGACCTTGCGCATGCCCTTGCCGCCGCCGCCGGCGACGGCCTTGATGAGCACCGGATAGCCGATGGCGTCGGCCTCGGCCTGGAGGCGCGTAAGGCTCTGGTCCTCGCCGAGATAGCCCGGCGTCACCGGCACGCCGGCGGCGGCCATCAGCGACTTGGCCGCGTCCTTCAGGCCCATGGCGCGGATCGCGGCGGGCGGTGGGCCGATCCAGGTGAGGCCCGCGTCCATCACGCCTTGCGCGAACTCGGCGTTCTCGGAGAGGAAGCCGTAGCCGGGATGGACGGCCCCCGCGCCGGCGGCCAGGGCGGCCTCGATGATCTTCTCGCCCACCAGATAGCTTTCCCGCGCTGGGGCGGGGCCGATCGGCACGGCGGTGTCGGCCATGCGCACGTGCGGGGCCTCGGCGTCGGCCTCGGAATAGACCGCCACGGTGGCGATCCCCATGGCCTGGGCGGTGCGGAACACGCGGCAGGCGATCTCGCCGCGATTGGCGACCAGAATGCTCTTGACCATGGTCACATCCGGAAGACGCCGAACCGGGTTTCCGGGATCGGCGCGTTGAGGGCGGCGGAGATGGAAAGGCCCAGCACGTCGCGGGTCTGGACCGGGTCGATGACGCCGTCGTCCCACAGGCGGGCGGTGGCGAAATAGGGCGAGCCCTCGGCCTCGTAGCGTTCGCGGATCGGGGCCTTGAAGGCCTCTTCCTCGGCCGGCGTCCAGGTCGCGGCGTCGCGGTGGACGGTGGCCAGCACGCTGGCGGCCTGCTCGCCGCCCATCACCGAAATGCGGCTGTTGGGCCAGGTCCAGAGGAAGCGGGGGCTGTAGGCGCGGCCGCACATGCCGTAGTTGCCGGCCCCGAACGAGCCGCCGATCAGCACGGTGAACTTGGGGACCTCGGCGCTGGCGACCGCCGTCACCAGCTTGGCGCCGTCCTTGGCGATGCCGCCGGCCTCGTACTTGCCGCCGACCATGAAGCCGGAGATGTTCTGCAGGAAGACCAGCGGGATCTTGCGCTTGCAGGCCAGCTCGATGAAGTGCGCGCCCTTCAGGGCGCTTTCGGAGAACAGCACCCCGTTGTTGGCGAGGATCGCGATCGGGTAGCCCCAGATGCGGGCGAAGCCGCAGACCAGGGTCGCGCCGTAGAGCGGCTTGAACTCGTCGAAGTCCGAGCCGTCGACGATGCGGGCGATCACCTCGCGCACGTCGTAGGGCGCGCGCACGTCGGGCGGGACGATGCCGTAGAGCTCGGCCGGGTCGTAGGCCGGCGGGCGCGGGTCGCGGACATCCTGCTCCACCGTCTTGGTCGAATTCAGGTTGGCGACGATGGCGCGCACCAGGGTCAGGGCGTGCTCGTCGTCCTCGGCCAGATAGTCGACCACGCCCGAGCGGCGGCCATGGGTGTCGGCGCCGCCCAGCTCCTCGGCGCTGATGACCTCGCCGGTGGCGGCCTTCACCAGCGGCGGGCCGCCTAAGAAGATGGTGCCCTGGCCGCGGACGATCACCGTCTCGTCGCTCATGGCCGGCACATAGGCGCCGCCGGCTGTGCAGGAGCCCATGACGCAGGCGATCTGGGCGATCCCCTCGGCGCTCATCCGCGCCTGATTGAAGAAGATGCGGCCGAAATGCTCGCGGTCGGGGAAGACCTCGGCCTGGTGCGGCAGGTTCGCCCCGCCGGAATCGACCAGATAGACGCAAGGCAGCCGGTTCTGCTGGGCGATCTCCTGGGCGCGCAGGTGCTTCTTGACCGTGATCGGGAAGTAGGCCCCGCCCTTCACCGTCGCGTCGTTGGCGAGGATCATCACCTCGCGGCCGCTGACCCGGCCTATGCCGGCGATCAGGCCCGCGCCGGGGGCTTCGTCGCCGTAGAGGCCGCCCGCGGCCAGGGCGCCGATCTCCAGGAACGGCGAGCCGGGGTCGAGCAGGCGCTCGACCCGCTCGCGCGGCAGCAGCTTTCCGCGCGCGGCGTGGCGCTGGCGCGAGGCTTCCGGCCCGCCCAGGGCGGCCTGGGCGGTGCGCTCTGCGAGGTCGGCGGCCAGGGCGCGGTTGTGCGCGTCATTGGCCTGGAAGGCGGCGCTCGTCTTGTCGATGTCGGTGGAGAGCCTCATGCGCCCAAGAGCTCCCGGCCGATCAGGAAGCGGCGGATCTCGTTGGTGCCGGCCCCGATGTCGTAGAGCTTGGCGTCGCGGACCAGCCGCTCGACCGGGAAGTCCTTGGTGTAGCCGGCGCCGCCCAGGGCCTGCACCGCCTCCAGGCTGACCCGCACGGCGTTCTCGGAGGCCAGCAGGATCGCGCCGGCCGCATCGAACCGGGTGGTGAGCCCGGCGTCGCAGGCCTTGGCGACGGCATAGACATAGGCCCTGGCCGAGTTGAGGGCGACGTACATGTCGGCGACCTTGCCCTGCATGAGCTGGAACGAGCCGATCGGCTTTCCGAACTGCCTGCGCTCGCGCGCATAGGGCAGCACCACGTCGAGGCACGCCTGCATGATGCCCAGCGGTCCCGCCGCCAGCACCGCGCGCTCGTAGTCGAGGCCGCTCATCAGCACCGCGGCGCCGCCGTTCAGCGGGCCCATGACGTTCTCCTCGGGGACCTCGCAGTCCTCGAACACCAGCTCGGCGGTGTCGGACCCGCGCATGCCCATCTTGTCCAGCTTGGGCGAGACGGAAAAGCCGGGCGTCCCCTTCTCGACCAGGAAGGCGGTGACCCCGCGGCTGGCCTCGTCCGGCGAGGTCTTGGCGTAGACCACCAGGGTGTCGGCGTGCGGGGCGTTGGTGATCCAGAACTTCGTGCCGTTCAGCACGTAGCGGTCGCCACGATGGTCGGCGCGCAGCGTCATCGAGATCACGTCCGAGCCGGCGCCGGCCTCGCTCATGGCCAGGGAGCCGACATGCTCGCCGCTGATCAGTTTCGGCAGGTAGCGCTGTTTCTGCTCGGGCGTCCCCCAGCGGCGGATCTGGTTGACGCAAAGGTTGGAGTGGGCGCCGTAGGAGAGGCCGACCGAGGCCGAGGCGCGGCTGATCTCCTCCATCGCCACCACATGTTCGAGGTAGCCGAGGCCCAGGCCGCCGAAGTCCTCCTCCACCGTGATCCCGTGCAGGCCGAGCGCGCCCATCTGCGGCCACAGCTCGCGCGGGAAGGTGTTGGCCGCGTCCACCTGGGCGGCGATGGGGGCGATCTTGTCGGCGGCGAAGCGCGCGGTCGTCTCGCGGATCGCATCGGCGGTCTCGCCGAGGCCGAACGGGAAGTTGGGGCCGGACATGGCTGGGCGCCTTCTGCGGGTGGTTTCAGCCTCGCAAACCTAGCGCCCGAAGAACAATCCACAAAATTGAACGTACATGATCCATATGATAGATATCATCTATCATGGACCGCTATCTGCTGCGCTATTTCCTGGCGGTCGTGGAGACCGGGAACTTCAGCCGCGCGGCGGCGCGCGAGAACGTCGCCCAGCCCACCCTGTCGGCCGGGATCGCCAAGCTGGAGGCCGAGCTGAAGGCGCGGCTGTTCGACCGCACCAACCGGCGCGTCCACCTGACCGAGGCCGGAAGCCGCCTGCTGGTCCACGCGCGCCGCATCGAGCACGAGTACAACCTCGCCCTGGCCTCGGTGGCCGGCGCCGCCCCGGGCGAGCTGCTGCGCGTGGCGGTGCTGTCGACCATCCCCACCGCCCTGGTCGGCCAGGCGCTGGCCCTGCGGGGCGCGGGCGGCGAGCAGGTCGAGCTGCTGGACGGGAGCGAGCGGGAGGTCGCCGCCCTGCTGGCCCGCCGGCGCGCGGACCTGGCCCTGACCATCGTTGGTCCGGCCACCGAGCGGTTCGCCAGCGAGCGATTGCGCGAGGAGGGCTATGGCCTGGCCCTGCCGGCGGCTCATCGCCTGGCTGGGGCGAAGGCGGTGGCCGGCGAGGACCTGGCCGACGAGGTGATGATGGTGCGCCGCCAGTGCGAGGTCCTGGCCCAGACCAGCCGCTATTTCACCGACCGCGGCGTGCGGCCGTTCTTCAGCTATCGCGGCGCCGGCGACGACAAGGTGCTGGCCCTGGTCGGCGCGGGGCTGGGGATCACGGTCATGCCCGACAGCTATCAGGCCCCCGGCGTCGCCCGCGTCGGGCTCCTGGGCTTCACGCCGCGCCGCACGCTCGGCCTCTGCTACGCCGACGAAGCGGCCCGCCACCGCACCGGCGGCCTCGTCCAGGCGCTGCGCGAGGTGTTCGGGGCCGCCTAGTTCCTGCGGAATTTCAGCGGGCCCTGGGCGGTCTCGATCACCAGGGCGCCGTCGGGGGCGAAGCTGTAGCTCTTCGCGGTCTCCAGGGCGCGCAGATAGGTCCCCTCCTGCTCCATCAGCGGCTGGGGGCAGGCCATCAGGGTGGAGCTCATCTTGCCCAGGGTGAGCTTTTCACCCTTCTGCTCCCAGCTTCCGGAATAGCGGT
>MEEW01000188.1 GCA_001724985.1 Phenylobacterium sp. SCN 69-14
GGCCAGGGCCGCGGCCAGGGCGTAGTTGCCGCCCGAGCCGATGGCCGCCACGCCGGTTTCCGGCTCCAGCACGTCGCCGACCCCGGTGACGGTGAAGATCTGCTCCCTGTCGGCGACCAGCAGCATCGCCTCCAGCTTGCGCAGGTAGCGGTCGGTGCGCCAGTCCTTGGCCAGGTCCACGCAGGCGCGGGCCAACTGGTCGGGATATTGTTCGAGCTTGGCCTCCAGCCGCTCGATCAGGGTGAAGGCGTCCGCCGTCGCCCCGGCGAAGCCGGCCACCACCTTGCCGCCGGCCAGCACGCGCACCTTGCGGGCGTTGCCCTTGACGATGGTCTGGCCCATGGAGACCTGGCCGTCGCCGGCGATCACGGTCTTGCCGCCCTTGCGCACCGCGAGGATGGTCGTGCCGTGCCAGTCGGGAAAGGAACCGGCGGAGGAATTTGCGCGCGTCATGGCTCCGATGTGGCCAGGGCGAGGGGCAAGGTCAAGCGCGCTGCGGCCAGCGGCGCGGGCTTAAGGACGGACGAACGGGCCATGAGCTTCACCGACGACGAGGTCGAACGCTATGCGCGCCATCTGGTGCTGCGCGAGGTCGGCGGCCAGGGGCAGCAGCGGCTGAAGGCGGCCAGCGTGCTGATGGTCGGCGCCGGGGGCCTCGGCGCGCCCGCCTCGCTCTACCTCGCCGCGGCCGGGGTCGGGCGCGTCGTCCTCGCCGACGGCGACGTGGTCGACACCTCGAACCTGCAGCGGCAGGTGATCTTCCGCGACGCCGATGTCGGCGCGCGCAAGGTCGAGGCCGCCGCCGCCCACCTGCGGGCGCTCAATCCCCATGTCCAGGTCGATTGCGTCCCGGCGCACGTGACGCCCGCCAACGCCGGCTCGCTGGTCCAGGGCGTCGACCTGGTGCTGGACGGCACCGACGATTTCGCCACCCGTTTCGCCGTCAACGCCGCCTGCGTCGCCCATGGCCGCACCCTGGTCTCCGGGGCCATCGGCCGCTGGACCGGCCAGGTCGGGGTGTTCGCGGGCCAGCCCTGCTATCGCTGCCTGGTGCCGCAGGTCCCGCCCGACGCCGAGACCTGCGTCGCCGTCGGGGTGGTCGGGGCCCTGGCGGGGGTGATCGGCTCGATGATGGCCCTGGAGGCGATCAAGCTGATGGCCGGCGCCGGGGAACCGCTGGCCGGGCGGCTCTTGATCTATGACGGCCTTTCCGGCGACAGCCGCACCGTGCGGATCGGTCCGGACCCGGCCTGCGAGGTCTGCGGCGGTCAGGCGTGAGGATGGGCCTTGGCGTAGGCGCTGAGCAGCGAGGCCGCATCGACGTCGGTATAGCGCTGGGTCGTCGACAGCGAGGCGTGGCCCAGCAGTTCCTGGATCGAGCGCAGGTCCGCGCCGGCCCCCAGCAGGTGGGTGGCGAACGAGTGGCGCAGGGCGTGGGGCGTGGCGCTGTCGGGCAGGCCGAGCCGACCGCGCAGCTTCTGCACCGTGGCCTGCACGTGGCGCGGGCTCAAGGGCCCGCCGCGTTTGGCGCGGAACAGCGGCTGGTCGGGGCTGGAGGCGAAGGGCAGGTCGGCCAGATAGGCGTCCACCGCCGCGCGCACGGCCGGCAGCACCGGGACCAGCCGCGTCTTGCCGCCCTTGCCCAGGATGCGCAGGGTCTGCGGCAGCGGCGCGTCCGACCGCTTCAGCGACAGCGCCTCGGAAATCCGCAGCCCGCAACCGTAGAGCAGGGTCAGCACCGCCTGGTCGCGGCTGACCTCCCAGTCGTCGCGGCCGGGGTCCAGGGCCGGCTCCTCGATCAGGCCGCGGGCCTGGTCCTCGCTGACCGGCCGCGGCGCGGTCGGCGCCACCCGCGGCCCGCGCACCAGGGCGATGGCGGCGTTGGGGGTGTCCAGCCGCCGGTCGAGGAACTTGTGGAAGGTGCGGATCGCCGACAGCGCCTGCGACATCGAGCGGGGCGAGAGCGGCGGTTCGCCCTGGCGGAGCTGCGCCAGCCAGGCGCGGATCTCGCTGGGCGCCAGGGCGCCCATGTCGGCCAGGCTCAAGGGGCCGCCGCGATGCTGTTCGAGGAATGAAAGATAGCGGCCGCCGGCGAAGGCGTAGGCCTCGACCGTGCGCGGCGAGGCGCGCCGCTCCTTGGCCAGGTGCTCCAGCCATTGGGCCAGGGCCTGGCGGGCGCTGGTCACAGGACCGGCCATCGCTCCGCGGTCCGCTCGACCACGCGGGCCAGGAAGGCGACCAGTTCGACGCCCATGTCCTCGGTGAAGCCGTGCTCGTCGGACGAGCCGAAGGCCAGCAGCCCCTCGCGCGACGGCTCCCAGATCGCCATGCGGACCATGGCCATGGAGCGGACCTGCGGCGCGCGCTCGCCGAACAGGCCCAGCGCCACCGGCTCGAAGCCCATCAGGGCCACGCGGTCGTGGCCGATGATCATGTCGATCTGGCCCTCGACCAGGGCGCGCCAGCCGGCCGGCGTGCGCTCGGGGCCTTCCAGGGCGACGACCCCGGCGACCAGGCCGAAGCGCAGTTGCGCCAGCTCGTCCACGCGCCGCGCCAGGTCGGCGTGGTTGCGGGCGTCCAGCATGTCGACCACGGCCCCGTGGGTCTGGGCCTGGGCGGCGAAATTGGCGCGGGCGGTGGCTTCCAGGTGCTTGCGCGCAGCGTTCTCGCGCCGGTGCGCCTCGTGCACGCGGGCCAGGGCCGCCGGGCCGAAGTCGATGATGTTGGCCGCGTCCGGGCGCAGGCCGAGTTCTTCCAGCAGCGAGGGGTCGGCGCGCAGGAACTCGGGATTGTCTGCCAGGAAGCGCCGGACCGCGTGCGGGTCGAGAGAACTGTCCTTCGCCTTCGCCCCGCCGTCCATGCTCGCCCCCGAAGCTCTACAGGATCGACTGCCCCGTCTTGGCCCAGTCGCTCATGAACTGTTCAAGCCCCTTTTCGGTTAACGGGTGCTTGAAGAGGTCGGCGAACACCGCCGGCGGGATGGTGGCGCAGTCGGCGCCGGCCAGGGCCGCGGCGGTGACGTGCGCGGGGGTGCGGATCGAGGCGGCCAGGATCTCGGTGTCGTAGCCGTAGTTGTCGTAGATCGCGCGAATCTCCTGGATCAGGCCCATGCCGTCCGCGCCGTGGTCGTCCAGCCGGCCCACGAAGGGCGAGATATAGGTCGCGCCCGCCTTGGCCGCGAGCAGGGCCTGGGCCGCCGAGAAGCAGAGCGTGACATTGGTCTCGATCCCCTGCACGGCGAACTCGGCCGTGGCGATCAGGCCGTTGCGGGTCAGCGGCAGCTTGACCACCACGTTCGCCGCCACCTTGGCCAGCTTCTCGCCCTCGGCCAGCATGCCCTCGACGTCGGTCGCCGCCACCTCGGCGCTGACTGGCCCGTCGACCAGCTCGCAGATCTCGGCGATGACCTCCAGCATCGGGCGGCCCGACTTGGCGATCAGGGTCGGGTTGGTCGTCACCCCGTCCACCAGGCCGGTGGCGGTGAGCTCCTTGAGCAGGCCGATGTCGGTGGTGTCGAGGAAGAGTTGCATGGCTGACCTTCTGGCGCGTGATTTCGGGCTGTTTAGCGTTTGCCTGGCTCGGCGGCCAGCTTATGTGGACAGGGCCATGAGCCGCATCGCCTCCGTCCTCCTGCCCATGCCGCTGCCCGAGGCGTTCGACTACGCCGAGCCGGAGGGCATGGACCTGCGGGTCGGCGACCAGGTGGCCGCCCCGCTCGGCCCGCGCCTGCTGCGCGGCGTGGTGGTCGCCCTGCGCGAGGGGGCCGGCGGCAACCGGCCGCTCAAACCCCTGGACAGCAAGCTCGACTCCCCGCCGCTGCCGCCGGGCGCCATCGAATTCGTCCAGTGGGCCGCGCGCTATTCCGTCGACGCGCCGGGCCAGCCGCTGGCCATCGCCATCCGCGGCGCCCGCGCGCCCAAGGCCAGGCCGCAAAAGCTGCTGGAGGCCACCGGCGCCTTGCCGGCCCGCTCGACCCCGGCCCGCGCCAGGGTGCTGGAGGCCGCCGCCGCCGGCCCCATGGCCCCTGCCGACCTCGCCCGCGCCGCCTCCGTCTCGGCCGGCGTGGTCAAGGGGCTGGTGGACGAGGGCGCGCTCGCCCTGCGCCTGGTCGAGGAGGAGGCCGCCTTCCCCGAGCCCGACCTCTCGCGCCCCGGCCAGCCGCTGAACCCCAGCCAGGCCGCCGCCGCCCAGGCGCTGAACCAGATGGCGGGCGAGGGCGGCTTCAACGTCGCCCTGCTCGACGGCGTCACCGGCTCGGGCAAGACCGAGGTCTATTTGGAGGCGGTCGCCGCCGCCCTGGCCCGCGATCCCGAGGGCCAGGTCCTGGTCATGCTGCCCGAGATCGCGCTGACCCAGGCGGTGATCGGCCGCTTCGAGGCGCGCTTCGGCGTCAAGCCGGCCGAATGGCATTCCGACATCGCCCCGCCGGTCCGCCGCAAGACCTGGGACGCCGTCGCCGCGGGCCGCGCGCGCATCGTCGTCGGCGCCCGCTCCTCGCTCTTCCTCCCCTTCCGCCGCCTGTCGCTGATCGTCGTCGACGAGGAGCACGACGGTTCCTACAAGCAGGACGAGGGCTTCATCTACCAGGCCCGCGACCTGTCGGTGATGCGCGGCAAGATCGAGGGGGCGGCGGTGATCCTCGCCTCGGCCACCCCGTCGCTGGAAACCCTGCGCAACGCCGAGACCGGCCGCTATCGCTGGCTGCGCCTCACCGCCCGCCACGGCGAGGCGCTCCTGCCGGACATCTCGCTGATCGACCTGAAGGCGACGCCGCCGGAGCCCGGCCGCTGGCTCTCCCCGCCGCTGGTCCGGGCCATGGAGGAAACCCTGGCGGCGGGCGAGCAGACCCTGCTGTTCCTAAACCGCCGCGGCTATGCGCCCCTGGTGCTCTGCAAGGCCTGCGGCGAGAAGCTGACCTCGCCCGACACCGACTCATGGCTGGTCGAGCATCGCTACACCGGCCGCCTGGTCTGCCACCTGACCGGCTTTTCGATGCCCAAGCCCGACCGCTGTCCCCATTGCGGCGCCAAGGACAGCCTGACCTCCATCGGCCCGGGCGTGGAGCGGGTGGAGGAGGAGGCGCGCGCCCTTTTCCCGCAGGCCCGCATCGCGATCTTCTCCTCCGACACCGTCTGGGACGCCGGCCAGGCTCGCGCCCTGGTGGAGGCGATGGCGGACGGCGCGATCGACATCCTCGTCGCCACCCAGGCCGCCGCCAAGGGCCACAACTTCCCCAAGCTGACCCTGGTGGGCGTGGTCGACGCCGACCTCGGCCTGCGCGGCGGCGACCTGCGCGCGGCCGAGCGCACCTACCAGCTCCTGGCCCAGGCCACCGGCCGCGCCGGCCGCCACGACCGCCCCGGCCGCGCCCTCCTGCAGACCTACGCTCCCGAACATGCGGTGATGCAGGCTCTGAAGGCCCAGGACCGCGACGCCTTCGTGGAGGCCGAGATGGCCGAGCGCGAGATCATGCGCCTGCCGCCCTTCGGCCGCCTGGGCGCGGTGGTCCTGTCCGGCCCCGACGCCGCCGCCCTGGACGCCTTCGCCCAGGAGATGGCCAGGGTCGCGCCCAATGCCGAGGGGGTGGAGGTCTACGGCCCGGCCGACGCCCCGCTGGCCCTGGTGCGCGGGCGCCGGCGCAAGCGCTTCCTGGTGCGCGCCGACCGCAATGTCGACCTCTCGGCCTTCCTCGCCGCCTGGCGCGCCCGCGTCCGTCCGCCCGGCGCGATCCGCCTCGCCATCGACGTCGACCCGTACAGTTT
>MEEW01000189.1 GCA_001724985.1 Phenylobacterium sp. SCN 69-14
CGCCCCCAGTTCAAAGGTCGCGTGGCGCGCGAGCGCCCTCGCAGGGACTCACCAGCCCCGTTAGGTTCGGCCGACCGAGTTTGGAGCCCCGAAACCCGCTGTGACCGAAAGCCCGCCAGCCAGGACGACCAGCGCGACGGCGCGGGCGGCCGGCCTGCCGGCGATCCTGACGATCGTCGGGCTGGGGCTTGTCGCGGCCGTCGCGGCCAGCGCGACGGGCGGGGTGGCCGGGCCGTTCGGCGTCTGGTGCCTGGCGCCGGTGGCCGCCGCCGCGGTGATGGGGCGCACGGACCGCCTGGCGCTGGGGGCGGCGGTGTCGCTCGGCGCGGCCGGCCTCGCCGCCATCGGCGGCCTGACCCTGCGCGGGATCGTGCTGCATCCGGCCTATGAGGCGGTGCTGGGCGTGCTGGCGCTGGCCACCATCATCCTCGGCCTGGCCGCCGGGTTGGTGGTGATGCAGCGGAGCGTCGGCCTGGACGCGCGCCGGCGGCGCCTCTCGGAGGCGCGGCTGCGCCAGGCGCTGCACGATCAGCCGCATCTGCTGCTGGCCATGGACGAGGCCGGGCGGATCAGCGGCGCCTGGGGACCGGTCCCGGCCGGGGTCGAGGTGCGCGAAGGCGCCCTGGTGACCGAACTGGCGGCGGCGGGCTTTCGCGAGCAGGTCGCCTCAGCGATCGCCGAGGCGCGGCGCAGCGGGGCCGGCGAAGCGGCGTTCGCGCCGGCCGGGGCGGCGGACGGATGGATGGTGCTGGACCTACGCCGCCGAGGACCGCGCATGGTCGCCGGCTTGCGGGACGCGCGCGCCGCCCACGCCCGCGAAGTCGAGATCGAACAGGCGCGCAACGAGGCCGAGGCCCAGAACGCCTTCAAATCCCGCTTCCTGGCCAATATGAGCCATGAGCTGCGCACGCCGCTCAATGCGATCATGGGGTTTTCGGACATCATGCGTCAGCGGCTGTTCGGGCCGATCTCCGACCGTTACGCCGAATATGCCGACCTGATCCACGAGTCGGGCGGCCATCTGCTGGACCTCATCAACGACGTGCTGGACATGTCGAAGATCGAGGCCGAGCGGTTCGAACTGGCGCTCGAACCCTTCGACGCCAAGGACGCGGTGGCCGGGGTGCTGCGCCTGATGCGCGGCCAGGCGGAGCGAGCTGGGGTGCAACTGCGCGGGGTGCTGCCCCGCGAAGCGCTGGAGGTGGTCGCCGACCGCCGGGCGCTGAAGCAGATCGTGCTGAACCTGATTTCCAACGCGCTCAAGTTCACGCCGCGCGGCGGTTCGGTGACGGTGAGCCTGCTGAGCGACGGGCGAAATCTGGAGCTGGTCGTGGCCGACACCGGGGTCGGGATCGGGCCGGAGGACCTGCAGCGCCTGGGCCGGCCCTACGAGCAGGCCGGCGAGGCGACGCAGAAGGCGGCGGGCACGGGCCTTGGCCTGTCGCTGGTGCGCTCGTTCGCCGAACTGCATGGCGGCGCGATGACGATCGAGAGCCGCCTGGGCGAAGGCGCGGCCGTCACCGTGCGGCTGCCGGTGGTGGAGACGCCTTTGGCGGCCAATACGCCGTAGTCGGCGGGAGTCCCGCCTTCTTTTCCTCCCCCGCTTCGCAGGGGAGGAAAGGCGGAGATCAGCGGTTGGCGACCTGGAGGAAGGCGCGGCCGGCGGCGAAGTCGCCGACCTCGACATAGGCTCTGCGCGCGGCGTCGCCGCCATCCCCTGCGAACAGGAACTCGACCGCGATGGCCTCGCGCGGGTCCAGTTGGCTGAGGACCTGGGCGGCCTCGGCCGGGAAACGGAAGGCCCAGCCGGTCCTGGCTCCCTTGGGCAGCAGGTCCGATCCGGCCGGGCTGCGGGCCTCGGCGGCGTAGGTCCGCTGGCCGGCGGGGGGCGGCAGGCGGCGGGCCAGGGGCAGGTGCGAGAGCTTCTGGCCGCGGGCGTCGAGATAGGGGCCGAGCGTCACCCCGGCGTCGCGCACGATCAGCCGCGCCGCATAGGGCGCGCGGCCGTCGGAGAAGGTGGCGACCGCCATTAGGGCGTTGGCGCCCTCGCGGCCCGCCAGGCCGAAGGTCATCTGGTCCCAGCCGAAGCGGGTGGATTGCTGCAGCCGCCAGCGCGCGGCGGTCCCGGCGGCGCGGTCGGCGCGCCACTCGGCCATTTCCCCGGGATAGGTCATCCGCGCCAGTTGCGAATAGCCGGCGAAGGCGTCTCGGACGCGGTCGGCGGCCAGTTGCAGGTCGCCCGAGCGGCAATCGGCGGCCGCGGCCTTGGCCTTGGCGCGGCGCTCGATGCGCGCCAGCGTGTCCTTGCCGGCGCCGGCGCGGATGGCCGCGCCGCGCGCCTGGGCCTGGCCGGCGGCCAGGGCGGCGGCGATCTGTGGGGCGAACAGCCCGCAGCGGGCGTCGGCGGCGGTCATCACCGTGCGCTCGTAGAAGAGGTCGGCGGCGCCAGCCGTCGAAACCCCGGGCGCCGCGAGAAGCCCCCCCGCAGCGGCCAGCCCCATCCATCCACACACGACGCGCCGCGCAGGTCTGCGCGTACTCGTCATGTCTTTTGTTTTTCTCGTATAGGTTCGAGATCTTTTGCCGGGCAGCCTAGAGCGGCAGCCTTTCGGTTCCGTTACGAGGTCGCATGCTTCTTTCCACCGATATCTGGGTCGCCGCCTTGATCCGCCGGGTCGAGCTCGGCGGCGGCTTCGCGGTGGTGGCGCGCAAGGGCGATGCGCGGGCCGGCAGCGTGCTGGTCAAGGTGCTGCACCGGGGGGACGGAACGACGCGGCTCTATGCCGAGGCGACGCGCGGCGACGGCGAGCGGGTCTGGATGCGCCCGGCCGCGTCGGAGGCCGAAGCCGACCTCGACCGCTATATCGAGCGGGCGGCGCGCATCGACCCCGACATATGGGTGGTCGAGATCGAGGACCGGGACGGCCGTCACTTCCTGACCGAGCCGGTGGAACAGGGTTAGGATTCACCCTTACCGGGCAATTCACCGCGTCTCTCAACGGCGGCGAAAGCACGTTCATGGCAAGGCTTGGCGTCCCCGAACGTGAGTGCCCGCCTGCGTATGCTGTTCCTGCTGAACGATGTCGTCCTGAACCTGGCCGGGGCGTCGCTGTCCCCGAAGATGGCCGGCAAGCGGTTCAAGGCCCTTCCGTTCAACATCGTCAGCAAGCTGGGCCAGGAGCTCTATGCGGAAGACCCGCTGCTGCATTTCGACCGGCCCGAGCGGGCCAGGCGGCTGGCGACCCTGATCATCGCCAAGGCGCCGTCGATCAATGCGGCCCTGTTCGTCGCCCCGTCCTATGGCTGCGCGCCCGAGGAGGTCGCCATCCGCTACGCCAACGTCGATTTCGAGGTGATGGCGCGGCTGTCGAGCCGGCAGAACGAGGGCCAGCTCGACACCGTCTGGACCGATCGCCAGGTCTGGCGGCGGCTGGCGGCGTAACGCAGGCTTTCCCGCGCCGCGCGGCTGCGCTACCAGCCGCCCATGAGCACCTCTCCCGCCGCCGAGGCCGCGCGCCGGCGCACCTTCGCCATCATCTCGCACCCTGACGCGGGCAAGACGACCCTGACGGAAAACCTGCTGCTGGCCGGCGGGGCGATCCGGGCGGCCGGCGCGGTGCGCGCCCGCGGCGAGAACCGCCGCACCCGCTCCGACTGGATGAAGATCGAGCGCGAGCGCGGGATCTCGGTCTCGGCCAGCGTGATGACCTTCGACCACGACGGGTTGATGTTCAACCTGCTGGACACGCCCGGCCACGAGGACTTCTCGGAAGACACCTATCGCACCCTGACGGCCGCGGACGCCGCGGTCATGGTGTTGGACGCGGCCAAGGGCATCGAGCCGCAGACGCTCAAGCTGTTCGAGGTCTGCCGCCTGCGCGACATCCCGATCGTGACCTTCATCAACAAGATGGACCGCGAGGCGCAGGACCCGATCGAACTGCTGGACGAGATCGCCTCCAAGCTGGCCCTGGACCCGGCGCCGCTGTTCTGGCCGGCCGGTTCGGGCGGGCGGTTCAAGGGCATGCTGGACCTGCGCGACCAGAAGTTCTTCCCGTTCGCCAAGAAGGCCTCGGACAGCGAGGAGGGGCATCCCGCCGCGGTGGCGTTCAAGGGCAATGCGGTGGTCAGCTATCTCGACCCCGACGAGCAGGCCGAGCTGGAAGAGAACGCCATGCTGGTGCAGGAGGCGTCCAAGCCCTTCGACCCGCAGGCCTTCCTGGAGGGCCACATGACGCCGGTGTTCTTCGGCTCGGCCCTGCGCCACTTCGGCGTCGACCAACTGCTGGCGGGCCTGGGCGCCTATGCGCCGCCGCCCAAGGCCGTGGCCGCGGCCCGGAACGGGGAGCCGACCCACGTCGCGCCCGGCGACAAGGAGGTCACCGGCTTCATCTTCAAGGTCCAGGCGAACATGGACCCCAACCACCGCGACCGCATCGCCTTCCTGCGCCTGACCTCGGGCAAGTTCCAGCGAGGCATGAAGATGAAGGTGCAGAACACCGGGCGGCAGCTTTCGGTGAACGCGCCGATCATGTTCTTCGCCTCCGACCGCGAACTGGCCGAGGAAGCGTTCGCCGGCGACGTGATCGGCATTCCCAACCATGGCGTGCTGCGGGTCGGCGACAGCCTGTCGGAGACCGGGGCCCTGCGCTTTGCGGGCCTGCCCAACTTCGCCCCGGAAATCCTGCAGCGGGTGCGGGTGAAGGACCCGCTGAAGGCCAAGCACCTGAAGAAGGCGCTGGAAGGCCTGGCCGAGGAGGGGGTGACCCAGCTCTTCCGCCCGGTGATCGGCGCGGACTTCATCGTCGGCGCGGTGGGGCAACTGCAGTTCGAGGTCATGGCCGACCGGCTGGCCAACGAATACCAGCTCGACGTGATCTTCGAACCGGCGCCCTATGCCGAGGCCCGCTGGCTGTCGGGGGACAAGGCCGAGGTCGAGGACTTCGCCGGCAAGCACAAGGGCGCCATGGCGGTCGATATCGACGAGCAGCCGGTCTTCCTGGGCAAGTCGTCCTGGGAGATCGGCTATGTGGGCGAGCGTTTCCCGAAGATCGGCTTCGAGCGGTCGAAGGAACGGGCTTAACGGCCGTTAAGCAAGTTTTGCGCCAGTTCGGACCGCGGGCCGAACACGAATTATTCAGTTATTGTTAACCATAGCGGCTGCGTTAACCACTTGTTTACGATCTCGGCTCCGGCTTTGCTGTTTCCGATCTGAACCCTCCGAGGGCGTCTCGCGATGAGACGTCATGGGTGATCGGAGCCGTCGAATGTTCGAGTTCGGTCGAGAGCTGAAACGCCTGTTCGGCGCCGACGCCGTCAGGGCGCCGCGCGACGGGCTGACGGGCGGGGACGCCTCGCTTCTCGAACTGCTCGACCTGCGGATGATCTCGCAGGAGGGCCGCGCCGCCGACATCGCCGCCGGCCGGGTGGGGGCCAAGGACAAGGCCCAGCGCCGGCTGGAGGCGGCCATCGTCTGGCGCGAGGTCGCGCGCCGCTCCGGCGATGCGGCGATCCTGCGCAAGGCGGCGGCGACGGCCGAGGCCGCGGCCGAAGCCTTCGGGCGCGAGCGGCGCCCCGACGGCTGGGCGCGGGCTCGCTGCGAGCAGGCCTTCTGCGCCATGCTGGGGGCCGAGCTGTTCGGCGATGACGGATTGAACGCGGCGGCCGACGTGGCCTTCCGCGAAGCGCGGGCCGCCGCACGCGGAGGCCTGGCCCTGCCGCTGGCCGATATCGGCGTGGCGGCGATCGAGGC
>MEEW01000190.1 GCA_001724985.1 Phenylobacterium sp. SCN 69-14
TGGAACGCAAGGTCGGCGACTTCGTGCGCAACCTGATTCTTTCCGGACAAGTCACTGTTTGCCATGATCTTTCGGACGGCGGCCTGATCGCCGCCGCCGCCGAGATGGCCCTGGCCTCGAACACCGGCTGCGCCCTCGCCCTGGGCCAAGCCGAAGCCCCCCACGCCGTCCTGTTCGGCGAGGACCAGGCCCGCTATCTGGTCGCCGTCAAGGACGCCGCCCCGATCCTGGAAGCCGCCAGGGCGGCCGGGGTCGAGGCCGCGGAGATCGGCAAGGCCGGCGGCGCGGACCTGGCGGTCGACGGGCTCTTCGCCCTGCCGCTGGCCAAGCTGCGCGCCGAACACGAGGGCTGGATGCCGGCCTATATGGAGGGCTAGAGCGCGTTAGGGCGAAGTGTAAGCGGTTCGCCCGCCCGAACGCGCTCTACAGGCTTGATTTAGAGCCCTTTTCAACGGGCTTGGTGATTCCACCAAACCCTAAAGGGCTCTAGGCGCTCGCCTTTCGGAGCAGTTCCAGGACTGCGGCCGCGAACGCCTCCATGTTCGCGGCGCGGTCGGCCGATCCGGTCTCGATCGTCGTCACGAACTCCACCGGCCCCGACACCGCCACGCAGGTATGGCCGGCCGCATCGCCATAGGGATTGCCGGTGGGCCCGGCCGCGCCCGTCTCCGATACGCCCCAGGTCGCCCCGAACCGCTCCCTGACCGTCCGCGCCAGCAAGAGGGCGTAGGGCTCGCTGGCCGAGCGCATGCCCTCCAGCGCCGTCTTCGGGATCTCCATCAGCATCACCCGCGCCTTGGGCGTGTAGACCACCCCGCCGCCCAGATAATAGGCCGAGGCGCCGGGCACGCTCAGCAGGGCCGCGCTGACCAGCCCGCCGGACGAGCTCTCGGCCACCGCCACCGTTTGTTTCGCCGCCTTCAACTGCTCGCCGATCTCGGTGGCCTGCTCCATCAGGGCTCGCATCCTACGTCTCCTCGTCCAGTTGATAGACGGTTCGCGCCACGTCGCGGAACAACAGCGCCTTTTCCTCTGCGCTGGCGCCGGAGGCCAGGCGCTTCAGCGCGTTCCATAGGGTGGCGTAGTCGCAACTGACCCGATCGACCGGGAAATTGCTCTCGAACATCGCCCGCCGCGGCCCGAACAGCTCGATGCAGGTCTCCACATAGGGCCGCCAGGCCTGCGCCAGCTCCGCCGACGACGGCGGGGTCGCACGCTTGTGGAAGTCGAAGCCGCAGATCGCCATGCCCAGCCCGCCCAGCTTGACCACGACGTTCTCGTGCGCCGCCACCCGCGTCATGTCGCGCTTCCAGCGGGCGAACTCCTCGTCGCGGCGACCGGCGTAGGGGCCGATGCCCAGCACCCCGCCGACATGGTCCAGCACGATGGTCGTCTCGGGAAAGGCGCCGGCCAGGTCCGCCACCTCGGGCAATTGCGGATGGAACTGCCAGGCCTCGAAGGAGAGGCCCTTGGGCGCCAGCCGGGCGAAGCCGCGCCGGAATTCCTCTCGCCCATAGAGGCCCTGCGGGGGATTGGTATGGCCGTTGCGCACCGCATCGCTGGGGTCCCAGGCTCCCGTGTGCCGGATGCCGCGGAACCGCCCGCCGCCTGCGCGGATGTGCCCCTCCAGCGCCTGGTCCACATCGGGGTGGGTCAGGTCGGCGAACCCGACGATCCCGGCGCAGGCCCGCACCGCGCCATAGCGGCCGCTGGCCGACATCGCCGCCACGCCGTTGACGAACTCGGTCTCGCCCACCGGCGACATCAGCCGGCTCGCATCGGCGCTGTACATGGCTCCGCACTCGACGAAGACCGTGCTCTCCACCCTATGCCCGGCCCCCAGGTCGGCCAGCAGCTCGTCCAGCAGGTAGCGCCCGTTCGGAAAGTCCCAGAGGTGATGGTGCGGATCGCAAATCGGCAGGTCCGGTTCGATGATCTCCTCGGTCACGTGCTCGCGCCTCCGGTTCGTTTTTCTTGGCTTCCGTACGTCAGCACGCCCATGATGCCCGCCAATTAGAACGACCGCCATTTCTTCGGGAGGAATTTTATGGACGCCCAGTCTCAGTGGACCGGCCTCGACGCCGCTCGCCTGGAGCGGATCGACGAGCATATGGAGCGGGCCTATATCGGACCGCAGAAGATCGCCGGGGCGCAGATCGCCGTCGCCCGGCGCGGTCAGCTCGCCTATCGCAAGTCGTTCGGCTCGATGGACGTCGAACGCGGCAAGCCGATGGCCGACGACGCCATCTTCCGCATCTATTCGATGACCAAGCCGATCACCTCGGTCGCGCTGATGACCCTCTATGAAAAGGGCTATTTCCAGCTCAACGACCCGGTCAGCCGCTACGTCCCGTCCTGGAAGAATCCTCGCGTCTACGTCTCGGGCGAAGACGACTCCATGGTCACAGAGCCGGCGCGCCGCCCGGTCTCGTTCCGCGACGTCCTGGGCCACATGTCCGGCCTGACCTATGGCGGCGGCCTGCCGGGCGTGGGCGTCCAGCATCCGGTCGACAAGCTCTACCGCGCCCTCAAGGTCCGCACCGCCGGCGGCGAGGACAGCATGCAGAGCTTCCTCGACAAGCTCTGCCAGGTGCCGCTGGTCTACCATCCGGGCGAGCGCTGGATGTACTCCCTGGCCACCGACGTCTGCGGCGCCCTGGTCGAGGTGATCTCCGGCAAGCCCTTCGACCAATACCTGCAGGACGAGATCTTCGCCCCGCTGGGCATGAAGGACACCGCCTTCTCGGTCGCGCCGGAGAAGATCGACCGCTTCTGCGCCAACTACCAGCGCGGGCCCGACAAGAAGCTCAAGCTCATCGACGACCCGGCGACCAGCGCCTTCTCCCGGCCCGCCAGCTTCATGTCGGGCGGCGGCGGCCTGACCGGCACCACCGACGACTATCTGCGCTTCTGCGAGATGCTGCGCCGGGGCGGCGAGCTGGACGGCCATCGCATCCTGGGGCCGCGCACCCTGGCCATGATGCACATGAACCACCTGCCCGGCGGCCAGGACCTCTCGACCACCGCCCTGGGCAGCTTCTCGGAAACCGCCAACGACGGCGTCGGCTTCGGCCTCGGCTTCGCCTCCACCATGGGCGAGGTGGAGACCGGCGCGCTGGGCGCCGGCGACTACTATTGGGGCGGCGCGGCCTCGACCATCTTCTGGGTCGACCCGAAGGAGGAGCTGTCGGTCGTGTTCATGACCCAGCTCATGCCGTCCGGCACCTTCAACTTCCGCGGCCAGCTCAAGAGCCTCATCTACTCGGCCATCGTCGACTGAAGCCGCCAGGGAACGTCGCGCCGGCATGCGCGGCGTTCCCGCCCAGCGCCGCTCCAGCGTTTTGACCCCTTGCGCCGGCAAGCCGCCTGCTCGATCCAGCGGTTGTTAAGCTTTCTGACGCAGAAAGATTCGTTAAGCGGAGCCGCCCCCATGCCCATGTCCATGGCCGATCTGGAAACCAGCCTGCGCGAGGCTTTCCCCGACGCCGAAATCGCCATCGACGATCTGGCCGGCGACGGCGACCACTACCGCGCCCGCATCGTCTCTGCGGCCTTCGCCGGGCTTCCGCGCGTCAAGCAGCACCAACTGGTCTACAGCGCCCTGAAGGGCAAGGTCGGCGGAGAACTGCACGCCCTGGCGCTCGAAACCTCCACCCCGTCCTGAAGGGGGCTTCCGGTGCGCTATCGCCCCTTCGGCGCGTCGGGAAAGGCCGTTTCGGCGGTCAGCCTGCTTTTGCGGGACGCCCCCAATATGAGTTCGCCCGCAGCCTGGCGCGCCCTGGCGTTCGCGGCGATGGAGAACGGCGTCAACTGCTTCGAGGTGACCTCCGGGTCCGACGTGCTGGCGCTCGGGGTCGGCGAAGCGCTCGGCGCGGTCGAACGGCGGCTGATCTTCCTGGGCTGGCGCCTGCGCGGAACGGCGACCGGCTCGATCACCGCCCGCGACATCGCCGACAATATCCGCAACGGCCTCCAGAAGACCCGCGCCCGCTATCTCGACCTGCTGATGGTCGACGAGACGGCGCTAGGCAGCCTGACGCCGGACGCGATCAAGTATCTTTCCGACCTGCGCGCCAGCGGCGCATGCCTGCAGATCGGGATCGCCGGCGACGGGCCGGAGGTCGAGCGCTGCATCGGAGGCGGAACCTTCGACGTCCTGGCCACCTCCTTCAACCTCCTGTCCGACTGGCAGGCCCGGCGCCGCATACGCGACGCCTCGGCCGCCGACATGACGCTGATCTGCTGCAACCCGATCCCCTCGGGCCTGCATCCCAAGCCGGTGGTGCGCAGCGACGGGGAGCGGCCGATGCGCCGGGGCCTGCTCGGCCTGCGCCGCATCGATCCACTGTCCAGCAGCGTCGGCTCCTACGCCTTTCTCCAAGACACTCCGGGCTGGACCCAGGAGGAACTCTGCCTGGCCTATACGCTCACCGAGCCGTCCTTCGCGACGATCCAGCTCGAGGCGCGCCGCGCCAGCAGCATCGAACGGATCGCCGCGGTCACCGATCGCGACCTGCCCACCGGCGTCGCCGCCCAGATCGAGATGGCCCGGTTCGGCCAGATCGCAGCCGAGCGACGCGCCTGACACGCCGTGAGGCGCTTGACCCCGCGCCCCCGGCTCCCTAGCTCTGGACGGCAAATCCTCGCGCGAAGGCTATCGCCATGACTGACTCCACGACCGCCGACCCCGTCCACGACTTCATCGCCAAGACCGTGGCCGAAAATCCCGTGGTGCTGTTCATGAAAGGCGAGCCCGAGCAACCGCGCTGCGGCTTCTCGGCCGTGGTGGTCCAGATCCTCGACCACCTGGGATCGGACTTCGTCGGCGTCGACGTGCTGCAGAACGACGCCCTGCGCGAGGGGATCAAGGCGTTCACGGACTGGCCGACCATCCCGCAACTCTATGTGAAGGGCGAGTTCGTCGGCGGCGCCGACATCGTCCGCGAGATGTTCCAGTCGGGCGAACTCAAGTCGTTCCTGACCGAACAGGGCGTCCTGTCGGCGTGAGCCGGCCGATCGAGCCGCCGCCCGGCCGCCAGGTCTTCACAGGTCAGTTCACTCCCGCCGCGTCGGATATCGACGACAACGGCCATGTGAACAATGTCGTCTATGTCCGCTGGATTCAGGACATGGCGATCTCGCACTGGCGTTCGCGCCAGCCGGCCGAAGACCAGGCGCGCTGGGCCTGGATCGTGTTGCGTCACGAAATCGACTATCGCCGCGCCCTGATGCCGGGCGAGACCGCCACGGCGCGCACCTGGGTCGCCGAAACCCCGGACGGCCCGCGTTTCGACCGCTTCGTCCGCATCGACGGCCCCGACGGCGCCATGTGCGCCCAGGCCCGCACCGTCTGGTGCCTGATCGACCAGGCGACCGGCCGTCCCAAGCGGGTCGGCCAGGACATCGTCGACCGCTTTCTTTAGCCCGCCTCGCCTATGATCCCGGCCCCGTCCAGGCCGCAAGCGGATTGAGCAAGACCACCGGCCGCCGCGGATCGAGGCCAAGCTCGGCCCAGGTGAAGCTGAGCTCGGTCTTGCCCATGGCGAAGGAGCGACAGGGGTCCAGGCGCTTGCGCGCGAAGGACAGCGTCTTCGCCTCGCCCGCCCGCTCGACATAGAAGGCGAAGTCCGGCTTGGCGGTGCAGCCGTTCGAGGCGACCTCGATCACCAGGGCCTCGCGCCCCGCCGTGGCCGCATAGAGCGCCTCCAGCTCGGGATGAGCGGCCTGCGCCGGGTGAAGGACCGG
>MEEW01000191.1 GCA_001724985.1 Phenylobacterium sp. SCN 69-14
CAGGTCGACCAGCTCCAGCCCCGCCGACAGCCACACGTCGACCTGCGGGTGCAGCTCCTCGAACCGCCCCAGCCGCGGCACCAGCCACTTGGCGGCGAACGAGGGGGCCGCCGTCAGGGTCAGGCGCCGCCCGTCCACCGCCGCGGTCAGCATCGAGGCGGCCTCGGCCAGCCGGTCGAAGGCCTCGCGCAGGGAGGGCAGGGGGGTCTGGGCCGGGTCGGTCAGGAGCAGCCCCTTGGGCGTGCGCTTGAACAGCGCCGCCCCGACATAGTCCTCCAGGTTCTGGATCTGCTGGCTGACCGCCCCGGGGGTCACCGACAGCTCGTCCGCCGCCCTCGAGAAATTCAGGTGCCGCGCGGCCGCCTCAAACGCGCGCAAGGCGTTCAGCGGCGGCAGGCGGCGGCGTTCGGTCGTGCGCTCCATCGAGATTTCCTGACACCCTCGGCAGAAGTCCTTGGGTTGCGAATTGGCTGCTCGAAGACCAGTTTGCAACCGTCCGCCGAGGTATTGGCCCTTTTCGTCGGCGGATAAACAGCGGGGCGGGCCCAGGTCCGTCCCGCTCTGAGTTTCAAGATCGGCGTTTAGAGAAGCTAAAGACGATGCGCAACCGCAAGCCCGAAAATCAGCCGGCGAGAGGCCTCGTCGTCCTGGGCGGCGCGCGCGGCCCGCGCCGCGCGGGCGAGGTCTGGCTGGTGGGCGCCGGCCCTGGCGATCCCGAACTGCTGACGATCAAGGCGCTGAAGGCGCTGAAGGGCGCGGACGTGGTGGTCCACGACGGCCTGGTCTCGGGCGAGATCCTCGACCTCGCCCCCTCCGCCGCCCGCCGCATCAGCGTCGCCAAGCGCAAGTCGCGCCATTCCTATGCGCAGGTCGAGATCAACCGCATGCTGGTGGCCTTCGCCCAGGAGGGCCTGAACGTCGTGCGCCTGAAGGGCGGCGATCCCTTCATCTTCGGCCGCGGCGGAGAGGAGCTGGAAGCCTGCCGCGCGGCGGGCGTCGAATGCCATGTGGTCCCGGGCGTCACCGCCGCCCTGGCGGCCGGCGCCAATGCCGGCGCCCCGCTCACCCACCGTGGCTCGGCCCAGGCGGTGACCTTCGTCACCGGTCACGCCGCCTCGGGCGCCGAGCCCGACCTCGACTGGGAGAGCCTGGCCAAGGCCAACCAGACGGTGGTCATCTATATGGGCGTCTCCACCGCCGCCGGGATCGCCGCACGGCTGATCGGCGCCGGCCGGGCCGGCGCCACCCCGGCCCTGGTGGTCGAAAACGCCAGCCGTTCGGACGAGCGGCGCATCGTCACCACCCTGGCCGGCCTGCCGGCGGCGGCGCAAGGCGTCCACGGACCGGCTCTGCTGATCGTCGGCGAGGCCATGAGCCTGGCGCTCCCCTCGGCCCCGGCGCTCGAAAGCCTCGCCGTCCAACCGAACCTCGAGCTGCGTGTGAAATGAAAGCCCTCACCGGAAATCGCCTCACCGACGGCGAAGTCGTCTTCTGGAAGGCCGGCGCCTGGGTCGAGCGCTTCGCCGACGCCGACCTGTTCGACGACGCCGCAGCCGCCGAGGCGGCCGAGGCCGACGCCAAGGCCCAGCGGACCGTGGTCGTCGACCCCTATCTGATCGACCTGGTGGAAAGCAGCGGCCTTTGGGCCCCGCTCAGCTTCCGCGAGCGCGTCCGCGCGCTCGGGCCCACCAACCATCCTCACCACGGCAAGCAGGCCGAGGGCGGCAGCGCCATCGAAGCCCTGCAGAACGCCGCCGGCGCCGCCCGCTCCAGCGGCCGCGTCAAGCTTATCAAGCGCTGACAGGGGAAGCGCATGTATCGTTACGACACCCTCGACAAGGAATTCCTGGCCGACCGCGCCCTGGAGTTCCGCCAGCAGGTCGCCCGCCGCCTGGCCGGCGAGATCACCGAGGACCAGTTCAAGCCGATCCGGTTGATGAACGGGCTCTATCTGCAGCTCCACGCCTACATGCTGCGGATCGCCATCCCCTACGGCACCCTGACCTCGACCAAGCTGCGCAAGCTGGCCTACATCGCCCGCACCTACGACAAGGGCTACGGCCACTTCACCACGCGCACCAACCTCCAGCTCCATTGGATCAAGCTGAAGGACGCCCCGGAAATCCTCGACCACCTGGCCGAGGTCGAGATGCACTCGATGCAGACCTCCGGCAACGTCATCCGCAACATCACCGCCGACCCCTATGCCGGCGCCACGGCCGACGAGCTGGACGATCCGCGGGTGTGGTCCGAGGCGATCCGCCAGTGGTCGACCCTGCACCCCGAGTTCAGCTTCCTGCCGCGCAAGTTCAAGATCGCGGTGACCGCCGCGGCCAAGGACCGGGCGGCGACGCGCATCTATGACATCGGCCTGGCCATGCGCCGCGGCCGCGACGGCGAACTGGGCTTCGAGGTGATGGTCGGCGGGGGCCTGGGCCGCACGCCCTACCTGGCCGCCACGATCCGCGAGTTCCTGCCCACCCGCCACCTGCTCTCCTATCTGGAGGCGATCCTGCGGGTCTATAACCGCCACGGCCGGCGCGACAACATCTGGAAGGCCCGGATCAAGGTGCTGGTCGCCTCGCTGGGCGCCGAGGAGTTCGCCCGCCAGGTCGAGGAGGAGTGGGGCAAGTCCGACCACAGCCGCGTCGACCTGCCCGATCACGAGCTGGCCCGCATCCGCGCCAGCTTCGCCGGAACCTTCGAGACCCTGCCGGCCGCGTCCGAGACGCTGGAGG
Organism: Phenylobacterium sp. SCN 69-14; assembly: GCA_001724985.1. Taxonomy (GTDB): domain Bacteria; phylum Pseudomonadota; class Alphaproteobacteria; order Caulobacterales; family Caulobacteraceae; genus Phenylobacterium. The sequence continues at coordinate 2,739 of MEEW01000191.1, forward strand.
CGCGCAAGGCCGCCGATCCGGCCTTCGCCCGCTTCCTGCGGCGCAACGTGCATCCGCACAAGGCGCCGGGCTATGCGATCGTCGACATCTCCCTGAAGGAGCCGGGCGAAACCCCTGGCGACATCACCTCCGAACAGATGGAGGTCGTCGCCGACCTGGGCCAGCGCTACTCCCAGGACGAGATCCGCGTGAATTACCAGCAGAACCTGCTGCTGCCGCACGTGAAGCTGGAGGACCTGCCGGCGGTCTACGACGCCCTGGCCGCCGCCCGCCTGGCCACGCCCAATATCGACCTGGTGTCCGACATCATCGCCTGCCCGGGCCTGGACTACTGCGCCCTGGCCAATGCGCGCGCCATTCCGGTGGCCCAGCAGATCGCCGAACGCTTCGCCGACCCGGCCCTGGCCGAGGAGGTGGGCGAGCTGCGCGTGAAGATCTCCGGCTGCATCAACGCCTGCGGCCACCACCACGTCGGCAATATCGGCATCCTCGGCGTCGATAAGAAGGGCGAGGAATTCTACCAGGTCACGCTCGGCGGATCGGGGGAGGGCGACGCCGCCCTCGGCCAGATGCTCGGCCCGGCCCTGCCGGCGGCCAAGGTCGCCGAGGCCGTGGAGCAGATCGTCGGGGTCTATCTGCGCGAGCGCAAGGACGACGAGCGCTTTCTCGACACCTATCGCCGGACGGGCGTGGCCCCGTTCAAGGAGGCCGTCTATGCCGAAGCTCATTAAGCTGCACCAGGGCCAGGCCAGCCTGGCCAACGACCGCTTCACCCAGGTCGCCGACGAAGAGCCGCTGCCGGGCGGGGACGTGATCATCTCCCTGACGAGGTTCCAGGCCGAGGGCGACCGCCTGCTGTCGGAGGGCCGCGCCGTCGGCGTCCGCGTCGAGGCGGGCGAGGAGATCGAGGGGCTGGTCTACGACCTGCCGCGTGTCGCCGTGGTGGCCCTGGCCTTCCCGAAGTTCCGCGACGGTCGCCACTACACCAACGCCCGCCTGCTGCGCGAGCGCTTCGACTATCGGGGCGAGGTAAGGGCCGTGGGCGACGTCCTGCGCGAACAGGCGATGTTCATGGTCCGCTGCGGCTTCGACGCCTTCGAGCCGGCCGACGACTCCGGCCCCGACGAGTGGCTGGCCGCCACCCGGCGCTTCACCCACGTCTATCAGCGCGCGGCCGACACGCGCGAGCCGGCCTTCGTGGCGCGCGCGGAGTAGTCGATCATGGCCTTCGATCAGATCGAGCGTCCCTCCCTGGCCGTCCGCCTGGATGCGGAACTGCGGCACGCCCATCCGGCCACGGTGCTGGAATCGGCGATCGAGGCCTTCGGGGACAAGCTGGCCCTGGTCTCCTCCTTCGGGGCGGAATCGGCGGTGCTGCTGCACATGGTCTCGCGGCTGAAGCCCGATGTCCCGGTGCTGTTCCTCGACACCGGCATGCTGTTCGGCCAGACCCTCGACTATCGGAAGACCCTGGCGGCCAAGCTCGGCCTGACCGAGGTGCGCGACCTGCGTCCGCTCTACAACGACCTGGCCGTGGCCGACCCGAACGCCAAGCTCTGGCAGACCGACACCGACGCCTGCTGCAACGTGCGCAAGGTGCTGCCGCTGGACCGCGCCCTGGCCGACTTCGACGCCTGGATCACCGGGCGCAAGCGCTTCCACGGCGGCGACCGCCTCTCCCTGCCGGTGGTCGAACAGGCCGACGGCCAGGTGAAGTTCAACCCCCTGGCCAACTGGGGCAAGGCCGAGCTCGACGCCTATGTGGCCGAACACGACCTGCCGGCCCATCCCCTGGTCGCCCAGGGCTTTCCGTCCATCGGCTGCTGGCCCTGCACCAATCCGGTGGAGGAGGGGCAGGACGTCCGCGCCGGCCGCTGGGCGGGCCAGGACAAGACCGAATGCGGCATCCACGTCGCCCGCGCCCCTGGCGCCGTCGCCAATGTGGGCGGCGACATCTAGTCGCCGCCTGCTGACATGCGAACTACTCTCAGCTAGAGACGCGTAATGACTGAAGTGACCGCACCGGCCGCGCCGGCTCCCGCCCCGGCGAAGAAGGCCGGCGCCTTCTACTACGAGACCGTGACCTGGGTTCAGCATTGGACGGACGAGCTGTTCTCGTTCCGCACCACGCGCGATCCGGGCCTGCGCTTCACCAGCGGCCAGTTCGTGATGGTCGGGCTGGAGGTCGACGGCAAGCCGCTGGTGCGCGCCTATTCGATCGCCTCGCCGGCCTGGCACGACGAGCTGGAGTTCTACTCGATCAAGGTCCAGGACGGCCCGCTGACCTCGCGCCTGCAGAAGATCAAGGTCGGCGACCAGGTGCTGATCGGCCGCAAGCCGACCGGGACCCTGGTGCTGGACGGTCTCAAGCCCGGCAAGCGGCTCTACATGCTCGGCACCGGCACGGGCCTGGCCCCCTGGCTCTCCCTGGCCCGCGATCCCGAAGTCTACGAGCGGTTCGACGAGGTGATCGTCACCCATACGGTGCGCGCCGTCGCCGACCTCAACTATCGCGACCTCTTCGAGCACGAGCTGGCCAATGATCAGATCCTCTCCGAGGTGATCGGCGGCAAGCTGCGCTACTATCCGACCGTCACCCGCGAGGAGTTCAAGACCCGCGGCCGCATCACCGACCTGATCGCCTCGGGCAAGCTCTTCGAAGACCTCGGCTTGCCGCCCCTCGATCCGGCCGTCGACCGCCTGATGCTCTGCGGCGGCCCCTCGGTGCTGGCCGACCTCAAGGTGCTGCTGGAAAGCCGCGGCTACGTCGAAGGCTCCCTCGCCAGCCCCGGCGACTACGTCCTCGAACGCGCCTTCGTCGAAACCTGAACCTTTCCAATCCCCGCCGCTGGGTCTTGTGTCCCAACCCGGTGTTCATAGGTCCCGGTCTTGCTTCGCAAACCGGGATTGTCTGTTTGAAGTGGTGCAATGTTGTTGAGCCGGAAGCAGATCCGGGGCTGGCCAGC
>MEEW01000192.1 GCA_001724985.1 Phenylobacterium sp. SCN 69-14
AAGGACGTCGACCAGGCCCGCGAGCGCGCCCGCGAGGCCGCGGGCCGCGTCAGGCCGGTCGCTTCCTAACCGGCGGCAGGCATGGCGCTATCGGGCGCCTTGCAGTTGACGCCTTGGGCGCTGGCGATGTCCTCGCCGGCCTTCAGCGGGCTGAGCTGGCCGTCGGCCATGCCCTTGGTCCACCATTGCAGGCCATCGCCCACATAGCGCGCACCGCTGGCCGAGATCGCGATCTTCAAGGTGTGGGTCTGGCCGTCCAGCTCGACCACGGCGGTGTCGGTGTCCGGATAGCTGGCCTTCAGGCTGCGACCGTCGTCGCAGGCATAGGTGGTCGGGGTCGCCGCCGCGGGCGGCGGCGCAGCGGCGGGCGCCTGCGGCGCCTGGGCCTGCTCGGCGGGCTTGTTGCAGGCCGCCAGCCCCAGCAGCGCGGCGAGGGCGACGGCCCCGGTCAGATGAAGTTTCGTCACCTTCGGGCTCCTTCCACGGTCAAGGTTCAGGCGTCGAAAGCGCGCCAGACGTGAGGATGTTCCCGCCCGCAAGGAAAAGCATTGTCGCCCGTTTGGGGGTTCAGGGCTTGACTCCCGCTGCCCCGGCCTCAAGAAACCGCCCCAAATAAATTGGCTCAGGAGTTTTCGATGACCGTTCGCGTCGCCATCAATGGGTTCGGCCGTATCGGCAGGCTGGTCCTGCGTTCGATCGTCGAGCACGGCCGCAAGGACATCGAAGTCGTCGCCATCAACGACCTGGGCCCGGTCGAGACCAACGCCCACCTGCTGCGCTACGACAGCGTGCACGGCCGCTTCCCCGGCGAGGTGAAGGTCGACGGCGACACCATCGACGCCGGCTTCGGCAAGATGAAGGTCACGGCCATCCGCAACCCGGCCGAGCTGCCGCACAAGGAACTGGGCGTCGACATCGCGCTCGAGTGCACCGGCATCTTCACCGCCCGCGACAAGGCCAAGGCCCACCTGGAAGCCGGCGCCAAGCGCGTGCTGATCTCCGGCCCGTCCGGCGACGCCGACAAGACCATCGTCTACGGCGTGAACCACGAGACCCTGACCAAGGACGACCTGATCGTCTCCAACGCCTCGTGCACCACCAACTGCCTGGCGCCGGTCGCCAAGGTCCTGCACGCCCTGGCCGGCATCGAGCGCGGCTACATGACCACCATCCACTCCTACACCGGCGACCAGCCGACGCTGGACACCATGCACTCCGACCTCTACCGCGCCCGCGCCGCGGCCATGTCGATGATCCCGACCTCGACCGGCGCGGCCAAGGCGCTGGGCCTGGTGATGCCGGAACTGCAAGGCAAGCTGGACGGCTCCTCGATCCGCGTCCCGACCCCGAACGTCTCGGTCGTCGACCTGACCTGGGTGCCCGGCCGCACCCTGACCAAGGAAGAGATCAACGAGGCCCTGATCGCCGCGGCTGCCGAAGGCCCGCTGAAGGGCATCCTGGCGGTGACCAACGATCCGCTGGTCTCGATCGACTTCAACCACGCCCCGGCCTCCTCGACCGTCGCCCTGGCCCAGACCCAGGTCATCGACGGCGGCCTGGGCCGCGTGCTGTCCTGGTACGACAACGAGTGGGGCTTCTCGACCCGGATGAGCGACACCGCGCTCGCCATGGCGAAGCTGATCTAAGACCTCTGCTGCGGGCGCCGTCCAGCCGGACTGTTCGAGCCCCAGCCGCCGCCGGGGCGCGCGGAGATCATTGATGTCCTTCAAGACGCTCGACACCGCCGACCTCGCCGGCAAGCGCGCCCTGGTGCGCGTGGACATCAACGTCCCCATGGCCGACGGACAGGTCACCGACGACACCCGCCTGCGGGCGATCCTGCCGACGCTCGCCAAGCTGCGCGCCGGCGGCGCCAAGGTGATCCTGCTGGCCCACTTCGACCGCCCCAAGGGCAAGCGCGTGCCGGAGATGAGCCTGGCGCCCCTGGCCGCCCCGCTGGCGGGCCTGGTCGGCGCGCCGGTCGCTTTCGCGGGCGACTGCATAGGCCCGGCCGCCAAGGCGGCGGTCGACGCCATGAAGGACGGCGACGTCCTGCTGCTGGAGAACACCCGCTTCCACGCCGGCGAGGAGAAGAACGACCCGGACTTCGCCAAGGCCCTGGCGGCGAACGGCGACCTCTATGTGAACGACGCCTTCTCGGCCGCCCACCGCGCCCACGCCTCGACCGAGGGCCTGGCCCACCTGCTGCCGGCCTATGCGGGCGAGCAGATGCGCCTTGAACTGACCGCGCTCGACAAGGCGCTGGGCGATCCGGAACGCCCGGTGCTGGGCATCGTCGGCGGCTCCAAGGTCTCGACCAAGCTCGACCTGCTGCGCAATCTGGTGACCAAGCTGGACAAGCTGGCCATCGGCGGCGGCATGGCCAACACCTTCCTCTACGCCCAGGGCCACGACGTCGGCGCCTCGTACTGCGAGAAGGAACTGGCCGAGACCGCGCGCGAGATCATCCGCCTGGCCGGCCAGCACAACTGCAAGCTCTTCCTGCCGATCGACATCGTGGTGGCCGAGAAGCTGGCGCCCGGCGCGGCCGCCCGCGTGCGCGCCCTGGGGGCCATCGACGACGAGGAGCGCATCCTCGACGCCGGCCCCGAGACGGTGGAGCGCCTGTGCCGCGCCATGGCCAATTCCAGGACCCTGATCTGGAACGGCCCGCTCGGCGTGTTCGAGATCCCGCCCTTCGACAAGGGCACCGTCGCCGCCGCCCGCTATGCGGCGGACCTGGCCAAGGCCGGCAAGCTGGTGGCCGTGGCCGGCGGGGGTGATACAGTCGCCGCTCTGAACGCGGCCGGCTGCGCCGACGATTTCACGTTCGTCTCTACGGCGGGCGGCGCGTTTCTTGAATGGATGGAAGGCAAGGAGCTGCCCGGAGTGGCGGCCCTGGCGACATAAGCTTAAGCACTACGGAGGGCAGGGCATGGCCCGGGTTACTTTGAGACAACTCCTCGATCACGCGGCCGAGCACGGCTACGGGGTCCCGGCGTTCAACATCAACAACATGGAACAGGCGCTGGCGATCATGGAGGCCGCCGAGGCCACCGACTCGCCGGTCATCATGCAGGCCTCGCGCGGCGCCCGTTCCTACGCCAACGACATCGTGCTGAAGCACCTGATCGACGCCATGGCGGAGATGTATCCGCACATCCCGATCTGCATGCACCAGGACCACGGCAACAACGAAGCCACCTGCGCCACGGCGATCCAGTACGGCTTCACCTCGGTGATGATGGACGGCTCGCTGAAGGCCGACGGCAAGACCCCGGCCGACTACGACTACAACGTCGAGGTCACCCGCAATGTCGTCAACATGGCCCACTGGGTCGGCGCCAGCGTCGAGGGCGAGCTGGGCGTGCTGGGTTCGCTGGAAACCGGCATGGGCGAAAAGGAGGACGGCCACGGCTTCGAGGGCAAGCTCGGCCACGACCAGCTCCTGACCGACCCGGACCAGGCGGTCGAGTTCGTGAAGGCCACCGAGGTCGACGCCCTGGCCATCGCCATGGGCACCAGCCACGGCGCCTACAAGTTCACCCGCAAGCCGGACGGCGACGTCCTGGCGATGAACGTGATCGAAGAGATCCACCGCCGCCTGCCCAACACCCACCTGGTCATGCACGGCTCCTCGTCGGTGCCGCAGGACCTGCAGGACATCATCAACCAGTACGGCGGCGAGATGCCCCAGACCTGGGGCGTGCCGGTCGAGGAGATCCAGCGCGGCATCAAGCATGGCGTGCGCAAGATCAACATCGACACCGACAACCGCATGGCCATCACCGGCGCGATCCGCAAGCTGTTCGCCGAGAAGCCGGGCGAGTTCGACCCGCGCAGCTATCTGAAGCCCGCCAAGGAAGCCATGCGCAAGGTCTGCGTCCAGCGCTTCGAGGAGTTCGGCGCCGCCGGCCACGCCAGCTCGATCAAGCCGATCGCGCTGTCGGAAATGGCCAAGCGCTACGCCTCGGGCGAACTGGCCCCGAAGATCGGCGTCAGCCGCCAGGCCGCCGAATAGGCGCTCCGCCAAGCCTGAACGAGCCGCCGCCTCCCCGCGAGGCGGCGGCTTTTTCTTTGGCTATTCGTCGATATTGGCCCCGCGCATCTCGCGCAGGAACAGAGCGCCGACCACGACGGTGAAGGCGGCGACCACGATCGGATACCAGAGGCCGTAATAGATGTTCCCCGTCGCGGCGACCATGGCGAAGGCCGTGGTGGGCAGGAAGCCGCCGAACCAGCCGTTGCCGATATGGTAGGGCAGGCTCATCGAGGTGTAGCGGATGCGCGCCGGGAACATCTCCACCAGGGCCGCGGCCACCGGCCCGTAGACCATGGTCACGTACAGCATCAGCAGGAACAGCAGGGCCACGACCATCGGCTTGTTCACCTGCGCCGGGTCGGCCGCCTCCGGATAGCCGGCCGCATGCAGGGCCGCCGACAGCTCCTGGGTCCACGCGCCCTTGCCCGCCGCGAAGGCGGCCTTGTCCAGCGCCTTGCCGTCGAAGCCGACGATCTCGGTCTCGCCGATCCGCACCACCGCCGTCGCGCCGGGCGGCGCGGCCTGGTTCCCATAGGTGATCCCCGCGCCGGCCAGGGCCGATTTGGCCACGTCGCAGGACGAGGTGAAGGCGGTCTTGCCGACCGGATCGAACTGGAACGCGCAGTCGGCCGGGTCTGCGACCACCACCACCGGCGCGCGCGCCGCCGCATGGGCCAGGGCCGGATTGGCCGCTTCGGTCAGGGCCTTGAAGATCGGGAAATAGGTCGCCGCCGCCAGCAGGCATCCGGCCAGGATGATCGGCTTGCGGCCGATCTTGTCGGACAGGGCGCCGAACACCACGAAGAACGGCGTGCCCAGGATCAGGGCGAAGGCGACCAGGGTGTTGGTGGTCGGCCCGTCGACCTTCAGCATCTTCTCCAGGAAGAACAGGGCGTAGAACTGGCCGGTGTACCAGACCACCGCCTGGCCGGCGGTGAGGCCCAGCAGGGCCAGGATCACCACCTTCAGGTTCGACCATTGGCCGAAGGATTCGCTGAGCGGCTTCTTCGAGGTCTTCCCCTCGTCGACCATCTTCTGGAAGACCGGGCTCTCGTTGAGCTTGAGGCGGATCCACAGCGAGACCGCCAGCAGGATCGCCGAGACCAGGAACGGGATGCGCCAGGCCCAGGCCTTGAACACCTCCTCGCCTGTCCCTGAACGCACCGCCAGGATCACGATCAGGCTGAGGAACAGGCCGAGCGTCGCGGTGGTCTGGATCCAGCTCGTATAGAGGCCGCGCTTTCCGGGCGGGGCGTGCTCGGCCACATAGGTCGCCGCCCCGCCGTACTCGCCGCCCAGGGCCAGGCCCTGCACCAGCCGCATCAGGATCAGCAGGATCGGGGCGGCGACCCCGATCTGGTCATAGCCGGGCAGCAGGCCGACCGAGAAGGTCGACAGCCCCATCAGCAGCATGGTCACCAGAAAGGTGTTCTTGCGGCCCCAGAGGTCACCCAGCCGCCCGAAGACGATGGCCCCGAACGGCCGCACCGCAAAACCCGCCGCGAAGGCCAGCAGGGCGAAGATGTAGCCGGTGGTCTCGTTGACGCCCGAGAAGAAGTGCTGGGTAATGAACCCGGCCAGCGAGCCGTAGAGGTAGAAATCGTACCACTCGAAGACCGTGCCGGCCGAAGCCGCCCCGATCACCAGCCGATGGCTCTTCTTCGCAACGACGCTCTCGCCGGCGACCGCTTCGCCCATTGGCATCCTCCCCGCCCGTTTACGGGAAGCCTAGCGGGTTTTCGCGACGCGGAAAGCGGTCAGTGCCCCTCGCCGCCTTCCAGTTCGCCCAGCGCGCTTTGCAGGTAGTTCTGCTCGCCCAGCGACTTCACCAGGCTGATCTGGGTTTCGAGGAAGTCGATATGCTCCTCGGTGTCGCTGAGGATCTCGCGCAGGATTTCGCGGGTGGCGTAGTCGGCGACCGCTTCGCACTCCTTGATGCCCTCGATCTGGTCGATGCGGCCGGCGACCTCGACCGCCAGGTCCGAGGCCAGGCATTCGGGCACCGTCTCGCCGATCTTCAGCTTGCGCAGGTCCTGCAGGTTGGGCAGGCCTTCGAGGAACAGGATGCGCTTGATGAGCTTGTCGGCGTGCTTCATCTCGCCGATGGATTCTTCGTACGTGATCTGGCCCAGCCGCGCGAAACCCCAGTCCTGGTACATCCGCGCATGCAGGAAATACTGGTTCACCGCGGTGAGCTCATTGGTCAGCACCGCATTGAGGCGCTTGATGATCGCCTTGTCGCCTTTCATGGGGAACCTCCTCGCAAATCAAGTCGAGGGGCAAACTCTTCCCGGCGACGGCTTTAGTCAAAGCCTATGTTTGCAAGTGATTCCGCGTTTCGTTCTCAGGCCCTCGGCCCGTCCGACGCCCTATTCGGCGGCGTAGCGCAGGGCCTCGCCGTGATCGTCGATCATCTGACGCATGTCGCAGACGCAGCGCGCGCATTGGGCCCTGGTCTCGCAGGCGATGAACACCTCGACCGGGCGCTTGGCGCCAGCTTCGATGGCGGCGCGGACCTCGCGCTCGCGGATGCCGTTACAGTTGCAGACGTACAAGGCGGACCTCTCGACAACGGCGTGCTTGTATCAAATGCAAACGCCGTTGCAAGTCATTTGCAACTTGCAGGCCGGGATTTCCAGCCCCCGCCGCTGTGGCGGTTCGTCGCCCATGCGGCTAGTAAGGCTGCATGACCGCCGACTGCCGCCTCTATCTCATCACGCCGCCCAGGATCGACGACCTGGCCGCCTTCGGGCGCGACCTGGCCCAGGCTCTGGACGCCGGCGAGGTGGCGGCCCTGCAGGTGCGCCTGAAGGACGTCCCCGACGAGGTGATCGCCGCGGCCGTCGAGGTCGTCACCCCGATCGCCCACGCCCGCGGGGTGGCGGTGATCCTCAACGACCGCCCCGACCTGGCCGCCCGGCTGGATTGCGATGGCGTCCATGTGGGCCAGTCCGACACGCCCTATGCGCAGGCGCGCAAGCTGATGGGGGCCCAGGCGATGATCGGCGTCACCTGCCACGACAGCCGCCACCTGGCCATGGAGGCGGCCGAGGCCGGCGCGGACTATGTGGCCTTCGGCGCCTTCTTCCCCACCACGACCAAGGACGCGCCGACCCGCGCCGATCCCGAGATCCTGACCATCTGGCAGGAGACCATGGAGGTCCCCTGCGTCGCCATCGGCGGGATCACCGCCGCCAACGCCGAGAGCCTGGCCAAGGCGGGCGCCGACTTCCTGGCCGTCTCCGCCGGCGTCTGGTCGCACCCGGAGGGGCCGGCCGCGGCGGTGCGGGCGCTGGAAGCGGCCATCGCA
>MEEW01000193.1 GCA_001724985.1 Phenylobacterium sp. SCN 69-14
GTCGTCGGTGCAATAGACCATGACCTCGAAACCCTCGGCGGTCAGCAGTTTCAGCGACCGCAGGGTCTCCTCCATGTCGGGGAACAGGGTCTTGGGGTCCGCCAGAACCTCGAGCTTGACCAGGGTCCAGCCGCCCGCCTCGCGCGCCAAACGCAGGGTCCGCACGGCGTCCTCGCCGGTGAAGCAGCCCGCCGTATTGGGCAGATAGGTGTATTTCTTCGGGTCGATGAAGTCCGTCAGAACCGGCTGGTTCGGATCGGTCAGGTTCACCCGGCGCACGGCCACGGTGACCATCTCGGCGCCCGAAGCCTCGGCCGCCGCCGCGTTCTGGGCGTAGTCGCGATACTTGCCGGTGCCCACGATCAGGCGCGAGTTGAAGGTGCGGCCGGCGACGGTCCAGGTGTCGGTGCGGGGAGCGGTGTCAGTCATGGTTTAGTGACCTAGCGCCGCCCGCCGCCGGGGGGAAGCGGCGTTGCGGGATTTGATCGGCCCCACGCTTCTACTGCTCAGCCCCCGCCGACGAACTGCACCAGTTCGATCTTGTCGCCCTCGGCCAGCGCCGTCTCGCCGTGCAGCGAGCGCGGCACGATCTCCAGATTGCGCTCGACCGCCACCTTCTTAGGATCCAGCGACAGTTCCTGAACCAGTCCCAGAATGGTCGTGGCGGCGGTGTCCCGCGCCTCGCCGTTGACTTCGATACGCATCACATCTTTCCGAGCAGCCTAAGCATCGATCGCAAGCGCGCCCTTCTTTCGGGCCCGCCGCTGACGCCGGAGCTATAGCGCGTTTGCGCACAACGAGCATCAATCAGCGCAGAACGCCTTTCAGACGATTATGCGATCGTTCAAGGAGCGGGCCTTAAGCGAGCGGATCGCGCGCGCTACTGTGTCGAACACCGGGCCGGCCTCCTGCTCCATTTCGGCATAGGCGCGTTCAAACTCGGGCGTCAGCCGGTCCAGCAAGGCCAATTGTTCGCGCCCCCTGTCGGTGATCTCGATCAAGTTGATGCGCAGGTCGTTGGGATCGGGACGGCGGCTGACCAGATCCAGGGCCAGAAGCTTGGGTATCTTCTGCTGAATGAGCTGGTGCGAACGGTCCAGCGCCCGCACCAGATCGGCGACAGAGACCGGGCCGAGCGTCGCAATGGCGCCCAGCAAGGACGAGGACTTCACCGGGATGACAATGCCCGCGCGCTTGAACACCTCGGCCGACTGCTGCTCGATCAGTTCGCTGAGCTGTTCGCTCAGCCGGCCCAGAAAGGTGCGATCCAACTCGATCATTCGTCCAACGCTTCCTCAGTCCAGGCGACGATAGGTTTCCCGCTCGCCGGACTTCCACACTCGCTCCAAACCGCTCACACGGCCATTCTCGTGCACCAGACGGAAGCGGTAGTCATCCGTTCCCTGGACCGCAAACAGATCTTTCCCGATCGGCTCAAGAGCCAAAACGAAGCGATCCCGCCAATGATAGGCCAGACCGGTGGCGGTGCGCGCCAGGGTTCGACCCTCATAGGCTCCGACTGCGGCATCCATCTCCGCCGCGCTCGCAGCTTGGCCGGTTAGAGCAGTTTCAATCGGAACCAAGGCCCATTTGGCCTCTGCGTCGCCGGCATCAGCCCGGCTCTGCAGCAGGAACTTCTGCGCCGCCAACAGGGCCTCCGGAGCTGGAACCGCCAGGTCAGGGGTCACGCCGACGCCCTCGAAATCCTTACCGTCGATCGGATCCCGGATCAGGCCGAACGGAACCTGCAGCATGAAGCGATCATCAATCGGCACACGGGTGACCGGATGCGCGCCCCCAGAGGTCTGTTCGCCGATGACAGTCGCCCGGCCCAGACGTTGCAGCGAAAACGCCATCCATTCGGCCGCAGAGAAGGACGTCGAACCGGTCAGAACCACCACGGGGATACCCCCAGACCGCCAGCCGGGCACGGCGGGCAGGCTCCACTGGCTCCGCACCACCTGCGCACCCTTGTCATTGTAGTTGTAGTCGAAAAATTCCTGATCCTTGCCCGCCGGATAGAGGTAGCTCATCAGGAACTGCGCCATCTCCAGGACGCCGCCGTTGTTGTAGCGCAGGTCGAAGATCAGCCCTTTGGCCCCGTCGGCGAAACGCATGGCCGCCGACGCCGTCTCCTGAGCATATTGCGGGTCGGCGAAGAAATCGAACCGCACATAGGCCAGATCGCCGTCCAGCCGCCGCGCCTCGCGGAACCCGAAATTCGCTGCACGTTCTCTGTCGCGTTGGGCCTGTGTCGTCGTCTCGCCGCTCGCCTTGGCTCGACGGTCAGCCGCGACCTCGTCGGGATCGAAGGCCACCGAAAAGTGCAGATCCTCGCTCGCCTTGACTAGACCTTGAGCAAGGCTCGCGGCGAAGCGATCGGCTTCCATCGGCTCCGATTGAATCCGCCTGTCCAGCTCAGCGGATATGACCGGAATTCGGTCAGGGAAAACATAGTTCTGCTGCAACGCCGTCTCAAGGCGAGCCACGACTTCGCGCTGCGCCTTATGATCCAAGGTCTGCGCATCAACCGAAACCGGCGCCAGGACAGCGACGCTCAGCAGCGAGAGGAAAACTCGATAAATCACTTCCAGACCTCACAATGAAATACATTGCGCAATATGTTGTAATTAATCTCGCCGTCAACCTTCCATCACAGGTTCCTGCACGAGCCGCGCGCGGGCTATTTCCCGCCGCCCCCCCAGCCAGCGGCCCCAACCTCCCCCTACGTCACCCTTTTTGCCCGCCCGCTTTGCGCCGCGCGCCACCTAGGCTACAACGCGCGCTCGATTCCGCGCGGCGGCGCGCCTGTTTTGCGAGCGAATGCCCGAAACTCTCACCCTGTATGTCCTGAACGGGCCGAACCTGAACCTGCTGGGGGTTCGGGAGCCGGATATCTATGGCCGCGAGACGCTGGCCGACGTTCAGGCCATGTGCGAGGCGGCGGCCGAGGGCGCCCGCGTGGTGTTCCGTCAGTCGAATCATGAAGGCCAGCTGGTCGACTGGATCCAGGAAGTCAGGACTAAGGCCGACGCCCTGGTCATCAATCCGGCCGCCTTCACCCACACCTCGGTGGCCCTGCTGGACGCGCTGAAGACGCTGAGCATCCCCGTGGTCGAGTGCCACCTGTCGAACCCCGCCGCGCGCGAGGCGTTTCGGCATCACTCCTATGTGTCCCTGGCCGCGACCGGCGTGATCGCCGGCTTCGGCCCCCGCAGCTATGAATTGGCCGTCCGGGCCGCTCTGGACCTGGCGCGCCGCGCCGGGGCCAAGGGCTGACCGCCGCGCGCCGTCTGAAGATCAAGTAGAAGAGACCCCCATGTCCGACGACAAGAACAAGAACATCGACGCCGACCTGGTCCGCAGCCTGGCCGACATTCTGAACGACACCGACCTGACCGAGATCGAAGTCGAGCGCGGCGATCTGAAGATCAAGGTGAAGCGCGAAGTCACCGTCGCCGCCGCTCCGATCCAGTACACCGCCGCCCCGGCCCCGGTCGCCCACGCCGCGCCGGCCGCCGCAGCGCCGCTCTCCATGCCGTCGGACCCGGCCACCATCGTCGCCCGCGCCGGCGAAGAGGTGAAGTCGCCGATGGTCGGCACCGCCTATCTGCAGCCCGCGCCGGGCGCCGATCCCTTCATCAAGGTCGGCGACAAGGTGAAGAAGGGCCAGACCCTGGTCATCGTCGAAGCCATGAAGACCATGAACCCGATCCAGTCGCCGCGCGACGGCGTGGTGGCTGAAATCCTGGTGGGCGACGCCCAGCCGGTCGAGTTCGGCGAAGCCCTGGTCGTGCTGGAAGCCTGAGCCTCATGTTCACCAAGGTTTTGATCGCCAACCGCGGCGAGATCGCGCTTCGCATCCACCGCGCGTGCAAGGAGATGGGCATCTCCACCGTCGCCGTGCATTCCGAAGCCGACCGCGGCGCCATGTGGGTGCGCCTGGCCGACGAGAGCGTCTGCATCGGCCCCGCGCCGGCGGCCAAGTCCTATCTGAACATCCCTTCGATCATCGCGGCGGCGGAAATCACCGGCGCCCAGGCCATCCACCCCGGCTACGGCTTCCTGTCGGAGAACGCCCGCTTCGCCGAGATCGTTGAGGCCCACGGCCTGGCCTTCATCGGTCCCAAGCCGGAACATATCCGGGTCATGGGCGACAAGATCACCGCCAAGCAGACGGTCAAGGACGCAGGCATCCCCGTCGTTCCCGGCTCTGACGGCGAAGTCGAGACGGTCGAACAGGCCATCGAGGCGTCCAAGACCATCGGCTTCCCCCTGATCGTCAAGGCGGCCGCCGGCGGCGGCGGTCGCGGCATGAAGGTGGCGATGACGGCCGACGACCTGGTCGAGGCCGTGCAGACCGCCCAGTCCGAGGCCCTGGCCGCCTTCGGCAACGGCGCCGTCTACATGGAGCGCTACCTCCAGAAGCCGCGCCACATCGAGATCCAGGTCATCGCCGACAGCCACGGCAACGTCGTCCACCTGGGCGAACGCGACTGTTCGCTGCAACGCCGCCACCAGAAGGTGCTGGAAGAGGCCCCCTCGCCCGCCCTGTCGGCCGAGGGTCGCGCCAAGATCGGCGAGACGGATAACTACATCTATTACGCCGATTACGCCAGCGTCAAAAAAGCAGATGAAACGGTCGTCATGCTGGATCTGTTCGACTACAAAAGCGCACAGAGCGAAGGGGGAGGCGCTCCAGCCCTGTCAAAAGCCACAGAACGCGAATACGACTGCCAAAATAAGAAGAGCCAGCCGCTCAAGTCGAGCTGGTATTCCGGACAGATGGGAGCCGGAACCGTCGTGCGTTCCACTGGCACCTCGAATCAATGGTCCGCCGCCACTCAAGGCACCGCAACCGGAGGGCTGTTGAAGGCCGCCTGCGGCGGCTAACCAAAACAGCCGAAACACACCGTCGCTAGCACTTAGGTCGCTCCGGGGAGACAAGACATTACTCCGTCTGCGCTACTCCACGCAGGAGACGTAGGCCTTAGGGCAGAGTGCATCAAGTCCCCCGGACGGATTTCCCTGCAACGGAATACGCTGCATCTGTTCTAGCACCTGCTGGAAATGGCCCGGCGCACGCGTCCAGAAGAGGTAGTTTGCCCGCAGCCGGTCACGGCCGAACGCGAGTAGTTCGGCGACGGTTGGTACGCGCCCTTTTCCATCATGCCTGGTGTTATCGTAATTCGCCTGCATGACCGAGGGCGTCAAAGGAATCAGGCCGGACATCTGCGGGTAATAGTAATAGATGCCCTTGGGCTTATTCGGATGATCGAAGTTCAATCCCGGATCATCCAGAAAAATATCCGGCCCACCCAACCCCGTGCCGATCGTCCGCATCTGGTCGACAAATCCCGCCAGGATCTCCCGCGGATAATTCACAAACTGATAGGTCAATGTATTGGGAAAAGCCATGCGCATCTGCCGTTGTATACCCAACAAATTGTCGTAGTACTTGTCGGTCTCGTGGCTGGACACCAATTCCATCGGCTGGCCGAGTGCCGTCTCCGGCAAACCGATTCCTTCGAAGTTCGCGTGGCCGTTGAAACGTTTTCCCAACTCCGCTAACAGCGCCACCAATCGATCGCGGACACCCGAGTTCCAAAGTTTAAGATTGTACCCGCGTGGAGCACTTTGCCCAAACGTGCTGAAGGGAAAGGCGCCACCTTCGTAGACTTCCGTTCGCATAT
>MEEW01000194.1 GCA_001724985.1 Phenylobacterium sp. SCN 69-14
GGCGGACTTCAGAAGCCATTCGGCAGGCCGAAGCCGACGGACGCCTTCCCGCTCCGCGCTTGAGCGCGACCGGCCGCCGGGAAGGCTACAGCCTGTCCGAGGTCAATCACATGCGTGACGTGTTCGGCACCCGTCCGCGTCGTGGCCCGGACGATCCGCCGATCGTTATGGCGGTGCAGAACTTCAAGGGCGGCGTCGGCAAGAGCACGCTGACCTGCCACGTCGCCCAGTTCCTGGCGTTGAAGGGCTATCGGGTGGCGGTGATCGACTGCGACAGCCAGGCGAGCACCACGACGATCTTCGGCTTCAACCCCGACATCGACATCGACGATGAGGAGACCCTCCTCCCCTTCTTCCGTCACGGCGGCGAACCGGACCTGAAGTATGCCCTGCGGTCTACAGCCTGGCCGGGCATCGATCTGGTGCCTGCGAACCTTGGGCTCTACCAGGCTGAATACGAGGCCGCGGCACGGCTTCGCGGCAATCCGGACGCGCTCGACCGTCTGCGTCGCGGCGTGGAAAGTATGGCCGGGGACTACGACGTGGTCCTACTCGATCCGCCGCCGGCGCTGGGCATGCTATCGCTCGCCGTGCTGCGCGCCGCCAATGCGCTGCTGATCCCGACGCCGCCCTCGACCGTCGACTTCGCCTCGACGGCACACTTCCTGCGAATGATCGTCGAGACGCTGGAGGTTATGCAGAACCACCTGGGCGCTCGCGGCTACCATTTCCTGCGCGTCGTCGCGACCAAGGTCGATGAGGGCAAGAGCGCCCACACGCAGATCCGGGACATGATGGAGGCGGTGTTTGGCGCCGACATGCTGTCGGCTTCGCTGCTCGACTCCGCCGAGATCGACAACGCCAACGTCCAACTGCGGACCGTCTATGAACTGAGCGGTCCGACGACCAAGACCTATGAGCGCTGCCGCAACAATCTGGATCGCCTGAACGGCGAGATCGAACTGCTTATTCGCAAAGCCTGGCCGAGCCATCGGTCTGAGCTTCGCCGGCTTGGACTCGGGTAGGGGAGGGCGGTCATGGCATCCACAACAGGCAAGAACCGCTCGATCCTCGCGGGCTTGGTGGCTCCGGTCACTGAAACCCCGACCGTTGAGCGCGGTGCGCCCGCAACAGAGCGTTTGAGCACCCGCCTGACCGGCCTGGCGCGGGTGACGTCCGGGGACGTCAAGGAAAAGACCCTCAAGCTCGTCGATCCGGCCCGTTGCCGGATGTGGAGCCGTCATAACCGCCGCTACGATTTGCTCAACGAGGCCTCCTGCGCCGATCTGTTGGAGAGCTTGCGCTCCCAGGGCGAGCAGGAGTTTCCCGCGATCGTGCGGCGGGTCGAGGACGACCCGGCCTTCGACTACGAGGTCATCAGTGGCGCGCGCCGGCATTGGTCGGTCAGTTACCTGCGCAATGTCGAGCATCGCGAGATCCGCTACCTAATCGAGGAGCGTGAGCTCACCGACGAGCAGGCCTTCCGCCTGGCCGACGTCGAGAACCGCGCCCGCCAGGACATCAGCGACTACGAGCGCGCGCTCGACTACCGCCATGCGGTTGAGACCTTCTATGGCGGTGTCGCGCAGCGCATGGCCGAACGGCTGGAAGTGCCCAAGGCGTGGCTTTCGCGCTTCCTGGATCTCGGCAAGCTGCCGACCGACGTCGTCGAAGCTTTCGGTGATCCGCGTCAGCTCAAGGAGCGCCATGCCCGGACGCTAAAACCCCTGCTGGCTGACGACGCTTCGCGTCCCAAGGTGATGGCGGAAGCCAAGCGTCTAGCCGGCGTGCAGGCGGCGGCGGTGGCGAGCGGGAAGGGGCTGCTTGACCCCGCCAAGATCGTGACCCTGCTCGTCAAGGCGTCCGCGGCGCCGACGTCCGCCAAGAAGCCGGCCGGTAAGGGCGTCATTAACGTGACGAACGAGGCCGGCGCGACCCTATTCACCCTGGCGCGCAAGGGGGCCAAGCGGGTCGTGCTCGAACTGTCGCTGGACGCTGAGGCGAGCAACGCGGACTTCCAGGCCGCCTTCGCCCGCGAGCTCGATCGGGTCCGTCCGAAGGCCTAGTTGCCCATGGGCAACTTCCTGTCCTCCACCCTCGCGGGCCTCGCCTCCTAGCGAGATTTCCCGACGAGTTGCCCATGGGCAACTTGCCTCGTTTGTCGGGGTATCAGTGACCGACTAGCCGCCCGTTAAGCCCACAATCGCCGGGCATGAGCCACATCGTGGCCGCAAGCCCTGCCGAGCCTTCGGCTCGTTTTGGCTGCGCCGGTCCCACCCAATGTTCCTGTCCCCCCTAGCCCCGCGCTGGACGCCCTTAGCTTGCGTTCTGGTCGGCGGGGCTGCGCTCATCAGCGCGCTTTCGATGGCCACGGCCGGGGGCGCTCGTCCGCTGCTCTTGTGGAATCGAACGGCCAGTGAGCCGGAGGGTCTTTATGCGCGGCAGGACGAGCCAGTGAGGGTTGGCGCGCTGGTCGCCTTTCCCGCGCCTGCGGCCGCTTTTCCCTACGCTGACCGCCATATGGGCTACCTGCGCCGGGTGCTGGTTCTGAAGACCGTCGCCGCCGTTTCCGGCGACCAGGTCTGCACCGGTGACGACCGGCTGGTGATCAACGGAGAGGTGCGAGCCCCGATCCTGAAAACCGATCGCCGAGGCGTGGCTGTGCCGCGCTGGAATGGATGCCGCCGGCTTCGCGACGGCGAGGTGTTCGTCTTCTCCGACCGCATCCCCAATAGCTTCGACAGCCGCTATTTCGGGCCGGTCAACCAGGCCGAGATCGTTGGCGTGTTCCGGCCCTTGGCGTTGTCGCGCCCTCAGCCTGGAGACCGGTGATGGACCCGGCGGCCCTGGCGGGTTTGTGTCTCCTGCTCGCGCGCGGACAGAGCGCCCAACCCTTGCCCGCGGGCGTCAATTGCCCGCCACCCGCGCCCGCCTCAGCGATGTTGGC
This sequence comes from Phenylobacterium sp. SCN 69-14, assembly GCA_001724985.1. Lineage (GTDB taxonomy): Bacteria > Pseudomonadota > Alphaproteobacteria > Caulobacterales > Caulobacteraceae > Phenylobacterium. Next base: position 2,948 of record MEEW01000194.1, read on the forward strand.
GCCGCCGTGGACACGGAGCGGCCTGGCTCCCCTCGTGGCCGGTCCGGACGCGCGCGAGGCGATCACCCGGGTCGCCTTCGCCGAGGCCGGAAATCAGGGCGACAGCGGCTTGGCCGCCGTCGTCTACACGATCCTCAACCGGGTCCAGGATGGTCGATGGGGTGCGTCGGTCGAGGCCGTCGTCAATGCGCGCGGCCAGTTCGAGCCGGTCATGCGCGCTGGCGGCGACTGGCGTCGCCTTCCGGCCTCTACAGTGGCCCAACGCGCGCGGATCGAGACCATCCTGAACCTCGCGCTCGAAGGCCGGTTGCCCGACCTGACGAACGGGGCGCGGTTCTTCCAGAACCCGCAAATCGTGGCTGATCGCGCCAGCCGGGGAGAGGTCTCCGAAGGCCTGGTCAACTTTGGTGGCACGGGGCCGTCGGCGGTCATCGGCGCGCACAGTTTCTATGTCGAGGCGCGATCTGGAGCGGGGCGGGGACCTCGCACTGTCACACCCGCTCGTCCCTCTCGTGGCCCCTCGTCGTCGGCCGCCTGGTCGGCGGCCGGCGGGGCGATCTTTGTCGGCGAGAACCGCATCGAGGCGATGGCTGATACGCCGATGGCGCCGGCGTCTTCCGGGGCAGGGCAGGGGCCGGTTCGCCCGGCCCAGGTCAACGATCCCGGCCGGGCGATCTTCGTGGTTGGCCCCGGCTTGGCGGCAGGATCAGATCAATGATCAGGCCGTGTGCCACGCTTGGTCGAGGTCCGCGTAGTCGGGGTCGAGATCGCTTGGCGTCAGGGGTTCAGCGCTTTCCTGAGCAAGGGCGGTCTCGGTCATTAGATCGAAATCGGGGAGCCGGTCGCCGGCAGCTTGAAGGGCGCTTTCAGCGTCCTCATCCAGGTCGCCGCCCGGGCGCAAGGGCAGGGGCACATTGCCCAGGAGTTCGCGCACCGTCAGGCGGTCGCGGACGCGCTCGACACGGCGATCCAGGATGTCGACCAGGCGGGCCAGCAGCTCGTCGTCTCCAGCAAAGCGGGCGTCTCCGGCTTCCGCCAGCAGGGCGCCGCCGATGATGATTTTGCCGCGCGTTTCGCGCCTGCGCTTGTTGATCGACCACAGGGCTTCGAGCCGCTCGACGCGGGCTTTCAGGACGTGGAAGCGCTTGGCGTCGTCCTCGATATCTTCGAGCGGGGTGACGTGCCGCTGCTTGTGGACTCCTTCCTGGCCCGCCTCTCGCAGCGCCGTCTCCAGCTCGGCCAGGCGATCGACCTGGTTATTCACATCGCGCGCACGCCCGGCGGCCGCCGGGTCTCGGAGCTGATGCGGGTGAGCGGTTGGGGAGTGGACGGCTACATCGTCCATGCCGCTTAAGGCTCAGGCCGAGAAGCGCTGGGCGACAGCCTGGTGGGCGGTCGCGATTTCCGCGCGCGAGGCCTTGCTGACGCCGGCCTCGTCGGCGAAGCGCGGCCAATCCGCCACGGCGGCGCGAACCTCGTCGATCGTCGCATGGATGAGGCGGTCCGGCAGGCTGTGCCGGCGTCCCAGAGCCAGGACGTGTTCAAGGGTGGGGTTCCTACCTTCGCCCTCGACGTCCAGATAGTGTTCCCCGCCTGGACCGGCCGAATAGGTGAGGTCATAGGCCGGAGCGAGACGCCACTGGCCAGTCTGGTCCATCAGGTAGCTGTGCTGGCGGGTGTGGTCGTCGCGATTGCTGGCCAGCACATTGAAGACCATGCGCCGGAACGCGGCGTGCAAGTCGTCCGCATGGCGGGTGATGGCCTGGGTGGCGCGCAAGAAGAGGTCGTAGCTTGTGGGCGTGCGCCAGGGCGCTTCCACCGCGCCGCTCAGCGAGACCATATGCAGGCGCTTGCCCGGCGCCGGCCGGTCGAAGCGGCGCGTGGCGAAGTAGCCCGGTCCGGTGTTGGAGGGGAGCAGGCGGTAGGGGGCCATGTCCAGGCCGGCGGCCAAGGCCATCGCCGCATAGGCCGCTTCTATGGGGCCGATGTCCGGCGGATCGTTGGTCGCGGCGAACTTGACGATCCAGGCCTCGTGCCCGGCGGCAGTCTCCCCATCCGAGACCGAAATCTGTCCCTCCGCGTCGAACCCGACGTGAACCTTCGGCCGGGCGCCGCCCGAACCGCCCGCCAGGGTGGCCAAGGTATCCGCCAGCTCGCCCTCGTGTCCCGCCAGGATCGCGGTCGACTCGGCGGCGAGGGCGTCAAGATCGAGGCTATCGACCTCGGGTGGCGGCGCCGTCGCAGGCCGGTAGGTGAGGGCGCCGCGCCCGTGATCACCGACCAGGGCCAGGCGATCCAGGGCGCTGAGCGTCTCCATGGCGACGCCCAACTTGCTCAGGCGGCGGCGCATGACGAGGTAGCCCCAGCCCTCTGGCAGGCTGTCGGCGAGGAAGCCATGCAGGCCGTCAAAGTCGCGGCCGCGGGCGGGGTGAAGCCCCGGTTCCGGCGGATAGAGCAGGGCCGAGACGAGCATGGGCGCTGCGATCAGTTCGGGCGCCCACTCCAACTGCGCCAGCCCGCCGGCCATCGCCAGGCGGCCGGCGGGCAGGGGGGCTTGATCCTCTTCGAAGCTCAGGTTGGCGGTCAGCGGGGTTCCCGGGGCAAGTCTCATGGACGAGACACCCTCGGTGATCGGGATCGCGGCGCACGCACGCNGCACGCACGCGCGCCGGGCGCGTGGCGGTGGCCGCCTGCTGCGCGAGAAGCGCATCAAGATTGCTGGCCGCAGGAAGCGGAAACAGGGTCTGCAGGGCGTCTTCGCAACGCAGGGCGACAGCGGCCTTGACCATATCTTCGATCGAGGCCTGACCTTCCGTCTCCAGCCGTCGCCAGGTCCGGTAGGCGACCCCGGCCCGCTGTGCGGCCTCGAGCTGAGGCCAGCCCAGGGCGACACGGCGCGCCTTGATGCGCCCGGCGAGGTCTTGCAGGATTTCAGAAGGCGTCCTTAGCACTGTCCATATATGGCCAGTTGTGGGTGAATTTGCAAGATAATTGTCCAAAAGCGGTTGTTAGAGAAGCGGAGAGCTGCGAGCGGGCGTGCTCGGTCCCGCCGCGTGCCGCGGCTCCTACGGGTCCGCCCCTTCGGGCGCGGTGCGCCGCCAGCCGCTCGACGGCGCTTCCCGCCGCGCGGCATGCGCGGGCTCCTTGCAGCCTCACATGGGGATTTTAGTGTCAAGGCTGTCCGGCGACGGCCCATGTTCTGCATAGAGGGATTGGATCAACGGACAGCCTGGGTCCTGCCCCGCGTCGCAGGCCCGAACGGAGTCAGCCAGGACCCGCTCCATGCGCTTCAAGTCGGCGATCCGCGCTCGGACGTCTGTCAGGTGCGAAGCAGCGAGGGTTCTCACCTCGGCGCAAGAGGCTTGTCCTCCACCGGCAAGGCCCAGGAGGGCGCGCACCTCGTCTAGCGTAAAGCCCAGCTCGCGGGCCCGGCGTACGAAGCCGAGGCGGCCTACGTCTTCGCCGCCATAGCTGCGGTAGCGGCCGCGCCGCGGCGGAGCCGGCATCAGGCCGATCCGCTCGTAGTAGCGGATTGTCTCGATGTTGCACCCCGTGCGGCGTGAGAGTTCGCCGATCTGGATCGCCTGTTCAGCCATGGTCTGCAGCTCACGATTAGGGCTTGAGTCTGTAGTCGCTACAGATGGCATCATTTTCGGCGTTGGACCAGGAGGCGACCCTATGACTGCAACCAGCGGGCTTCGAGCCCGACCAGACGGACAGGGTCGGACGCCCGCCGAGACTGCCTTGAGCTGGGCGGCCGTCGCGGCTGGGGCCGGGGCGGTCTTCGCCTGGGCTGCGTGCTGTGTCCTGCCGATGTCGCTGGCCTTGGCCGGACTTGGCCTGGGCGGCCTGAGCTGGGTCGCCGGTCAGCGTACCTGGCTAACGCTCGCGGCGCTCGGCGTGATTGGCATGGGCTGGGTGCTGACCTGGCGCCGCGTCCGGATGTGCCGGCTCGACAGCGCCTGCGCTGCGCCATCGCGGCTCGGGATCGGCCTGCTCGGCGCGGCCACGGTGCTCGTCCTCCTCGCCCTCATCTGGCAGCCGATCATCGAGCCCTGGGCTCTGGCGCTGATCCGGAGCGCCCGCTGATGGACGCCGCGCAGATCCAGGCCCGCTCCACGCTCACCTGCCCGCACTGCGGCCACAAGGCGACCGAGACCATGCCGACCGACGCCTGCCAGTATTTCTACGACTGCCAGGGTTGTGGAACCGTCCTCAAGCCCAAGGCGGGCGACTGCTGCGTCTACTGCTCCTACGGCGACGTGCCCTGTCCGCCGATCCAGGAAGCGCACGCCATTGGCGAGTCGGCCG
>MEEW01000195.1 GCA_001724985.1 Phenylobacterium sp. SCN 69-14
CGGCGGCGGGGGCCGCGATAGTCCGGCGATTGCCGGCGGCGGCGGTCGGGGCCAAAGAAGTCCGGCGCCTGGACATAGGGGCGCGGGCGCATGATCACGGCCTCCAGGCGCAACAGGATGTTGCGGGCGGTGACCGGCTTGGCGAGGAACTCGTTGACGCCGCGGTCGCGCGCGGCGCTGAGGCGCAGCATGTCCGAATGGCCGGTCAGCATGATGATCGGCGTCAGGCGATCCTCTCCGCCCTGGGCGCGGACGCGGGCGATGAAGTCCAGGCCGTTCATGGTCGGCATCTCGTAGTCGGCGTAGACGACGTCGATGTCGTAGCGCGACAGCGACTCAAGGCCGGCCCGACCGTCGGCGGCGTAGTAGACGCGGCCCACGCCGGCGGCGGCCAGCACGGTCCCGATGATCGTGCGCATCTGTTCGTTGTCGTCGACCACCAGGATCGACAGCGCTCGCAGACCGGTGGTCATGCGTTTCTTCCCTTAAAAGCCGGTTCTTATCTGAGCAGCGAATCACGGTGACGCTTGATGCCGCTTGACCTTGCGCCGTTCAAGCGCGAAGCCGACCAAAATAGTGGGGATGTGAATGGCGAGCAGTGTTGAGGCGCCTTCGGCGCAGCGGATCCTGGCGGCGAGCCTGGTCGGGACCGCAGTGGAGTTCTACGATTTCTATATCTACGCCACGGCCGCCTCGCTGGTGTTCGGGCCGCTGTTCTTCCCCGCCGCCTCGCCGGCCATGCAACTCCTGTCGTCCTACGCCACCATGGCGGTGGCGTTCTTCGCACGGCCGTTGGGAGCCATCGTCTTCGGCCACTTCGGCGACCGCATAGGGCGCAAGTCGACCCTGGTGGCTTCGCTGCTGCTGATGGGCGGGTCGACGGTCGCCATCGCCTTCCTGCCCACCTACCATCAGGCCGGCTGGCTGGCGCCGGCGCTGCTCTGTGTGCTGCGCTTCGGCCAGGGCTTCGGCCTGGGTGGGGAGTGGGGCGGGGCGGCCCTGCTGGCGGTGGAGAACGCGCCCCCCGGCTGGCGCGCGCGCTATGGCATGTTCCCGCAACTGGGCGCGCCGGTCGGCTTCATCGCCGCCAACGGCCTCTTCCTGATCCTCGGCGTGCTGCTGACGCCCGAGCAGTTCCAGGCCTGGGGTTGGCGCATTCCGTTCGTGGGCAGCATCCTTCTGGTCGGGGTCGGGCTGTGGGTGCGGCTGCGGATCACCGAGACCCCGGCCTTCGCCAAGGCGCTGGAGCATGAGAAGCCGTCGGACGTGCCGCTGGCCGAGCTCTTCAAGCGCCACCTGCTGCCCACGCTGGCCGGCACCTTCGCGGTGGTGGCCTGTTTCGCGGTCTTCTACATCTCCACCGCCTTCGCCCTCGGCTACGGCACGACGACGCTGGGACACAGCCGTGAGACCTTCCTGGGCGTGCAACTCGGCGCCATCGGCTTCATGGCCCTGGGCATCGTGCTGGCCGGCTATTGGTCGGACGCCAGCAACCCGCGGCGCGTGCTGATGGTCGGCTGCTTCATGGCGGTGGCGGTGGGCGCGCTGATGGCGCCGATGATGGGCTCCGGTTCGCTGCTCGGAAGCTGGGGCTTCCTGTCGCTGGCCCTCCTGACCATGGGCTTCGTCTATGGGCCGCTGGGCGCGTTCCTGCCCGGCCTGTTCCCCGCGCGGGTGCGCTATACCGGCGCCTCGATGAGCTTCAATGTCGGCGGCATCATCGGCGGCGGCCTGACCCCGGTGGTCGCCCAGGCCCTGGCCACCAGCGGCGGCGGCCTGCCGGCGGTCGGCGTCTATCTGGCGGCGGCCGCGGCGATCAGCCTGGTCGCCCTGCTGCCGCTGAAGCAGCAGCAGATCTGACCGCTCACCAGTGGTTCTCGACCTCTTCGGCGAAGCCGATCAGGTCGCGGACCGGCAGCACGGTCCCGTCATCGAGGGCGGCGGTTCCGGAGAAGCGCCCGAAGACCTGGTGCTGCAGGCTGCTGATCGGGCCGTGGGCGAACCGGGCGTGGCGGTCGACGATCGGCTCGAAGGTCATCTCGAACCGGCCGTCCGACGAGGTGAAGCGCCAGGGGCCGCTGTCGTGGGCGCCGGGGGGCAGGTGGAAGGTCAACTCGCCCAGCTTGTGCGCCCGGCCGTCGAAGAAGAGCATGTTCTCGCTGGCGGCCGAGGTGTCGCCGAAGCCGTAGCCGATGTTGAAGCCGAACGGCTTGCCCTGCGCCAGGCCCGAGGCCGAGCCCCAGTACCAGGTGTTGTCGAAGGTCCAGACCCCGCGGCCCCAGTCCAGGACGGCGAAAGCGCTTTCGGGGGCGAAGTCGTATGTCTCCCCGGCGTAGACGACGGCGCCTCGCGCGGGCATGCAGTTGATCTTCTGATTGTAATAGAAGGCCTTGTCGTTCTCCGCGAAGGGCGTGGCGATGACCATGCGGTCCATGGGCTGCTGGTCGAGCCAGATCTCGCCGGCGAGGCCCCGGCCCTTGTCGAAGCGCGGCGCATCGAGGGTCAGGCGCCGCCCGCCCGGCTGGTGGCGGAAGGCCAGCGAGAAGCCGTCCCGCTCGAAGACCAGGTCCCCGCTGTCGGCGCTGGGCGGCATCTCCATCGCGCCGTGCGGAGCGGGCAGGGCGACGCCGCCGTTGACGAAAGTCCGGGCCTTGAAATCCATCCACGAGGCGCCGAGGAAGCCCATGTGGCCATTGTCGGCGATGGTCAGGGCCAGGCCGAAATCGGGGGTGAGGATCGCGTAGTAGTCCCACTCCTTGATCGCCGGGTCGTCGGGGGCGACGCCGATGGCGGCGCGGCTATAGCGGCGGACCTCTCGTGCGGCCCAACCCCGGGCTGCCAGGCGGCCCTGCGCGTCGAGAAGGTCGCCGGAACCTAGGCGCCGTTGCATGTCGTCTCCCATGTCTTTCAGGCTGCTTACGGCATGCCCCCGGGGAATTGCAAAGGCTCCTGCGTCAAATGGAGGGGTGCTCCATGGCGGCGATCAGCGGCCGGACCTCGCCGGCGAACTGCTCGATGGAGGACAGGGTGGCGGCTTGGTCGCCGACCGCCTCCATGTAGAAGGCCAGGCGCCGCGCGCCGGTCGCGCCGATGAAGGCGGCAAGATCGTCCGCCAGCTTGCGTGGATCGCCGATCAAGGCGTTCTCGGCCACACCCTTGGCCAGCTCCTCGCGGCTGAGGCTCCCGTGGCGGCCTGACGCGCCGGGAACCGATGGCTGGTCGCCTGCGCGGAAAGAGACGGTCAGGGCCTCGCGCAGCCGTTCGCGGGCCTTGGCCTCGTCGTCGGCCACCAGGGCGATCAGCGTGTGGACATGGATCGGCGGCGGGCCGGGCAAGTGCTCGGCATAGGCCGCCTCGGTCTTCACGCGGGCCGGCGCCGGGGCGGCGAAATAGTGCAGCAGCGGCGCGCCGACGGCGGCGGCCTTGGCCAGGGTGGCGGGCGTCGTGCTGGCGGCGAACAGCGGGGGGCGCGATCCGGTGCGCGGCCGCGGCGTCGCTGGGCGCGGCCCGGCCCAGGCGCGGGTGAACGTCTCCAGGGTACGGTCGATCTCCTCGTCCCAGCGCGCGAGGTCGACGCCGAACGCCTCGAAGTCGGCGAGATAGCCGCCGCGCCCGATCCCGAAATCGAAGCGACCGCCGCTCGCCTGGTCGAGGATCGCGGCCTGCTCGGCCAGTTGCAGCGGGTGATAGAGCGGCGCCAGGGTGACCGCGGTGCCGACCCGCAAGCGCCGAGTGGCGCCCAGCAGGAAAGCCGCCAGGGTCAGGGCGCTGGAATTGATCCCGAAGTCGATGAAGTGGTGCTCCGTCACCCAGACGTCGTGATAGCCGAGTTGCTCAGCCAGTTCCGCCTGGCGCAGGGCGAAGTCGAAGACGCCGGCATGGTCGGGGGCGAGTTGGGCGCCCAGATTGAGGAACAGGCCGAAAGTCGGCTCCGGCATCGGAATTCTCCAAGATGGGCGCGGCGCGATTGACCGCTGCGATGATCGAGCGTATCGCTATTGCGAGTCATTCTCAATTACTGATGGAGCGCCCCATGAGACCCGGACCCCAAGCCGCCTCGGCCCTGCGGATCGGGCCGCCGGGCCTGTCGCTGGGCGAGCAACTGGTGCTGGCGGGCCTGCGCACCTGGGCCCGCGCCCGGATGGCGGGGGACGAGCCGCGCTGCCTGATCCGCCCGGGCTTGACCCATGTGGCTTCCAAGCCGGTCGCCAGCGTGTTCACCGCCATGATGGAGCACATCGAACGCGAGGCGACCCGCGCCATGCAGATCCACTGCGTCGCCTGCAGCGGCTATTCGGAAGACGAGCAGCGGGTGGTGCTGGCCTGCGGAGTGGCGCGGGCCTCGCTGGGCGCGGCCTTCGACCTGATGCGGCCGCTGGTGAAGGCGCCCGAGACGCCGGTGCTGCTGGCGCGGACGCTGAACGTCGCACTTTCCAACGCCGGCTATCCGCTGCCGGTGCGGATGTGGGACGACGAGCCGATGAGGGCCACGATCCATTAGGCTGCGCCGCGCTAGACTTGGCCGACAAGGAGCGCGGCCATGAGCGACATCGACGGCGATTCGGGATTCGACGGCGGCGGCTATGACGTCGACGACTGGATGCGGCTGCGGCCCTTCGCCGGCGCGCTGGCCACCCTGGACGACGTGCAGCGGCGCGCGGCGATCTTCGCGCTCGGCGACACTCAGGGCGGCCGGCCGATCGAGATGGAGATGCCGCAGCCGGTGATCTGGTGGGACGACGACGGCGAGGTGGCGGCGGTGGCCGTACAGGCCGAGGCCCACGAGACCGAAGACGGCGAGATCATGGAGGTGCTGGGCCTGATCCTGCCGGACGGCGGCGGGGCGGTGGCCCTGCTGGAGGACGTCGACCTGGTCGACGACAGCGACCCGATCTGGCGCAGGCTGGTCACCGAGGCGATCGGTGATGAGACCGGCGAGGAAGACGATGCCGGTTAGAGCATCTTCCGCCGAAGCGGACGCCGGTTCGGCGCGGGAAGTGCTCTAAATTCAAAGACTCTTGAGCGTGATCCGAAGGGATTGCGCTCTAGGCGCTGGCCAGGACGCTCTGGAACAGCAGGGCGCCGTCGGCCGAACCGAGTTCTTCCTCGAAGGCGCGGTCGGGGTGCGGCATCAGGCCGAGCACGTTGCCCTGCTTGTTGATGACGCCGGCGATGTTGCGCGACGAGCCGTTGGGATTGTCGAGGTAGCGGAACACCACCTGGCCCTCGCCCTCGATCCGGTCGAGGGTTTCCTCGTCGGCGAAATAGTTGCCCTCGCCGTTGCCGACGGTCATCTCGACCTCGCGCCGGCCCTGATAGGCGGCGGTGAAGCGGGTCTGGGAGTTGGTGACCTCCAGCGCCACCGGTTTGCAGACGTATTTGAGCCTCTCGTTGCGCAGCAGGGCGCCGGGCAGCATCTTCGACTCGGTCAGCACCTGGAAGCCGTTGCAGATGCCGACGACGGCCACACCGCGGTCGGCGGCGGCGCGCACCTCGGTCATCACCGGCGCCAGCGCGGCCATCGCCGCGCAGCGGAGATAGTCGCCGTAGGAAAAGCCGCCTGGCAACACGATC
>MEEW01000196.1 GCA_001724985.1 Phenylobacterium sp. SCN 69-14
ACCAAAACGCCTCGCCATCGCTGCCATCGCAAGAAAGCTCGTCGTCATCGCTAACGCCAAACTACGCGACCATCACCAACAACTGACTTGATGACATCGGTGAAGATATCAAACGAGGCGCGGACCATGGGTGAAGCCAGCGATTTCCTTGGCCTTGTAGAGCGTGCCGAGCCGGCCGCTGGCCAGGATGTAGACGTAGTAGATCCCGTCGCGCACCCCGCTTTACACCCACGCTTGTCATCCCGGTTTGCGAAGCAAGACCGGGACCCATGCACACCGGATGGAACGACGTATCTCGCCGCCCCCTACCCCAGGTTCCGCCGGAACAGGGCGTTCAGCCGCGCCCAATGCTGCTCGGCCGCGGCCTTGTCGTAGGCCGCGCGCTCGGGGAAGACGAAGCCGTGCTGGACGCCGGGATAGACCTCGACCTCGGCCTTGATCCCGTCGGCCTTCAGCGAGACGGCCAAGGCCTCGACCGTCTCGGCCGGCGCCCAGCGGTCGATCTCGGCGCAGCCGAAATAGAGCTCCCCACCCGCCTTGCGCGCCGCCAGGTGCGGGCTGTCGTCCTTGTCGGTGACCAGGAAGGTGCCGTGGATCGAGGCCGCCGCCTTCACCCGGCTCGCATGGCGCGCGGCCGCATTGATCGAGAATTGCCCGCTCATGCAGTAGCCGACGCACCCGACCCTGGCCGCGTCCGCCGCCCCATCGCCCTCGGCATAGGCCAGCAGGGCGTCGGAATCCTCCATCACCATCGCGATGGTGAGCCCGTCCATCAGTTCCATCATCCTGGCCCGCAGCGCCTCGTCCATCGCCCCGCCCGGCGGAACCAGCTCCAGCACCCCGGCGCGGTAATAGAGGTTGGGCAGCATGACATAATAGCCCGCCGTCGCCAGCCGCCGGGCCATGTCGCGCAGCTCCTCGCGGATCGCCGGCGCGTCCATGAAGAACAGGATCACCGGATGGGGGCCATCGCGGTCGGGATGCACGATGAAGGTCGTCGTCGCCCCGTCGCGGGTCGGAACCTCGACCGTCCGCTCGATCATGCCACGGCCCTCGGCATCAGCACGCAGGCTCGCGCCAGCGACACCCGCGTCAGTTCGCGCCGCCGCAGGAACACCTTCATCGCCTCGCTGGTCGGGTCGCGCGAGACCTGCCACTCGCCCAGGTCCCGATAGCGCGTCATCAGGAGCAGCCGCCGCGCGCCCTCCCGCCGGTCCGCCTCCGACGCCTGCGCCAGGAAGAGGCCGTAGATGCTCGTCTCGAACCGCGCCTCGAAGTCCGGCCAGGCCTCGCCCGACAGCCGCACGAACTCCTCGGCCGCCTCGCCGTCGATGGTGAACCAGTTGTGGACATAGATCCCGCCCGGCGCCGGCTCCACGTCCGCGGTGGGCCGCAAGGTCGGGGTCAGGCGGTCGTGCGCGCCAGCCGCGACATCAGCCGCGCCCCCCACGTCCGCGCCCGCCTCCGCCAGCACCAGCGCCGCGTTCGACGCAAATCCCAGCAGCGGCGCGAACACCGCCCGGACCTGCGGCGCGGCGTAGAGCCGGTCGGCCAGCGCCCGCTGGGCGGTCCGCTCGCGGCCCAGGGTGAGTTGGAAATAATCGTATTCCAAGGCCTTGCCCCTAATAGTTCACGCGGGTCGAGATCGCCCCGTCGACCACCAGATTGACCCCGGTCGTGAAGGCCGAGCGCGGGCTGGCCAGGAACACGGTGGCGGCCGCCACCTCTTCCGGGGTCGCCATGCGGCCGGTCGGGTTGCGCTTGATCATCTGGTCGAAGAAGGCCGGCATCCCCGCCTTCACATTGCCCCAGACCCCGCCCTCGAAGAACACCGTGCCCGGCGAGACCACATTGGCCCGCACGTGCTTGGCCGCGCCTTCCCGCGCCAGGCCCTTGGCGTAGTGGATCAGCGCCGCCTTCATCGCCCCGTAGGCCGAGGCGTTGCTGGCCTCGGCGGCCGACACCGACGAGGTGATGAGGAAGGCCGCATCGCCGTTCGCCTCGCCGGCGGCTTCCAGGAACGGCCGCGCCGCCTCGAAGGTGCGCACCGCGCCCAGCACGTCGATCTCGAACATGCCGCGCCAGGACGCCTCGTCCGCTCCCTGGACCAGGGCGCTGGCGTTGGAGACCATCACGTCGATCCCGCCCAGCGCCTCGCCCGCGGCCTTCACGAAGCCCTGCAGCGCCGGACCGTCGGCGATGTCGACCGCCTGGCCGAACGCCTTGACGCCCTTGGCCTCCAGCGCCTTCACCGCATCGGCCACCTGTTCGGCGTTGCGCGCGCAGACCGCCACGTCACAGCCCTCGTCGGCCAGCAGGTCGGCGATCGCCCGCCCGATCCCGCGCGTGCCGCCGGTGACGACGGCCTTCCGGCCCTTCAGACCCAGGTCCATGTTCCACTCCTTTTTCGTTGGCGCAGGTTCTAGCCTGCCCCGCGCGGCTTGCGCAGACTTGACAGGCGCCCCCACACGACAATTTGTGAGCCCATGCTCACGCCGCCCGCCTCGACCAAGGACAAGCTGCTCCGCGCCGCCCTGCGGATCGGCGCGCGCGACGGGCTGGAGGCGGTCACCACCGCGGCCATCGCCGCCGAGGCCGGCGTCGCCGAAGGCACGCTCTATCGCCACTTCCCCTCCAAGGACGACCTGCTGATCGAGGTCTATCGCGGGGTCAAACGCCGCATCTTCGAAGCGATCAGCGACGGCGAGCATGGCGACGAGGCCCCCGACGCCCGGCTCAAGCGCGTCTGGCGCAAGCTCTACGAGGCCTATCGCGAGGAGGCCGAGGCCTTCCTGTTCGGCCAGCGCTTCGCCGAGTCCTCGCTCTCCAGGCGCGAGGGCGGCGCGGCCCACGAGCAGATCGCCGCCGCGGTCGGCCGCCTGCGCCAGGCCGGCATCGACGCCGGCGTCTTCAAGGACCTGCCCAGCGACCTGATGGGCGCTCTGTTCTTCGCCCCGGTCGGCTACCTGCTGAAGATCGAACTCAAGGGCCGCCGCTGGACCGACCCCGAACTCGACGCCGCCGCCGAGTCCGTCCTGGACTCCTGGCGCGCCTGAACCCGATCGCTTGACGATATTCCTGAGCGGGTCTAATGATCGGGATGTGAGTGAGCGCTCACTTCCACAATAATCCAATCCGCGGAGTTCCCCATGATCCGTCGCCAGATCGGCCGCACCGGCCGGGACGTGAACGCCATCGGCCTGGGCTGCATGGGCATGTCGATCGCCTATGGCGAGCCGATGGACCAGGCCGAGGCGGTCAAACTGCTGCACGAGGCCCTCGACCTGGGCGTCGACCATTTCGACACCGCCGAACTCTACGGCTTCGGCGCCAACGAGACCCTGCTGGGCGAGGCGTTCCACGACCGCCGCGACCGGGCGTTCATCGCCACCAAGTTCGGCCCGGTCGGCGACCTGGCCACCCGCACCGTGCGCGGCGTCGACGGCTCTGAGGCGAACATGCGCCGCGCGGTCGAGCAGTCGCTGCGCTGCCTGAAGACCGACCACATCGACCTCTACTACCTGCACCGCAAGGACCCGAACCTGCCCATCGAGGAGACGGTCGGCGCCATGGCCAAGCTGGTGCAGGAGGGCAAGGTGAAGGCCCTCGGCCTCTCGGAGGTCGGCGCCGACACCCTGCGCCGCGCCCAGGCGGTGCACCCCATCGCCGCGGTGCAGTCGGAATATTCGATCTTCAGCCGCGACGTCGAAAAGGAGGTCCTGCCGCTCTGCCAGGAGACCGGCGTCACCCTGGTCGCCTATTCCCCGCTCGGCCGCGGCATGCTGACCGGCGCCTTCACCCGCGACCACCGGCCCGAGGCGAGCGACTACCGCGCCGCCGTCTCGCCGCGCTTCCAGGGCGACGCCTACGAGGCCAACCTCGCCCTGGTCGAGGAGATCGGCAAGATCGCCGCCGCCCGCGGCGCGGGCGCTTCCCAGGTCGCGCTGGCCTGGGCGCTCGCCTCCAACCCCAATGTCGTGACCATTCCCGGCACCACGCGGCTGGCGAACCTAACGTCCAACCTCGCCGCCGCCGACATCGCCCTGACCGCCGAGGAGACCGCCAGCCTGAACGCCCTGGCCGCCAAGGTCGCCGGCGACCGCTACGACGAACGCGGCATGACCCTGGTCAACGCCTAGCTCGGTAGGCGCCTTTTCCTTCCCTGCCGAGGGGAGGAAAAGGACTTCCGTTCCCGTACGGAACGGCGGCAACCTGCCTCCCGCGATCGAGGGCGCGTCAGACGCCCTGGGAGGACCGCCGATGAAGACCGCCGCCCTGGCCCTGGCGCTCTGCGCCACGACCGGCCTCGCCCACGCCAAGACCATCGCCGTCGCCGCCGGCCCCGACGCCCAGGAGCGGGTGCAGACCGCCCTGCTCGACGCCAGGCCCGGCGACACCGTCGCCCTCGGCGCTGGGACCTTCGCCTTCACCGACGGCCTCTCGCTCGATGTCGACGACGTGACGGTGACCGGCGCCGGCCAGGACAAGACCATCCTTTCCTTCAAGGGCCAGAAGGGCGCCGGCGAGGGCCTGCTGGTCACCTCCGACCGCGTCACGGTCCGCGACCTGACGGTGCAGGACACCAAGGGCGACGGGATCAAGTCCAAGGGCGCCGACCAGATCAGCTTCCTCTCCCTCACCGTCGAGTGGACCGGCGGCCCCAAGGAGACCAACGGCGCCTACGGCGTCTATCCGGTCTCCTCGACCAATGTCCTGATCGACAAGGTCAGCGTGCGCGGCGCCTCCGACGCCGGCATCTATGTCGGCCAGTCGAAGAACATCGTGGTCCGGAACAGCCGCGCCGAGTTCAACGTCGCCGGCATCGAGATCGAGAACTCGATGAACGCCGACGTGTTCGACAATGTCGCCACCCGCAACACCGGCGGCATCCTGGTGTTCGACCTGCCGAACCTGCCGCAGATGGGCGGCCATTCCACCCGCATCTTCCGCAACCAGGTGATCGACAACGACACCCCGAACTTCGCGCCCAAGGGCAATATCGTCGCCAGCGTGCCGGTCGGGACCGGCGTGATGCTGATGGCCAACAAGAACGTCCACGTCTTCGAAAACCGCATCGACGGCAACCAGTCGGCCGCCGTCATGCTGGTCGCCTATGTCCAGCCCTTCGACGACAAGACCTATAATCCCCTGCCCCGCGACATCGTCGTGCGCGACAACCAGATGGGCAGAAACGGCTTCAAGCCGAGCTTTGCGGGCGGAGACCTGCTGGCCAAGGCCTTCGGCGGCGCCCTGCCGCCGATCATGTGGGACGGGATCTCGACCCACCCGGCCAGCCCCGAGCCGGTCAAGGTCTGGCTGAAGGACGGCCCGGTCCTGAACCTCAACCTTCCGGCCCCCGGCGCCCTCGACAAGGCCGCCCCCTCGGTGAAGCCCGCCATGGGCGAAGCCGCCCCCGCCCCCGAGCCCGCCCCGGTGGTCCTGCCGCCGGCCCAGGCGCGGCTGGCGCCGTGAACACCCCCGCAGATCCTCCCCCGCTGGGGGAGGTGGATCGGCGCG
>MEEW01000197.1 GCA_001724985.1 Phenylobacterium sp. SCN 69-14
ACGATATCAGGGCGGAAGTCGCGCAGGGCGGCCCGCACCGCGCTGGCGTCGGCGATGTCAGCGTGGCGGAAGGCGTAACGATTGTTTCCGGCCACGCCATCGAGGGAGCGCAGATCGCCCGCATAGGTCAGCTTGTCGAGGTTCAGCACCTCATGCTCGGTTTCCGCGACCAGATGCCGGATGAGCGCCGAACCGATGAAACCCGCACCGCCGGTGACCAGAATACGCAAAGCCCAGTTCCTCCCATCGACGCCCGCGGCGTTCGCTTCTACCGCCGCAATCGATCCTGCAATGTCGCCGCAAAATGCTTAGGCGAGAATTCGGTTAAGTCGCCGCCTTGAGCGTGATCCGTTTCCAATGAAACGGATCACGCTCAAGACTCTTTGAATTTAGAGCATTTTCTGCGCCGAACCGGTGTCCACTTCGGCGGAAAATGCTTTAGGATCTGCCGGCCGCCCGGGCGCCGCCTGCCGGCGGGGCTGACTTTTCGACAGGCTTTTCCGCGACCTTCTCGCTCACTCGAGCAGGTTCGCTCGCCACGGGTTTGCGAGCCTCCAGAAACCGCTTCTGCGCAGCCAGAATCCACAGATAGGGGAGGACGGCTTCCTCGGAGAACCGATATCCACGGCCATATTCATCGTCGAGAATTTCCAGCAGCACGTGCTTGGAAGCGAAATCCTCGATGGTGGCTTTCAGGTTGGCGGCGTTGGCGATGCTCGGATACAGCGCATCCACGTCGCGGCTGTCGAAACGGCCATTGTTGAACAAGGCCGCGCCGGCCATCACCCCTAATACGTGGCGTACGCCGCTCTTGGCCGCCTGGTCGATCTGGAGCTGGGAGTGCTTCGAAATCCGGCTGCGGAATTCGGTCAGAGCCTGGTCGACTGCCTGCGAAACGTCATCGACCGTAACGTTGGAACGGCCTGCGTCGATGGCTGCAAGGCCGGCATGATGGCTGAGCAGGCTGGCGAAGTAGGGAGAACCATTGGCGACGAAGACGATGAAGTCGGTCGCGGCCTTGTCGAAGGTCACGCCGCTGACGTCCTCGCCGTTCTCCACGAGACTGTTGACCTCGCTGGCGGTCATCTTCGGCACCTGCATGGCGAAGATGTTGCGCCGGATCGAGGGGATATGTTCGACCAGTTCCGTAAGGTCGGCCGCCACGCCTGCGATCACCAACTGAGTGCGGATCGAACGGTCGGACAGATTCTTGATCAGCTCGGCGATGTTGCGCCGGAAATCAGGGGACTCGCAGACGTCGAACTCGTCCAGCACGACCAGTACGCGGGTGCCGGTCAGCTTGGCGAAGAGATCGGCGACCAGGCGCGGCGTCAGCGGGCTAGCCGGAAGCAGGTCCGCCAGCGTGCCGCCGCGTTCGGCCTCATTGTCGGTCGGGGCGAAGCCCTTGTGGAACAGCAATGGGATATCGGCGGCGACCGCGCGGAAGATTTCGTCGAAGGTTGAGCCAGCGCCGCACGAACAATAGACGACGATATAGCGGGCTTCCTGCGCCGCCTGGGTCAGCACGTGCACCAGCGAGGTTTTGCCGATCCCCCGCTCGCCATACATGATCACATGGACGCGCTGGTCCTCGATCGACCTGATGAGCGTGGTCAGGACGTCGATCCGGCCGGCGAACATCCGGGAATCGGTGATCGGCTGCGAAGGGGTGAACGCGCTGCGCAGCTTCACGCGCATGGCGGCACTCGCATCGTTCTGACGCGAGGCTGGCTGGTCGCCCGCCATGGACTGGAAGCGAGGGAACAAGTTGCTTTGCGCCTTCTTGCCTGCGTCACGCTTCACCGCGGGCGGAGCCGCAAAGACGAGGTTCGACTGAGGGTTTGAAGGCGCCTTCGGCTTACGCCCAAAGGAGCGGGCCATCAGGCTATTTATCCAACTCACGGAGCCTCCAGGCATCGACGGATGCGGCGCGTTGATCGTTTCGATGACTAAACCCACAATCGGTAAACACTCCGATTGTGGCGAAATCTTAAACCGTACGGCGTTGAATCAATGTTAAAGCTGGCTTGGCGAACCATCGAGCCAAGCAGCGCCGTCAGAACTTCAGATTGAACGGCTTCAAGACGTAGGCGACGTATGCAAGGACGGCGACGATGATCGCGAAGGCGATCGCCCCATGGCCTTCGTTGCCGACATAGTTCGCCAATGCGCAGCCGATGCAGGCCGGCAGATATTGGAAGATGTTGTCCTTGGGTTCTTCCTGGGCGGTCGACCTGTGCAGAAATAGCACGATCAAAGCTCCGAAGATCGCAACCGTGACCCAATCGTAGATCGTCTGCAAGACACTAGCCCCTAAGCATTGCTGTTTTGAACCGAGCAAGCTCGAAGCCTGCATAAATCAGACCACACAGAACACCGCAATCCGAAATCCGGAAGCTTGGAGGCTTCGGCCTTCTTTACTTTGCCGCATTCGACAGGCGACTCCGCCGTTGATCTGGATGTGACGCGCCCGCTGCGACGCGATATCCAGGGGCTCGTGAAGGCAAGGTTGAAAGAGTTGGCTGTCGATTCTGTGAAGGCGGGTGGCCGCGCGTCCAATGGGCAAGGAAACGAGTGGTTCCAGACCTTGGAGGACGCCGCCGATTGGTACGATCACTGGCTGCGCGAGGCGGCCTTTCCCCTCTGGTGGAACGTCGGCGCCGACCGTGTGCGGGGCGGTTTCCATGAGGCCTTGAATGTTGATGGCGAACCTCGGCCCGGGCCGCGGCGGGCTCGCGTGCAGGCTCGACAGATCTATGTCTATGCGACCGCCGGTGAGATCGGTTGGGATGGTCCATGGCGCGAGGCGGCGCGGCATGGGGCGGATTTCTACTTCGGTAAGTACCGCCGGTCCGACGGCCTTTTCCGGACGCTGATCGGCTTGGACGGAGAGGTCGCAGATGATACGCCCATGCTCTACGACCAAGCCTTCACGCTACTGGCCAGCGCCACGATGCATTGCGTCGACCCCGGCTATGTCGATCTTCGTGCGATCGCGTTGGGCGTAAAGCGCGGCCTGGACACGATGCGCAATCCCGCCGGCGGCTTCATCGAGAACATCGCCTATCCGTATCAAGCCAACGCCCACATGCACCTGCTGGAAGGCGCGCTGGCCTGGGCCGAGATCGAGGGCGGCGTGTGGGACGACATGGCAGACGAACTCGTCGAGACGGCGATGCGCGTGTTCATCGATCCGAAGGGGCGGTTCCTGCGCGAGTTCTTTGACGCACAATGGCGGCCGGTCGCGGGCGACGAGGGACGGTTGATCGAGCCTGGGCACCAGTTCGAATGGGCCTGGCTGCTAGACCGATGGGGAAGGGCGCGAGACCGGCAGGACGCCGTCGATATGGCCCTCAGCCTCTATCAGGCCGGCAGGCGCGGCGTGGACGAGGTGCGTAATGCGACCCTGAACGAGCTTTGGGACGACTTCGCGGTCAAGGACCCCATCGCGCGTTTCTGGCCCCAGACCGAGCGGCTAAAGGCTGAAATGCTCTTTGGGCGGGAGGCCGATCAACTCAAGGCGGCCAATTCTCTGCGGCGTTACCTTGAAACGCCGTGCGCCGGCGTCTGGTACGACAAGATGCGGCCTGACGGCGCGTTCATCGAGGAGCCCGCGCCAGCGACCTCGTTCTATCATATCCTCTGTTCCTGCCTTGAACTGCTGCGAGCTTCTGGACGTTGAGGGATGTAACGATGGCCCAGCATAGAGGGGGACGTCGGGCTCTATCCTGCCGCAGATGGTATGACTCCGTAGATGCGCTCTATGGGACATCATGGCCGTTGGAACTCACAAGGCCAACGGCTGAGACGGAGAAGGGGCAATCTGGACGAAGCTGCGAGCGGGTATGAAACCAATTCACAGTGGAACCTGCGACGGCAGGATTAGTGTGGAGGCGATCCGCCAGTTGGGTCAATCTGGAGAGAGGTGGTCCACGACGTACAGTTAATTTTAGCGCAGGGACATGCCGACCTGCACTCCTAATTCGCGCCGATGCGGTAGAAGTCGAGATACCAGTCCACGAAGTTGGAGACGCCGATCTCAACAGTAGTCGCTGGAGCGTAGTCGAGAACTGCGCGAGTTGTGGCGACGTCAGCCTCGGTGCGTGCGACATCGCCTGGCTGCATCGGCAGTAGGTTGAGTTGGGCCTTGCGACCGAGTTTATTCTCTAACACTTCAATATAGTGCATCAACTCGACCCGGCGGTTCGCACCCAGATTTAGGATGCGCCAGGGCGCCACGCCGCTGGTGGCCGGATCGGGAGCCAGCGGGTTCCAGTCGGGCGCCGCCTGTGGGGGACGGTCGAGCGCGGCGATCACTCCGGTGACGATGTCGTCGATATAGGTGAAATCTCGCTGCATCCGACCTTGGCCGTAGACGTCGATTGGTCGGCCTTCCAGGATCGCATCGGTAAACTTGAACAACGCCATGTCGGGGCGCCCCCAGGGGCCGTAGACGGTAAAGAACCGGAGGCCCGTGCTGGGGATGCCGAAGAGGTGCGCATAGGCGTGGGCCATCGCTTCGTTCGCGAGCTTGCTCGCCGAGTAGAGCGTGATCGGGTGGTGCACCGGATCGTGCACGGACGAGGGGAACTTCGCGTTAGCCCCGTATACGGTGCTGGTCGAGGCGAAGACCAAGTGTTCGGCTTGGACCGCGCGGCAGCCTTCGAGGATGTTGGCGAAGCCGACCAGGTTGGAGTCGACGTAGGCGGCGGGCTGTTCGAGGCTGTAGCGAACGCCGGCCTGGGCGGCGAGGTTCACGACCCGCTGGGGCCGGTGCTCGCTGAAGAGCCGGGCGACGCCGTCGCGGTCGGCAAGGTCGATGGGGACGTGCCGGTAGCCGGGCCGAGCTTCCAGCCTGGCCAGGCGCGCCTGTTTCAGGGTCGGGTCGTAGTACGGGTTGAGATTGTCGAGGCCCACGACCTCGTCGCCGCGATCGAGCAGGCGGTGGGCGACGTGGGAGCCGATGAAGCCGGCTGAGCCGGTGACCAGGATGAGCGCCATGGGGAGGACTTAGCCGCTCCCCACGCCGGCGTCACGCGTTGGAAACGACCCGCAGAGCGGGTGCAACGGGCTTCTCGCCGCGAATCTGGGCGACGATGTCGAACAGTCGGACGCGGACCTCGTCCATCAAGCCCTGTTCGGCGAGCGCCTCCAACTCCATCAGGTGGTTCTGGGTGATGCGCAGCGCCGAGGCCGAGACCACCTCCATCACCTTGGGCGCGCAGGGCAGGGAGCGCTCGGTCTCGTCGAGCAAGGCTTCGGTAAGCTTCTCGCCCGGGCGCAGGCCAGTGACCTCGATGTCGATGTCGCGGCCGGGAACATGGCCGGAAAGCTCGATCATCTGACGGGCCAGATCCATGATCCGCACCGGCGCGCCCATTTCCAGCAGGAACAGCCGAGCATGGGAATTGACCGCATCCTCGGCGCAGGCGGCGGTGGCATGCAGCACGAGCTGCGTGGCCTCCGGGATGGTCATGAAGAAGCGTTCGATGTCTT
>MEEW01000198.1 GCA_001724985.1 Phenylobacterium sp. SCN 69-14
TCCGCAGCCGCGCGCAAAGGTCGGCGTTGAGTTCGGCCAGCGTCCCTTCGCGCCCCAGCAGGGCGGTCAGCCGCTCGCTGGCCGCGGCCTCGGCGGCGGGGCCGTGCTGCAGCTCGCGGCGCACCGCGCCCAGGGCGTTGGCGGCGACCCGGGCCAGGAAGGCGTCGCGCGGATTGAGCTGGGGGCGCACGCCATCGAGGAAGCGGGCCACGGCCTCGACCAGCTCCTCGGCTTTCGGATGCTCGATCACAGGCCCTTCTCCAGCAAGGTGACGAGGTCGATCTCGGTCTCGGAGACCCGGCGGCCGATCATCGGCCGCTCGACCGAGCTTTCGGCGCCGGTGGCGTAGCTGGCGTACATCATCAGGCACATGACGCCCCATTTCAGCGAACCGAGAGCCTGCCAGTAGCGCAGGCGGGAAAGCGGGATGTCCGCCCCGCCGGCGGCGCGGTAGCCCTCCAGCAAATCCTGGTATTCGCCAAAGCCCCCGACCGGCCGGTCGGCGCGGCCGAAGCGCCAGGAATTGACGCAGATCCAGCCGAGGTCCTCGGCCGGGTCGCCGCAGTGGGACAGCTCCCAGTCCAGCACGGCGACCACGCCCTGCTCAGGGTCGATCATCAGATTGCCGTTGCGGAAATCGCCGTGCAGCAGCATCGGGGCGACCGGCGGCGGGGCGTGCCGCTTCAGGTGCTGGAAGGCCAGTTCGAGGATCGGCCGCTCGGCGCCCGACCTGCGGTAGGCCTCCTCGTAGCGGGCGAGCTCTTCCAGCGCATCCACGGTCTTGAGGCCCGGCGGCGGGGCGGCGGAATGGATCTGGGCGAGGATCGCCCCGCACTGGCGCGCAAGGCGCGGGCGCACGGCCTCGAAGCGCGGGTCGGAGACGATCTTGCGGCCCAGGGTCTCGCCCGAGACGCGGCGGGTGACATGCGCTTCGCCCAGGCCGTCCTGCGGCGCGGCCAGATGCACCAGCTCGGCGACCGGCGCGCCGGCCTGCTGGGCTGCGACGATCAGGGCCGCCTCGGTGGCCAGCGACACCGAGCGGCCCTCCCCGGGGTCCATCGGCGCGGCGCGGCGGCGCAGGACCAGCTCCTGGCGCGCGCCCTGGGCGCCCAGGACCGCGAAGGCCCAGGTCTCCATGCTCGCCCCGCCCGAGAGCCGCTGGAGGTCGGCGAGTTGCGCCCCCTCCCCGCCGAGGCGCGAGGCCAGCCGCTCGAGCCCCGCGCGCACCTGATCCGACATCGCCCGCCGTCCTTCGTGTCCTTCGCCTATCAGGCGGCGTCGGAGGGCGGCTGTAAACGGCGACGCCGCGTCAACCGGCGGCTGACCCGGCGTCAGCGGAAACCTGGGTTAGGCTGGCGGGAAAACAGGGAGAGACGCCATGGACTTCAGCCTGTCGCCGGAGCTGGTCGCGTATCTGGCCGAGCTGGACGCCTTCATCGAGGCGCAGATCAAGCCGCTGGAGAACGAGAACGACAATATCCGGTTCTTCGACCACCGGCGCGAGTACGAGCGCACCGACTGGGAGGCCGGCGGCCTGCCCAAGCGCGAATGGGAGGAACTGCTGGCCGAGGCCCGGCGGCGGGCCGATGCGGCCGGGCACCTGCGCTACGCCTGGCCCGCGGAGATGGGCGGCAAGAACGGCAGCAACCTCGACATGGCGGTGATCCGCGAGCATCTGGCCGCCAAGGGGCTGGGCCTGCACAACGACCTGCAGAACGAGCACTCCATCGTCGGCAACAACCCGTTCATCCTGATGTTCAAGGAATTCGCGACCAACGCCCAGTACGAGCGCGATTCGGCCAAGCTGCTGGCCGGCCAGATGCGGACCATCTTCGGCCTGACCGAGCCGAACCATGGGTCGGACGCCACCCACATGGAGACGCGCGCCGTCCGCCAGGACCGCGACGGCCAGCCCGGCTGGCTGATCAACGGCGAAAAGATGTGGTCGACGGGCATGCACGTGGCCACCCACTGCATGGTGTTCGCGCGCACCAGCGGCGAGGACGGCGATGCGACCGGCATCACCTGCTTCATCGTGCCGGCCGACGCGCCCGGCGTGAAGGTCGAGGAATGGCTGTGGACCTTCAACATGCCCACCGACCACCCGCGGGTCAGCTTCACCGACGTGTGGATTCCCGAGGACAGCTATTGGGGCCAGATCGACCGCGGCCTGGGGCTGGGCCAATCCTTCGTGCACCAGAACCGCATCCGCCAGGCGGCCTCGTCGCTGGGCGCGGCGGTCTACTGCATCGAGGAGAGCGTGAAGTACGCCCGCGCCCGCAAGCCGTTCGGCAAGGCCCTGGCCGAGAACCAGGCCATCCAGTGGCCGCTGGTGGAGCTGGCCACCCAGGCCGAGATGCTGCGCTTGCTGATCCGCAAGACCGCCTGGGAGATGGACCGCATGCCGCACAAGGAGATCGAGCGGCAGATCTCCGACAAGGTCTCGATGTGCAACTACTGGGCTAACCGCCTGGTCTGCCAGGCCGCCGACCAGGCCATGCAGGTGCATGGCGGCATCGGCTATTCGCGGCACAAGCCATTCGAGCACATCTATCGCCACCACCGCCGCTATCGGATCACCGAGGGCAGCGAGGAGATCCAGATGCGCAAGGTCGCCGCCTTTCTGTTCGGCTATCTCGGCCCCAAGCGGGCGCTGTTCAAGGATCAGGCGTAGAGGCGTTCGAAGACCGGCGGCAGGCTGCCCGGCAGGCCCAGGAGCGGCCCGGACGACAGCAAAAGCACCACCTCGCCGCCGATCAGGTGCGACAGGGCTTGCGTGGCCGAGGCGGCGTCGGCCACGCCCTCCACCGCCACCCCGGCGGCGGCGATGCGCTCGAGGATGTCCTCGAAGCTCGACTGGTGATGGCTGGCCGCGCCGTGGGTGGGCGGCGGGATCAGCAGCACCTTCTCCACGCCCTCGAACACGGTGTCGTACCAGGGCAAGGCCTCGCGGCTGCGCCAGGAGAAGGCGTGCGGCTCGAACACCACCACCAGCGGACGCTGCGGATAGTGCAGGCGCACGGCCTCGATGGCCGAGCGGGCCTTCTCGTAGGAACTGCCGAAGCCCTCGATGACCGGGACGCGCGAGGCGATCGTCAGGCGGTCCAGGCGGCGGCGGATGCCGGCGAAGCTGGCCACGCCGGAGGCCAGATCCGCCTCGGACACCAGGCCTTGTTCCAGCAGAAGGGCGGCGACGCCGACGATGTTCTCGACATTGTGCGCGCCCAGCAGGCCGGTGGAGAGGCGCAAGGCCCGCCCGCCCGGACCGGCCAGCTCGAAGCGGGTCGTCTCGCCATAGGCGATGTCCCGCGCGAACCAACCATTGCACGGCAAGGTGTCGTACCAGACGATGCGCGCGCGGGTCTCGGCGGCGATCGCGCGGATGGCCGGATGGTCGCGCAGGACGGCCAGGCCATCGTCCGGCAGGCCCCGCAACAGCTCGCGGAACGGCGCCTCGTACTCGGCGAAGGTCGGAAAGACGTTGACGTGGTCGTGGATCAGCGAGGTCAGCAGCAGGCGCCCCGGCGCGTAGAGCGCGAACTTCGAGCGGTGGTCGCTGGCCGAGACCACGTACTCGTCGCCCTCCAGGATCACCGGGCCCGAGCCCCACTGGCCGGTCGCCGGCAGCGAGGGCGAGATCGCCCCGACCATCCAGCCTGGATCGGCCCCGGCCTGGTTCAGGACATGGGCGGCCAGCGCGCTGCAGGTCGACTTGCCGAACGAGCCGGCGACCACGGTCACGTCGCGCGCGGCGGTCGTCTCGCCCAGCAACTCGGCGAAGGTGGTGATTCGAACGCCTCGCGCGCGGGCCGCGGCCACCTCGGGATTGGCCTCGCCCCCCAGCTTGGCGCTGGCGCCCAGCACCAGCAGGTCCAGGCCCGGCGGCAGGTTTTCGGGCGCAAACCTCCGATGGAACGGGAAGCCCAGGCCCTCCACATAGGTCGACATCGGCGGAAAGACGTCCTCGTCCGATCCGGAGACCTCGTGGCCGGCGCTGCGCATCATCAGGGCCACGGCGCTCATCCCCGCTCCCGCCACGCCGGTGAAATGGATGCGCATGCCCGTCCTCTCCAGACCGGCCCGCTGAGTAGCCGCGCCCGGCCGCGGCGTCGAGTGCGTCGGGAGGCCGCCGACGTTAAGCCTCGATTAACCATCCAGGCCGAACCTTCGCCATGTCTTCCTTGAAGACACCCCACCATCACCAAACTTCGTTCAAAGCCCGGCCCCGGCCGGGCTCTTTTTTCGATCTGTGGGCAAAGTGGATTTGAGCGCTTGCGCACCGGGCCGGGCCTGGGTATATGCCCGGCCTCCAACGTGATCCCCGATAGCTCAGTTGGTAGAGCAGTCGGCTGTTAACCGACTTGTCGCAGGTTCGAGTCCTGCTCGGGGAGCCACTTTTTCAGACCAATCCGTCTTCGTTCCTCAAGCGCGTCACTCGCGCGAGGCTGGATTCTGGCCGATTTCCATGGCCATGCAGGGAACGCGCCCCGCCTTGTATTGAAAAATGCAATACACACGGCTATCTGGATAGGGGTGGAGGCGCCCATGCCGCGATCAGCCCAACCCAAGCCGCATCCGCTTTCGATGCGGCTCCCCGACGCCGACCTCGCCATCATCGACCGCGCGGCGCGACTGCGGGGACATTCGCGCACCGATTTCGTGCGCGAGGCCGCCGTGCGCGCGGCTGAAGAGGTGCTGCTGGAGACGACCTTGGTCCGCATGAGCCCGGACGGTTTCGACGCCTTCATGGCCGCCGTGTCCGGGCCGGCCGCGCCCGTTCCGCAAATGGTGGATGTGGTCCGGCGCGCTGCGCCGTGGGAAACAGACGATCAGGCGAACGGAACCTAGGCCTTGCTGCTGTCCGGCCCGGAACCGCTGACGGCCACGCACGGCACATCGGAGTTCTCCTGCGGCAAGCCGTCCCTGGACCGTTGGCTCAAGATGCGCGCGCTTTCCAACCAGGAGAAGGGCTTCACCGCCGTGATGGTCGTTCATGAGGCCGGTCGCGTGGTCGGCTATTACGGCCTTGCGCCGACGGCGGTCGTACCGGGTCGCCTGCCTCGCTCGATCCGCACCGGCCAGCCGCCCGATCCCGTTCCCTGTCTGCTGCTCGGCCAGCTTGCGACGGACAGCGACTGGGCAGGCAGGGGCGTCGGAACGGGCTTGCTCAAACACGCGCTTCAACGCTGCGTCGTCGCCGCCCGGCTCATCGGGGGGCGGGCGCTGATCGTCAACGCGGTGGACGACGACGCGGCCGCCTTCTGGGTGCGCCGCGGTTTCCTCCCGTCCCGCGACGACTCGCTGACGCTGTTCCGCTCGATCGCCGACATCGCCGCGTCCATCGAATTGGCGTAACCCCAGCGCCGGGTTCGCCGTTGCCCCTGGAGGCGCAGGCGGTAAGCTCCTCATCCTGATCGGAGGTCACCGCATGAAACGCCGACTGTTCCTGGCCGCGTTCGCCGCGGCGGCCCTGGCCTCCGCAGCCAGCGCCCAGACAACCCCCGGGCCGGAGGCGGCTGCCGGCGCCGTGCGGGTGGCGCTGGACACCGCCGACGNCTGGACACCGCCGACGGGCCGATCCTGGTCGAGGTCTATCCGGACAAGGCGCCGATCACGGCGGGGAACTTCCTGCGCTATGTCGACGAGAAGCGCTTCGACGGCGCGACCTTCTATCGGGCCTCGAAGGTCCCGAACGCGCCGGACTACGGGCTGGTGCAGGGCGGGGTGCAGAACGATCCCAAACGGGTCCTGAAGCCCATCGCCCACGAGCCGACCACCAAGACCGGCCTCTCGCACGTCAATGGCGCGCTCTCCATGGGCCGCACCGCGCCGGGCACCGCCACCTCTGACTTCTTCATCTGCGTCGGCGACATGCCCTATATGGACGCCGATCCCCGGCAGTCCGGCGACAACCTGGGCTTTGCGGTGTTCGGCAAGGTGGTCGAGGGCATGGACACGGTGAAGAAGATCCTCGCCGAACCCACCTCCCCCACGGCCGGCGAAGGGGTGATGAAGGGCGAGATCCTGGCCAAGCCGGTGAAGATCGTCACCGCCCGGCGGGCCGCGCCCCCTAAGGAAACGCCTCCCCTGGAGACCAAGGGAGGCGCGAACATTCCAGCTCTTCGAGGCGCCTAGTCCTTGGCGCGCTCGGAATAAGTCCAGTCTTCCGTCAGGATGACCACGCGGGTGCCGCTGGTGATG
>MEEW01000199.1 GCA_001724985.1 Phenylobacterium sp. SCN 69-14
GACGGAGGGGGACTGCTGACTCGGCAAGCCCCCTCAGTCAGCCATGCGGCTGACAGCTCCCCCACCGGGGGAGCATCTATTCCCCAGCTACCCCTTCCGCCCCAGCGGGTGCTTGGTCTCCACCACCTCGCGCAGGCGCTCGCCGGCGACGTGGGTGTAGATCTGGGTGGTGGCGATGTCGGCGTGGCCCAGCAGCTTCTGGACGATGCGCAGGTCGGCCCCGCCCTCCAGCAGGTGGGTGGCGAAGGCGTGGCGCAGCACGTGCGGGCTGACCCGCGCCGGGTCGATCCCCGCATCCGCCGCCGCCTCGTCCAGCAGTTGGGCGAAGCGCCTGGGCGTCAGCCGCCCGGCCTTGCCGCGCGAGGGAAACAGCCACGGGTTCGCCGCATCGCCCCCGCCCTCCGTCTTTCGGGGCAGGAAGCCCTTTCGCACCTCCAGATAGGCCTTCACCGCCGCCCGCGCCGCATCGTTCAGCGGGGCCAGCCGCTCCTTGCCGCCCTTGCCCTTGACGATCAGATAGGTCGGATCGCGCGCCAGCGCCGCCAGCGGCAGGGCGGTCAGCTCCGAAATGCGCAGGCCCGAGGCGTAGGCCAGCTCGATCATGCACGAGAGCCGCAGCCCCTGCGCCCCGTCCCGCGCCCCGGCCGCCGCGATGATCGCGTCAACCTCGGCGCGGCTCAGCACCTTGGGCAGCGGCCGGCCCTTCCTGGGCGCGTCCACCCGCCGCGAAGGATCGTCGCTCCGCCACCCCTCGCCCAGCACGAAGCGATAGAACTGCCGCACCGCCGAGCGCCGCCGCGCCGCCGTCGCCGGCGACAGCCCCCGGTCGCTCAAGGCCGCGAAATAGGCTTCGATCGCCCCGGCCCCGGCGCTGGCCAGGTCGTGGCCGCGCGGCTTCAGGAAAGCCTGGGCGTCGGCCAGGTCCCGGGCGTAGGCGGTCAGGGTGTTGCGCGCGCTGGCCCGCTCCCCGGCCATCATCTCCAGGAACGCCTCGATCCAGGCCGCGCCGTCCGCCATCGTCCCTTACGACCTCTTCCGCCCAAGCGCAGTTGGCGCAAAGGGTCCTGCTCGTGTAAGACCTGCGCCGTTCATGGACCGTTACACACCGCTGCGCGCCCGCACCATCGCCCTCGTGGGCCTCATGGGGGTCGGCAAATCCAGCGTCGGCCGTCGCCTGGCCAACGCCCTCGACCTGCCGTTCCGCGACGCCGATCACGAGATCGAGACGGCCGCCGGCCGCTCCATCCCCGACATCTTCGCCGAGATGGGCGAGCCGGCCTTCCGCGAAGGCGAGCGCCGGGTGATCGCCCGCCTGCTCGAAGACCCGCCGCACGTGCTGGCCACCGGGGGCGGCGCCTTCATGAACGACGAGACCCGCCGCCTCATCAAGGAAAAGGCGGTCTCGGTCTGGCTCAAGGCCGACCTCGACATCCTGGCCCGCCGCATCGGGCGCAAGGACACCCGCCCCCTGGTCTCGGGCAAGGACCCGCTGGCGGTGCTGACCGACCTGGCCCAGACCCGCTACCCGATCTACGCCGAGGCCGACATCATGGTCGAGACCGGCGACACCCCCCACCACGTCGCGGTCGACCAGATCCTCCGCGCGCTCGCCGCCCACCTGCAGGAACCCTCGCAATGAACCGCACCATCCCCGTCGGACTGGGGGCCCGCGCCTATGACGTGGTGGTCGGTCAGGGCCTGCTGGACGCCGCCGGGACGCTCTGCGCCCCGTTCCTGAAGCGCGGCCGCACCGCCGTCGTCAGCGACGAGACGGTCTGGGGCCTGCACGGCGCGCGCCTGACCGCCGCCCTCGCCGCCGCCGGGATCGAGAGCCATCCGGTCGTCGTGCCGCCGGGCGAGCAGACCAAGAGCTGGGAAGGGCTGGCCGACGTCTCCGAGCGCCTGCTGGCGCTGGGCCTCGACCGCGGCGACCTGATCGTCGCCTTCGGCGGCGGGGTGGTCGGCGACCTCGCCGGCTTCGCCGCGGCGATCTACAAGCGCGGGATCGACTTCATCCAGATCCCCACCACCCTGCTGGCCCAGGTCGATTCCTCGGTCGGCGGCAAGACCGCCATCGACACGCCGCACGGCAAGAACCTGATCGGCGCCTTCCACCAGCCACGCCTGGTGCTGGCCGATCTCGACGTGCTGGCCACCCTGCCCGCCCGCGAGATGCGCGCCGGCTACGCCGAGGTCGTCAAGTACGGCCTGCTGGGCGACTTCGCCTTCTTCGAGTGGCTTGAGGCCAACAGCGGCGCGGTCCTCGCCCGCGATGCGGACGCCCTCGCCTACGCCGTCGCCCGCTCGGTGGAGATGAAGGCCGAAATCGTCGCCGAGGACGAGAAGGAGGCCGGCCGTCGAGCCCTGCTCAATCTCGGCCACACCTTCGGCCACGCGCTGGAGGCCGAGACCGGCTACGGCGAGGCCCTGCTGCACGGCGAGGCGGTCGCCGCCGGCAGCGCCATCGCCTTCCGCTTCTCGGCCGCCCAGGGCCTGTGCAGCGGTCAGGACGCCGAGCGCGCCGAGGCCGCCATCGCCGCCGCCGGCCTGCCGACCCGCCTCTCCCAGGTCGCCTCCGGCGCCTTCCCGGCCGAGGCCCTGGTCCGCCACATGGGCCAGGACAAGAAGGCCGAGGGCGGCAAGCTGACCTTCGTGCTCGCCCGCGCCCTGGGCGAGACCTTCGTGGCCAAGGATGTCGACGCCGCCGCCGTGCGTGACTTCCTGGTGGCGGAGGGAGCCCTGCCTTGAGCATCGTGGCCGTCCTCGCGGGCCTGGCGCCCGCGCTGGTCGTGCTCCTCAGCCTCTCGGGCCTGATCTCGGCCGCCGAGACCTCGATGACCGCCGCCAGCCGCGCGCGGATGCACCAGCTCGAGCGCGAAGGCGACCGCGCCGCCCGCCGCGTCAACCGCATGATGGCCGATCAGGAGAAGATGATCGGCGCCATCCTGCTCTCCAACAACGCCATCAACATCGGCGCCTCGGCCCTCGCCACCCTGACGCTGTCGGCGGCTTTTCCCGGCCCGGTCGGCGCCCTGCTCGCCACGGCGGTCATGACCGTGCTGATCGTGGTCTTCAGCGAGATTCTGCCCAAGACCCTGGCCATCGCCCGCGCCGACGACGTGGCCCGCGCCCTCTCGATCCCGACCTGGTGGGTGGTGCGCATCTTCGGCCCGCTCGCCAACGGCGCCCAGTGGATCGTGCGCCGGACCCTCAAGCCCTTCGGCATCAACCTCTCCATGGAGACCGACGTCCTGGCCGCCCACGAGGAGATTCGCGGCGCGGTCGAGTACCACCACGCCGAGGGCCTGGTCGAAGCGCGCGACCGCCACATGCTGGGCGGGGTGCTGGACCTGTCGGAGATGGACGTGACCCAGGTCATGGTCCACCGCAGCGCGATCTCGATGATCGACGCCGACCAGCCGGCCAAGGCCCTGCTGGAGGACCTTCTGGAGACCGGCCACAGCCGCGTGCCGCTCTATCGCGACGACCCGGAGAACATCGTCGGGGTGCTGCACGCCAAGGACGTCCTGGCCGCCCTCGCCGCCTCGGGCGGCAAGCTGGAGGCGCTCGACGTCCCCGCCCTCGCCCGCGAGCCCTGGTTCATCCCCGAGACCACCAGCCTGAAGGACCAGCTCGCCGCCTTCCTCAAGCGTCAGGTCCACTTCGCCCTGGTGGTCGACGAATACGGCGCCCTGCGGGGCCTCATCACCCTGGAGGACATCCTCGAGGAGATCGTCGGCGAGATCGAGGACGAGCACGACAGCGCCCTGGAAGGCGTGCGCCGCCAGGCCGACGGCTCGGTGGTGGTGGACGGCTGGGTCGCCATCCGCGACCTCAACCGCGCCCTGGACTGGGACCTGCCCGACGACGACGCTGTCACCGTCGCGGGCCTGGTCATCCACGAGGCCCAGACCATTCCCAAGGTCGGCCAGACCTGGACCTTCCACGGCCACCGCTTCCAGATCGTGCGGCGCGAGCGCAACCGCATCACCGCGCTCAAGATCTCGGCGCCCGCCCGGTCCGCGCGTGACTGACCCCTCGCCCCGGGCCTCGATCTAAAGTACAAAAACGGCCTTCGTTCAAATCGAGCAGGCATGCCGAAGGAGTCACCCTTGCGCGGTCCGGAGCCTTCGAAATGAGCACGACGCCTGATCTGACCGGTCTGCGCGTGCTCGTGGTCGAGGACGAAATGATGGTCTCGATGCTCATCGAGGACATGCTCGAAGACCTGGGATGCCAGGTCGTCGGCCCCGCTTCGCGGCTGGAAGAAGCCATTGAGCTGGTCAATTCGGTCGAACTCGACTGCGCCGTGCTGGATGTGAACCTCGGCGGCCAACCGATCTCCCCCCTGGCCGACCTCCTGAGGGAAAAAAGCGCCCCGTTCGCCTTCGCCACCGGCTATGGCGATGCGGGCCTGCGCGACGCCGACAAGGGCTCTCCCGTCCTCCAGAAGCCCTTCCGCGAAGGCGACCTCGCCCGCATCCTCGGCGAACTGCGCCTTCGGACGAAATAGCCCGCCTCGCCCGGCGCTATTTCTGCCGTGGCGGCTTCAGGCGCCGGCCGGCCATCAGCATCTTGCCGGCGTGGCGGGCGTGCGCGGCTTCGACCAGGGTGCGGGCCGCGTTGCGGACCTCTTCCTGGATGGCGGCGTCGGCGTCCAGCGCCTGGTGGCTGGTCGCATAGGGCTCCCAGTAGCCGATATAGCGGTCGAGCTCGGCGTTCACGCCCGCCGGCGCCAGGTCCATGAACCGCAGCCAGTCCGACACGCTGCGGCGGACGTTCTCGGCCCCCTCGACGTCGCCATGGACGACGACCGAGAACACCCGGCCCTCCAGGTGCTTGGGATAGGCCCAGCCCTTCAGCTCCTCTTCCTTGGCCTTCCTCGCGTCCTTGCCGTGGGTGAGCGTGGGGTCGCGATTGCCGCCGTCGGCGCAGACCAGGCGGTCGATCATCAGCTTCAGCGGCGAGGAGGTCTGGTACCAGTTCACCGGCGTCACGATCATGACCCCGTGCGCCTCGACCCACATGGGATAGATCTCGTTCATCCAGTCGTGGACCTGGCCCATGCCGTAGTTCGGATAGCAGGAACACGGCCAGTGGCAGAGGGCTGGGGCGGTCGAGAAGCACGCCTTGCAGGGGTGGATCTCGCGGCCGTACTCGGAGGCCAGGCGCGAGAGGTCGAGGATCGCGACCTCCAGACCCGCCTTCGCATAGGGATAACCGCGCAGCGCACGATCCATCGCGCCATGCACAGACGCCAATTCCGTCACATCGACGTCAGCGAGAGCTGGAACAAGCCAGTCATGAATGATCGAAATAGCGCCCTTGGGCGTTTCGCCATACCGCGCCCCATCGTCACCGCCCCAGGTTCCGATTGTCTGCGCTTCACCCCAGCCGCCGCTTCCGTCGCTCAGCCTTACCCGCAGAACAACATACTCGCGCCTGCCGGGGCTCGACAGCACCGGCCAATTGCGC
>MEEW01000200.1 GCA_001724985.1 Phenylobacterium sp. SCN 69-14
CCGATCGGCTGGCTGGAGTGATCGTCGGCGTTGGCGTGGATCACCAGGGCCGAGCCGTCGGCGTCCAGCAGCCACTGGCCGGGGCCGTTCTGCGACAGGCGGGCGTGGCTGGTGAAGACCTCGGCGTTCACGGCGCCGGCGGCGTCGGCGAAGACGTTGGGCAGGTCGCCGTCATCGGGGCCTTCAGCGTTCAGCAGGCCGTGGGGCATCTTGGGATCGCCGTGGTTGATGTGAGCGCCGGCCGAGGTGAAGGGCGCCTCGCACTGGCCCGTGGCGTGGATGTGGATGCCGTGCCAGCCGGGCGTCAGGCCCGTGGCCTCGACCTTGATCAGCAGGCCGGTCGAGCCCTGCGTCAGGGTGGCCTTGCCGATGTCGGTGCCCTGGCCGTTGATGATGGCGACCTGAGAGGTCTGGCCCGGCGCAGCGCGCATCATGGCCATGTGGGCGGCGTGCTGATCCGGCGTATGGCCTGCATGGCCCGCATGTTGTTGAGCCGACGCGGCGCCTGCGGCGAGGGCGATCGCCAGAACGCCGGGCGCGATGAAGGCGGTTGGTGTCAAGCGCATGAATTTCCTGTCCTTTTACACGCGGGGATTTCAGCGGCGTTTCTTTGCCACCACGGCCCCCTGATGATAGAAACCTGAATAGCGGATCACGTTCCGATTCCGGCCATCTAAAGCCTGATTTCCTTGACCGACGACAGCTACCAAAACGCCGCCCCCATGGCGCCGGGCGATATTTCGACCATCACCATCGAGGATGAGCTGAAACGCTCCTATCTCGACTACGCCATGAGCGTGATCGTCAGCCGGGCCCTGCCGGACGCGCGCGACGGTCTGAAGCCGGTGCATCGTCGCATCCTCTATTCGATGCACGATCTGAACATGACGCCGGAGCGCGCCTATTCGAAGTGCGCCCGCGTGGTCGGCGACGTGCTGGGCCGGTTCCACCCGCACGGCGACGCTTCGGTCTACATGGCCCTGGTCCGCATGGCCCAGGACTTCTCCATGGGCCTTATGCTGGTCGACGGCCAGGGCAACTTCGGCTCGGTCGACGGCGATATGCCGGCCTCCATGCGTTACACCGAGGCCAAGATGGCCCCGGCCGCCGTGGCCCTGCTGACCGACATCGACAAGGACACGGTCGATTTCCAGCCGAACTACGACGAGAAGGAGCTGGAGCCTGTCGTCCTGCCGGCGCGGATTCCGAACCTGCTGGTCAACGGCGCGGGCGGCATTGCCGTCGGCATGGCGACCAACATCCCGCCGCACAACCTGCGTGAAGTGATCGACGCCGCAGTCGCCCTGCTGGACGACCCCGACGTGTCGGACGACGCCCTGCTGGACATTGTGCCGGGGCCGGACTTCCCCACGGGCGGCGAGATCATGGGCCGCACGGCCCCGCGCAACGCCCTGCGCGACGGTCGCGGCTCGGTCATCGTGCGCGGCAAGGCGTCGATCGAAGAGATCCGCAAGGACCGCGACGCCATCATCATCACCGAACTGCCGTTCCAGGTGAACAAGCAGACCCTGATCGAGCGCATCGCCGAAATGGTGCGCGAGAAGCGGCTGGAAGGCATCGCCGACGTTCGCGACGAGTCCGACCGTCTGGGCATGCGCATCGTCATCGAGCTGAAGCGCGACGCTTCGGGCGATGTGATCCTGAACCAGCTGTATCGCTATACGGCGCTGCAATCCTCGTTCGGCGTCAACATGCTGGCGCTGAACCACGGCCGTCCCGAGCAGATGGGCCTGCGCAAGCTGCTGGAGCTCTTCCTCGACTTCCGCGAGGAAGTGGTGGTGCGCCGGGTCAAGTTCGAACTGGCCAAGGCCCGCGATCGCGGCCACGTCCTGGTCGGTCTGGCCGTCGCCGTCGCCAACATCGACGAGGTGATCCACATCATCCGCAGCTCGGCAGACCCGGCCGAGGCGCGCGAGCGGCTGCAGGCCAAGGCCTGGCCGGTCGGGGACATGATGGCCCTGGTCGAGCTGATCGCCGACCCGCGCACCGTCCTGGTCGAGGGCGACAAGATCCGCCTGACCGATGAACAGGCCCGCGCCATCCTGGCCCTGACGCTGTCGCGTCTGACGGGCCTGGGCCGCGACGACATCTTCGGCGAGGCGCGCACGCTGGCCGACACCATCCAGGGCCACCTGACCATCCTGTCGGATCGCAAGAACGTCCTGGCCATCATCCGCGAAGACCTGCTGCTGGTGAAGGATCAGTTCGGCGTCGATCGCCGCACCCTCATTGGCGAGGGCGACGCCGAGATGGAGGACGAAGACCTGATCCCGCGCGAGGACATGGTCGTGACCGTGACCCACTCGGGCTACGTCAAGCGCGTGGCGCTGAACGCCTATCGGACCCAGCATCGCGGCGGCAAGGGCCGCAGCGGCATGGCGATGAAGGATGAGGACGTCGTCACCAGCGTCTTCAGCGCCTCGACCCACACGCCGGTCCTGTTCTTCGCCACCAACGGCAAGGCCTATAAGCTGAAGACCTGGCGCCTGCCGCTGGGCAATCCGCAGTCGCGCGGCAAGGCCTTCGTCAACCTGCTGCCGATCGAGCCGGGCGACAGCATCATGAACGTGCTGCCCCTACCGGAAGACGAAACGACCTGGGGCGACTACGACATCATGTTCGCCACCCAGTCGGGCGACGTGCGACGCAACAAGCTCAGCGACTTCGCCACGGTGAACCGCGCGGGCAAGATCGCCATGAAGCTGGAAGACGGCGACGGCATGGTCGGCGTCGGCCTGTGCACGGCTGAGGACGACGTGCTGCTGACGACCGCTCTGGGCCGGGCCATCCGCTTCAAGGCCGACGACGTGCGTGTGTTCAAGGGCCGCGACTCCACCGGCGTGCGGGGCATCCGCCTGCAGGACGGCGACACGGTCATCTCCATGGCCATTCTGGGCCGCGTGGATGCGACTCCGGAAGAACGCGCCGCCTATGTGAAGCACGCCAACGCCATGCGTAAGGCGCTGGCTGGCGCGGACGCGGAAGAGGATGTCGTCACGGTCGAGGCCGATGACGAAGAGGCCGGCGACGCCCCGATCTCGCCCGAGCGTATCGCCGCCTTGGGCGCGGCCGAGCAGTTCATCCTGACGGTCACGGAAACCGGTTTCGGCAAGCGGTCCTCGGCCTATGAGTATCGCCGCACGGGTCGCGGCGGGCAGGGGCTGACGGCGCACGGCCTGGGCGGTCGCGCGGGCACGCGCCTGGCCGCCGCCTTCCCGGTCGAGGAGTCGGACGACCTGATGCTGGTCACGGACGGCGGCCAGATGATCCGCACCCCGGTCAGCCAGGTCCGCATCGTTGGCCGCTCCAGCCAGGGCGTGACCATCTTCCGCACCGGCAAGGACGAGAAGGTCGTCTCGGTCGAGCGTCTGGCCGATTCCGGCGGCGACGATGAAGACGGCGACGTCAACGAGACGTCGACCGACGAGGGCGGCGAGGTCTGATCCTGCATGGCCGTCGCTCCTGAACTCTGGATCGACGGCCGACCTGCCGGGGTTGAGGATCTGGGCCGCCAGGCCTTGTTCAACTACGGCGCCCTGACCTCTTTCCGCGTGGAGGGGGGCGGGGTGCGCGGGCTGGATCGGCACCTGGACCGCCTCAACCGTGCGGCGGTCGAACTGTTCGGCGAGGCTGTCGCCGAAGATCGCCTGCGCGATCAGATGCGGACGGCGCTGGCCGGGCGGGATGAGGCCTGGCTGCGCGTCAGCCTGTTTTCAAATGAGCTTTCCCTGCGCCAGCCGGATTGGATCGGCGCGCCGCAGGTGATGATCAGCGTCTCGGCCCCGCCGTCGCCCTTGCCGCACGGGGTCCGCCTGCAGAGCCAGGTCTATGCCCGCGAGGCGCCGCATCTGAAGCACGTCGCCACGATGGGCCTGTTGCGGGCGCGGCGCATGGCGCGGCTGGCGGGTTTCGACGACGCCCTGTTCACCGACGCCGAGGGTCGGATTTCCGAGGGTTCGCTGTGGAATGTCGGCTTCATCGAGGGCGAGACGGTGGTCTGGCCCGAGGCGCGCATGCTGGACGGGGTGGCGCAGGCCCTGATCCGCGAGGCGCTGGACCGCGCCGGATCGCCGCAGCGGACCGAGGTCGTGCGCCTGTCGGACCTGCCCCGGTTTGACGGCGCCTTCCTGTGCAACAGCGCCACGCCCGCGGCGGAAATCGCGGCTGTCGACGGCCATGTCTTCGCCGGCGCGACGGATGCGGTGCAACAGATAGACGCCCTTTGGCGATCACAGCCGCGTCAGAAAATCTAGGCCGTTCATTTCGCACCTGCTAAACGGACCCAAACGATGGGGAGGCCGCCGGCCATGCGTATCGGACTTTATCCGGGCACCTTCGATCCGGTCACCAACGGTCATCTCGATATCATCGGGCGGGCGGTCAAGCTGGTGGACCGGCTGGTCATCGGCGTCGCCAAGAACGACGACAAGGGCCCGTTGTTCTCGACCGCCGAGCGGGTCGAGATGCTCAAGGCCGAGGTGGCGCGCTTCAACGCCGACATCGAGGTGCGGCCTTTTTCCAGCCTGCTGATGCATTTCGCCGAGGAACTGGACGCCAGCGTCATCATACGCGGCCTGCGCGCCGTCGCCGATTTCGAGTATGAGTTCCAGATGACGGCGATGAATCAGCGCCTCAACAGCGACATAGAGACGGTGTTCCTGATGGCCGATCCGCGGCATCAGGCCATCGCTTCGCGACTGGTGAAGGAAATCGCCCGGCTGGACGGCCGGATCGACAGCTTCGTCAGCCCCGCCGTCGCCGCGAGCGTGTTGGCCAAGGTCA
Organism: Phenylobacterium sp. SCN 69-14; assembly: GCA_001724985.1. Classification (GTDB taxonomy): domain Bacteria; phylum Pseudomonadota; class Alphaproteobacteria; order Caulobacterales; family Caulobacteraceae; genus Phenylobacterium. Next base: position 4,804 of record MEEW01000200.1, read on the forward strand.
AGAAGGGTTGAGGTCGGGTTTGAAGATCAAGTCTGTGATGGCGCTGGCGGCGGGCATGGCCCTGCTGGCCGGTGGAGCGATGGCCCAGTCGGGCGGCCAGTCGGGCGATTGGCGCACCGTGGCGCCCGAGAACCTGTGGGTGATCGACACGGCCAAGGGCCGCATCCTGGTGGAGCTAGAGCCGCGCGCGGCGCCGAACCATGTTGAGCGCATCCGCACCCTGACCAATCAGGGCTTCTATGACGGGCTGAAATTCCACCGCGTCATTCCGAACTTCATGGCCCAGACCGGCGACCCTCAGGGCACCGGCGCGGGCGGCAGCGAACTGCCGGACCTGAAGGGCGAGTTCACCTTCCGTCGCGGCCGCGACAGCGGCTTCGCCCCGGTTGAGAACAGCGGGCCGGGCCTGCGCGGCATCATGGGCTCCATCCCGGTGGTGACGCAGCCCGACGCCCAGATGTTCGTCACGGCGGACTTCAAGACCTCGGCCCAGGGGCTGTTCTGCCCCGGCGTGGCGGGCATGGCGCGCGCCGGCTCGCCTGACAGCGCCAACAGCCAGTTCTATCTGATGATGGGCCAGAACGACAATCTGAACGGCGCCTACACGGTCTTTGGCCGGGTCGTTCAGGGCCTGGACGTGGTGAGCGCGCTCAAGGCG